>NZ_JWLN01000025.1:0-98929 GCF_000814065.1 Pseudomonas sp. C5pp | reverse complement strand
CCTCCCTCCGCAAGACCTCTGCTCGGCCTCCTGAAGTCGCGAAGATCAAGATCAAGATCAAGATCAAGATCAAGATCAAGATCAAGAGCAAGAGCAAGAGCAGAACAGTGCAGTTTCACCTCTTTATTTCGGTTGACTGTACTGGCCGGTGACTCCGCATAATGTCGCCTCGAACTGACCCGGAGGTGGCATGCACAAGACAGTCCTGGTGCTGGTGGAAACCGTCGATGATTACCTGCCCATGCTGGAGCAGGCCGGCTACCGTTTGATCCGTGCCCCTTCGCCGCAACTGCGGGCCGAGGCCATCCAGCGCCATGCCCATGAAATCGATGCCGTGCTCACCCGCGGCCCGCTGGGCCTGACTGCCAGCGAAATCGACACGCTGTCCAAACTGCAGATCATCTGCGTGATCGGTGCCGGCTACGAGCAGGTCGACCTGGCCGCGGCCGCTGCGCGCGGCATCACTGTCACCAACGGCGCCGGGGCCAATGCCGAAGCGGTCGCCGACCACACCCTTGCCCTGCTGCTGGCGCTGTTGCGCGACATTCCCCGCGCCGATGCCAGTATCCGCCAGGGCGAATGGAACCGGGTGATCAGCCCCTCGGTGAGTGGCAAGCGCCTGGGCATTCTCGGCCTTGGTGCGGTGGGCCTGGCCATTGCCAGGCGCGCCCATCTGGGCTTCGCCATGCCCGTCAGTTACCACAGCCGCACGCCGCGCCAGGATGTGCCCTACACCTGGTACGACAGCCCGCAGCACCTGGCCGACGCCGTCGACATCCTGGTGGTGGCAACCCCCGGGGGAGCCAACACTCGTCACCTGGTCGATGCACAGGTGCTCGAGGCGCTGGGGGCCGAGGGCTACCTGGTGAATATCGCCCGAGCCAGCGTGGTCGACACCCAGGCCCTGGTGGCCGCGCTGCAGCATGGCCAGCTGGCTGGTGCGGCACTGGATGTGTTCGACGACGAGCCGGCTGTACCCGATGCCCTCAAGGCCCTTGGCAACACCGTGCTCACCCCCCACGTGGCCGGCCAGTCGCCGGAGGCGGCGCGCGACACGGTGACCCTGGTGCTGCGCAACCTGCAGGCGTTCTTTGCCGGCGAAGCCGTGTTGACTCCGGTACGCCAGTAACCCTTTTCATACATCTGCCTGGCAGCGATCGGGCAACAAGGAGTGTGTGCATGCAACTTGAAATCTTCCAGGTCGATGCGTTTTCCGCCGAGCCGTTCGGGGGCAACCCGGCGGCAGTGATCCCACTGCAAAGCTGGCTGCCGGACGACGTGCTGCAGCGCATTGCCGAAGAGAACAACCTCTCGGAAACCGCCTACTTCGTGCGCAACGGCGAAACCTTCGACCTGCGCTGGTTCACCCCGACCGTGGAAGTCGACCTGTGCGGCCATGCCACCCTGGCCTCGGCCTATGTGCTGTTCGAACAGCTGGGCGAGCAGGTGCAGGTGCTGCGTTTCAACACCCGCAGTGGCGAGCTGCGGGTCAGCCGCAACGCTGACGGGCTGCTGGCCATGGACTTCCCGGCCAAGCATCCAGTCGCCGTGGACATGCTGCCGGGCCTGTTGCAGGCGCTGGGCCTGGGCCAGGCACAGGCGCTGTACCGCAGTGACGACTATGTGGTGGTGATCGATGACGCCCTGTTGCTCGACACCCTGAAGCCGGATTTCGTTGCGCTGTCGGCCTTCGATGTGCGCGGTATCGCCGTTACCGCGGCAGGCCGTGGCTTTGATTTCGTCACCCGCTGGTTCGGCCCGAGGGTTGGCGTGAACGAAGACCCGGTGACTGGCTCGGCGCACACCTCGCTGGCGCCGATATGGGCAGAGCGTCTGGGTAGGAACGTGCTGAGCTGCGAGCAGGGTGGGGTGCGCAAAGGGCAGCTGCAGTGCGAAGTGCCGGGTAACGGCCGGGTGATCATCAGCGGGCGGGCGGCGTTGTACCTGCGCGGTACGGTGTACATCTGACCTTGGGCAACTGTCTTGTGCTGCCTGTGCCGGCGATGAGGCCGGTACAGGCATCTATACTTGCTGGCCCATCTTCCGCTCAAGGAGCCAGCCATGGCCCTGGAAAAACACGGCACCTGCCTGTGCGGCGCCACCCGGCTCAAGGTCACCGTCGACAATACCCATATCAGCGCCTGCCACTGCAGCATGTGCCGCAAATGGACCGGCGGCCCATTGCTGGTGGTGCATTGCAGCCAGCCACCGGTGATCGAAGGGCGCGCACCCAGCGTCTATGAGTCTTCCGATTGGGCCCAGCGCGGCTTCTGCGGCCAGTGCGGCACGCACCTGTACTACCGGCTCAAGGCCAATGACTTTCACGCCGTGCCGGTCGGCCTGCTCGACGGCGACCAGGAATGGCATTTCGACTTGCAGATCTTCGTCGAACAGAAACCCGCCTGGTATTGCTTCGCCAACCAGACCAAGGAACTGACTGGCCAGGAAGCCTTCGAGCAGCTCGGCTGATTCAGGCGGCGTGCTGTGATCGATGCGCCAGCACGAAACGCCACGCGAACTTGCCAAACCGGTGCATTCCTGAGAAAAGGGCGGCTTTGTTTCCAGCGTTGGAGTGTGCCCCGTGAGCCAAGAACTGCAGATCATCGACCTCGTGGAGGGGGATGGCAAAGCCGCCGTCAAAGGCGCCCTGATCACCACCCAGTACACCGGCTGGCTGGCCGACGGCAGCGAGTTCGACTCGTCCTGGTCGCGCGGCAAGCCGTTCCAGTGCGTGATCGGCACGGGTCGGGTAATCAAGGGGTGGGATCAAGGCCTGATGGGTATGCGCGTTGGCGGCAAGCGCAAGTTGCTGGTACCGGCACACCTGGGCTATGGCGAACGCAGCGTGGGGGCGATTCCGCCGAATTCGGATTTGACCTTCGAGATCGAATTGCTGGAAGTGCTGACGCGGGATGATTGAGGAAAAGGACTACACGCGCTGTCGGCTAGTGTCTGATTGAGGTGCCGCCCGGGTATGGCTAACCTTGCAGACTCACTGAGTGAAGAGGGTAGCCTATCCATGAAATCGCATTTTTCCTCACGGGTGGTACGCAAAGCGAACGCGCTGTTGGTGGCATCAGGCGCGCGAATGGAAATCTCGTTACCACGCGAACTGGCGAGTGTGGTTACCAACTCCCGAAAGACCCGTTCGGAACTGAAAGCAGCATTCGCGGCTGCGTATTCCCGCCTGCGCAAAGGGTAAGAGCCATATGGCCGATGGCTGTTACAACCACATATACTCGGTGCTTGTGGAGAATGAGCAAGATACACTCGGTATCATTGCCTATTCGTTGTACAAGAGGCAGAAAATCGAGTTTATCCAGGCCTTCAAGATAAAGCATGATCGGGAGCCGAAGGATGAAGACTTGGCCCCTTTCCATGATGTCAGCAACAGCCCCTCGCAGATCGAGAGCTACCGCAATCAGGCCAGCCAGCTTGCTCAAGGCTTTCTTGATGCGTCGATCGCGGCGCAAGCAGTGGAGCTTGAACAGTACTATTCCGATAAAGCAAGCAGCGAAGTCAGGCAGGCCAAGCCAGGATTTTGGTTGGGTGTGGCACAAAGTCTCGTGGGCTCGATTCTCTTCGTGTTCTTGCTGGGCTTTCTGGTGTTCTTCACCTGGAGTCTGAATCAAGGCCCAAAGCAGGTTATCGAGCAGGTATTTGATGTAACCATTCTCGACTCTGTCTCTATGGAACAAGCAGCCGGGCCACCGTAACGGTAATCAGCGAGAGCAACGAGTAACGAACGGACACATTTCAGCAACACCCATCCTCTAATCTAAGCCTTGCCTAGGGAACGGCATCCACCTCCAGGGAGGAACCAAACGGGTTCAGGGCACTCTCACCCTGACTCGTTGCCAAGGACGGCATTCACTACAAGGATGCCCCGCGGTGCTGTTGGCGGGGTGATGTGGCGGGTCTACCCGATTCTTTCTGCCACATGGGCCTGTCTTGATGAAGTTGCCAACATTCTTTCGCCGTCGTCGTCACTGGTTGCTGAGCCTGACGCTTGCAGCCATAGCCGTACCGCTGGCGCTGGAAGTTGTCGAAAGCCGGGCGCAACCGGTGGATGGCACCCAGACCCTTGTGTTCCTGCGCCACGCCGAGAAGCCGGGCGAGGGGCTGGGCCAGTTGAACTGCCAGGGCCTCAACCGTGCGTTGGATCTGGCTACCGTGCTGCCCGAGCGCTTTGGCAAGGCCGACTACGTGTTCGCTGCCAACCCCTCGCGGCATGTCGAGGAAGGCAGCAAGGACCAAAGCTACAGCTACGTTCGCCCGCTGATGACCATCAGCCCCAGCGCCATTCGCCTGGGCCTGCCGGTAAACATCGACTATGGCGCCAACGACACCGACTCGCTGGCCGAAGAGCTGCTGCGCGACAAGTACCGTAACGCGACCGTGTACACCGCCTGGTCGCATGGCTACCTCCCTGACCTGATCAATGCCGTGGCTGGCAAGGCTCTTGGTGAAAAGCGGGTGATCACCGAGGACTGGAGCGGCGACGACTTCGACACCCTCTACGTCCTGACCCTGACCTGGCACGACGGCAAGGCCAGCCTGCTCAGCCGCAATGTGCGTCAGGGCCTGAATGATGGTGCGCATAGCTGCCCGACCTGATCCGCTGGTACTGTTCTGCCGGGAAGCCTGTACAGAGTGACGATGAAGTTGTGTACACAGCGGTTGACCAGAATGATGCTTCGACAGGACCGGCCTCTTCGCGGGTAAACCCGCTCCCACAAGTACTGCGCAGGCCTTGAGAGCAATGCGGTCCCTGTGGGAGCGGGTTTACCCGCGAAGAGGCCAGGACAGGCGAAAGACTCCTAACGCCCGAACCGCATCGGCCAACCCACCACTTTCTTCACCCGTGGCGTGGCATAGGTACGGACCTTGGAGGTACTCAAGCCCATGCGCACCAGCGATTCGGCCATGGTTACCGCCGCGCTCACGCCATCGACCACCGGCACGCCGGTGCGCTGGCGGATCTGCTCGTCCAGCCCGGCCATGCCGCCGCAACCCAGGCAGATCACTTCGGCCTTGTCGTCACCCACCGCTCGTTCTGCCTGCTCGACAATCGCCTCCACGGCGCGCTGTGGGTCGGCTTCAAGCTCCAGCACCGCCAGCCCGCTGGCCCGCACCGATGCGCAGCGGTCATACAGGCCGGAGAGCTTCAGGCGGTCTTCGATCAGCGGCACGGTGCGGTCCAGGGTGGTCACCACCGAGTAGGCATGGCCCAGGTACATTGCCGTGCTGGCGGCTGCATCGGTGATGTCCACCACCGGTACGTTCAGCAGTTCCTGCAAGCCTTCGCGGCCATGTTCGCCGTAACCCGCCTGTATCACGGCATCATAAGGGCCTTCGTAGGCCAGTACCCGGTCCATCACCGCGATGGCGGCCAGGTAGCTTTCGAAGTTGCCTTCCACCGACTCGGCACCGAACCATGGGGTGAGGCCGATGATTTCCGTGCCGGGCGCTGCCACCGCACGGGCCTGTTCGGCAATGGCTTCGGTGATGGCTTCGGTGGTGTTGACGTTGGCGATCAGAATGCGCATGGGTAGTCCTCCCTGGTCAATGGCTGCTGTGGTCCACGGCGATGCATTCGCCGCTGACGTCCTGGTATTGGTGTTTGCGTGGGGCGATCAGCAGGTAAAGTGCGGCGGCGATGCCGGCACCGATCAGCCAGGAGAATGGCGCCACGCCATGGAAGTTGGGCACCAGGGCCAGGACGATGGCCAGCAGGGCGGCCGGCACGAAGGCGGCCACGGCGCGCAGGTTGATGCCCTTGGTGTAGTGGTAGGCGCCAGCCGGGTCTTCGCTGTACAGCTGCGGCACGTTGATGCAGCCTTTGCGCAGCAACCAGTAGTCGGACATGATCACCCCGTACAGCGGGCCGAGCAGGGCACCCAGGCCGGACAGGAAGTACACGATCACCAGCGGGCTGTTGTACAGGTTCCACGGCAGGATCAGCACCGCCAGGGTGGCGCTGATCAGCCCGGCGCGGCGGAAGTTCAGGTGACGCGGTGCCAGGTTGCTGAGGACGAAGGCCGGGGCGACGAAGTTGGCCATGATGTTCACCGCCACCGTCACGATCAGGAAGGCCAGGCAGCCCAGTACCAGGAACGCTGTACTAGGGATGGCCGCGACGATCTGGGTCGGGCTGTCGATGATCTGGCCGTTGATCTGGAACTGCGCGCCGCACAGCACCACGGTGATCACGGCGAACACCAGGATGTTCACCGGCAGGCCCCAGAAGTTGCCGACGCGGATGGTCTTGCGGCATGGCGAGGAGCGGGCGAAGTCACAGAAGTTCAGCACCAGGGTGCCGTAGATCGCCAGCCACAGTGCGCCGCCGGCAAATATGTTGCGCCACATCTCGTAGCCGGTCAGCGGTTCGGCAACTGACCAGGCGATGCGGGCGTCGGCCTTGAAGTACATGAACACCGCCAGGGCGGCGACGGTCAGCAGGATCACCGGGCCGGCAAAGGCCTCGTAGCGGCGCACCATCTCCATGCCATAGGCCAGGATCACCAGCTGTACCAGCCAGATCGACACGAAGCACACCCAGCCCAGGCTCGACAGGCCGAGGATGCTGTCGTGGTCGTAGGCTGCCATCTGCGGCCATACCGCGGTGAGCAGCACGCGCAGCACCACCGAAGCCAGATAGGTCTGGATGCCGAACCAGGCGATGGCGATGACCGCACGAATCAGCGCCGGAATCTGCGCACCATGGATGCCGAAGGCGATGCGGCTGATGACCGGGAACGGTACGCCGGTCTTCTGCCCCATGTAGCCGGACAGGTTCATGAAGAAGTACACCAGCGCCGCGCCGATGGCCAGCGACAGCAGGATCTGCCAGCCACCCAGGCCGAGGGCGAACAAGCCCATGGCGAACGAGTAGTTGGCGATGTTGTGCACATCGTTGGTCCACAGCGCAAAGATGCTGTAGCCGCCCCAGCGGCGGCCTTCGATGCGCGTCGGGGCGAGGTCGCGGTTATGCAGGCGCGGGCTCAGGGCAAGTTCCGGCTGGCTGCCGGCGAGAGTGGACGCGGGGTGGGTGCTGGCGACGGATAGTTCAGGGGCAAGGTCGAAGCTGGTACTCATTCCGGCGGGCTCCTGATGCACGTGGACTGCGATGAGCGGGCATGCGCACGGGCTCGCCATCTCGTCGGTGCAGCGTTGGCATCTCAGGGTTTGGGGCGCGGCGGCCGATGTTGGGTCGGCGTCGCGGGTTCTTGTGTATTTATGTTTTGTTTAGTTTGTATACAAAACACGAACACACAAAAGCGAGTTCCGTGCCAAGGAAAAAGCAAACTTCAGTTGGCCATCATTTTGAATCTATCTTGTTGAAATATAAGTTGATGAAATGAAGGGGATATAAGTTGACCAAATGAACAGGTTTAAATTTTTCGAAGATGATTTAGTTGATCATTTGGTCAGAATAAGTTGTGGGAAGTGTGTAACGTATTGGGGCGTGATCTTGGAAAGTGCACACAAAAACGACACTTATGGTGACATTCTTGTGTACAAAAATTAGTCAGCTTTTTCCTGTGCTGGCCTCTTCGCGGGTAAACCCGCTCCCACAAGTACCCCGTAGCATTCAGGTCGGTCGAAATCCTGTGGGAGCGGGTTTACCCGCGAAGAGGCCCGCACAGGCAGATTCAATCCATCGGCGGCAACCGCCGCTTGACCGGTGTCTTCTTGATGATCGCCGTATTGGTCTCGGCCACCGTATAGAGGCGGTCGAGCAGGGTGTCCAGTTGCTCCATCGAGCGAACATGCAGGCGGGCAATGAAGCAGTCTTCGCCAATTACCTTGTCGCACTCGGTGAATTCGGGAATGGCGATGATCTGCCGCTCCACCTCCTGCAGCTTCCCGGGTAGCGGGCGGATGCGCACGATGGCCTGCAGCTGGTAGCCAAAGGCGCGTGGGTCGACCTCTACGGTGTAACCGCGCAACACGCCGCGTTCCTCCAGGCGACGCAGGCGTTCGCTGACGCTGGGTGAAGACAGCCCGCTGATCTGCGCCAGGGCTTTGAGTGAGCGGCGCGAGTCTTCCATCAGCGCGTTGATTAGCAGTTGGTCGATGGCATCGGTCATGGTCACCTCAATCAGGTTATTCGCGTGATTTGCCTTGATAGTAAAGGCAAACTGGCCAATCTTCCTTCGTTATGCGCTGGAAGGCCGGGCAGCAACCTTTGCATACTGTTGCCATCGTCAACAGGAGGTTTGAGATGGACAGTTCATTGCGTCGTGGCTCGCTGGAAATGGTTGCCGCCATGCTGATTTCCGGGACCATCGGTTGGTTCGTGCTGGTGTCAGGCCAGCCGGTGCTCGAGGTGGTGTTCTGGCGCTGCGTGTTCGGTGCCGTGACCTTGCTGGCGATTTGCGCTGGGTTCGGCTTCCTGCGGCCGGGCGTGATCAGCCGCACGGCGTTCCTGCTGGCGATTGCCAGCGGTGTGGCCATTGTCGGCAACTGGGTGTTGCTGTTCGCCTCCTACTCGCGGGCGTCGATTGCCATCGGCACGGCGGTGTACAACGTGCAGCCGTTCATGCTGGTGGGGCTGGCGGCGGTGTTCCTGGGCGAGAAGATCACCCTGGCCAAAGTTACCTGGCTTAGCGTGGCGTTCCTCGGCATGCTGGCCATCGTCAGTGCCCATGGCGCGGGGCAGGGTGGCGGTGAGGACTATTTGCTGGGCATTGCGCTGGCGCTGGGGGCGGCTTTCCTGTATGCCATCGCGGCGTTGATCATCAAGCGCCTGAGTGGCACGCCACCGCACCTGATCGCGCTGATCCAGGTGGCCACGGGTGTGCTGTTGCTGGCGCCGTGGGTCAAGCTTGGCGGGTTGCCGGGTGAAGTGCCGGCGCTGGCCAGCCTGGTGACCTTGGGCATGGTGCACACCGGGTTGATGTATGTGTTGCTGTACAGCGCCATCCAGCGCTTGCCCACGGCGCTGACCGGGGCACTGTCGTTCATCTACCCGATTGCGGCGATTCTGGTGGACTGGGTGGCGTTCGGGCACCGGCTGGCACCGTTGCAGTGGCTGGGGGTGGCGTTGATCCTGCTGGCGGCGGCGGGGATGCAGCAGGGGTGGTGGTTCCGGCCAGCGCGGGTTGTGGCCGAGTAATGAGATGGTCTTGCGGGCCCTTTCGCGGGTAAACCCGCTCCCACAGGATCATCACAGGCCCGAACCGTGTGCAGCACCTGTGGGAGCGGGTTTACCCGCGAAAGGGCCCGCAAGGTAGAATGCCGCTTTTGCCAGCTTGCGACCCATGATGACTTCGCCGATCCAGACTCTGGAGCAACGCCTGCTCGCCGCCCTCGACCCTGCCCCGCAGGAAACCCGCCGCCTGTTCCACGGCCGCGGCCGCTGCTGGGCGGGCCTGGAGCAGGTCACCGTGGACTGGCTGCAAGGCGTGCTGTCGGTCGCTCTGTTCCGCGAGCCGGCGCAAGGCCAGCTGGCCGAACTGGAGGCCATGCTGCGTACTCTCGCCGAGCGCCCACAGTGGACTGGTCAAGCCATCCTTATCCAGCATCGCTACCTGCCCGACAGCCCGGGCCAGTGGCTGCTGGGCGAACCGTGCCAGCAGCGCGAGGTGGTCGAGGATGGGCTGACCTACCTGCTGGACCTGGGCGTACGGCAGAACAATGGCCTGTTCCTCGACATGCGCTATGGTCGGCGCTGGGTGCGCGAGCAGGCGGCGGGCAAGCGCGTGCTGAACCTGTTCGCCTACACCTGCGGTTTCTCGGTGGCGGCGATTGCCGGTGGCGCCGAGCAGGTGGTTAACCTGGACATGGCCAAGTCGGCGTTGTCCCGGGGCCGCGACAACCACCGCCTCAATGGCCACGATGCGTCGCGGGTGGCCTACCTGGGGCACGAGCTGTTCAAGTCGTGGGGCAAGGTGCGCAAGTACGGGCCTTACGACCTGATCATCATCGACCCGCCGACCTTCCAGCGCGGCAGCTTTGTGCTGACCCAGGATTACGCGAAGATCCTGCGGCGCTTGCCGGAGTTGTTGAGCGAGGGCGGGACGGTGCTGGCATGCGTGAACGACCCGGGCATCGGGCCAGAGTTTCTGATCGAGGGGATGGCGGAGCAGGCGCCGTCGCTGGCATTCGTCGAGCGGCTAGAGAACCCGCCGGAGTTTCCTGACGTGGACCCGGCGGGGGGCTTGAAGGCCCTGGTATTCCGTCAGGCCTGATGTTGCCCTTGCTGGCCTCTTCGCGGGTAAACCCGCTCCCACAAGTACAGTGCAAAACCTGAGGGCTGTGGGGTTCCTGTGGGAGCGGCTTTAGCCGCGAAGAGGCCGGTAAGGCTTACATCAATTACTGATTGTTGGTGTAGATCTGGTCAAACACCCCACCATCATTGAAGTGGGTCTTCTGCACGGTGCGCCAGTCACCAAAGGTCTTCTCCACCGACAGGAAGTCCACTTTCGGGAAGCGGTCGGTGTACTTGGCCAGTACCGTCGCATCACGCGGGCGCAGGTAGTTCTGTGCGGCAATTTCCTGGGCGGCTGGCGACCACAGGTACTTCAGGTATTCCTCGGCCGCGGCCTGGGTGCCCTTCTTCGCCACTACCTTGTCGACCACGGTGACCGGTGGCTCGGCTTCGGCCGACACGCTCGGGTAGACCACTTCGAACTGGTCGCGGCCGAACTCGCGGGCGATCATTTCGGCTTCGTTCTCGAAGGTCACCAGCACGTCACCGATCTGGTTGGTCATGAAGGTGGTGGTGGCGGCGCGGCCACCGGTGTCCAGCACCGGCGCCTGCTTGAACAGCTTGCCGACAAAGTCCTTGGCCTTGTTTTCATCACCGCCTTGCTTGAGCACATAGCCCCAGGCCGACAGGTAGGTGTAGCGGCCGTTACCCGAGGTCTTTGGGTTGGGCACGATTACCTGTACGCCATCCTTGAGCAGGTCGGGCCAGTCTTTCAGCGCCTTGGGGTTACCCTTGCGCACGATGAACACAGTGGCCGAGGTGAATGGCGCGCTGTTGTTCGGCAGGCGGCTGACCCAGTTGTCCGGCACCAGTTTGCCGTTGTCGGCCAGGGCGTTGATGTCGGTGGCCATGTTCATGGTGATGACATCGGCCGGCAGGCCATCGATCACCGCTCGCGCCTGCTTGCTCGAGCCGCCGAACGACATCTGCACGTTGACTTTCTCCTTGTGCTCGGCTTCCCAGTGCTTCTGGAAGGCCGGGTTGTAATCCTTGTAGAAGTCGCGCATCACGTCGTAGGAAACGTTGAGCAGGGTGGGGGCAGCCTGAGCGAAATTGCCCAGGGCAAGGCCTGCGGCGAGCAGCGAGGCGGTGAAGAGTTTTTTCACGTTGCTTCCTTGTTATCGAGAAGGTGTTGGCAGTTTGTCTGCGACTATAGCGGGTGGAGTAGTGGTGGTTAAAGAACAAAAAATACTTTGTTTATGCCAACAGCAGCGCTGCTGTTGAGGTCAGTCACGTTGATCGCATCGAACTTAAACCATACGCGATCTTGGTAAGGATGGCGTGCTGGCGACAGGCGCTGGGCTGAGGGCTTTGGCATAAGACCTGATAAATTTACCAGTAGCCAGTTCAAATGAAAAGTGTCCAGAATAGGCCTGAAACTGCAATTGGAGTTGATGGGCGGTTTGATGTCATTGCGACAATCAAGGCAGAATTGTTGTGTGGAATTAAAGGCTTTAAAGGGGGATTTATGAGAAGGGTTCGAATTTTTTATTGTAAAAATAGGTTGGTAGTCGAAGAGGGTGAAAAAAACCTGAATTTTTTCTCTGTATCAAGATGGCCGCTTGCGTCGTTGGGGGCCAGCACCAAGCTGCTAATGAGTAGTGATACAGGGACAGTGTATGGGGAGGTTGCCAATGAAATTAATGAGCTCTCATATACGCCCTATGGATTTCGCACGTACAATGGTATGGAGGGTAGGCAAGCTTTCAATGGTGAAAGACTGGATTTTGTAACAAGTGGTTATCTTCTAGGAAACGGGCATCGTCAGTTTGCGCCAAGACTTATGCGCTTCCTTTCTCCTGATCATTTAAGTCCTTTCAATAAAGGCGGTATCAATAGTTATGTCTACTGTGCCTCTGATCCGGTCAATGGTTTGGATCCTTCCGGTCGCGTAAATATTACAAAGCTTTTCATGCCGTGGCGTCGAACTGGTACAACCGGCTTCATGAAAGAAAAAAGTTTGCCGACTGGGCTTTTGAAACAGCTGCTAAAAAAGAGATCTGCTGATGAACGTAGAAGTATTTATGTATATGAGGCTCAGGGTGATGGTTACAAACACTACAGGTTGGCTCGGGGAGAGGCTCCGGATCTGTTGCCGAGGACAGCCACTCATGAGAACTTTGCCGGGCGCGAGGTTTATGTTAAGGGTGGGTTGATAATTGATCTGAAAGGCGATTCAATGAAGGATTACAATTTTTCTGCCACTGATCGTGTTGCTGGGAATTATGGTTTCGTCAGAGTGCGCTCAAAGCCGATTGCAATAACTACTTTCGAACCCAATGAGGCTGGGGCTGCTGCGCTGGAAAAAGAGATGCAAAGTTGGTTTACAGCTGAAGAGTGGAATGGGAGCGGCGCTCCGGGTTTCAATAGCAATCAGGACGGACTGAATGCAGAAATTAGACAAATTCGCCGATAGTCAAAGCGTGCGATGGTCGGCTGCGGCTCACAGCCACAGCCGCCAACATCACTGCTTTGGAAACAGTCCGCTTCCGCACCGGGAACAGAACGCCGCGCCGTGCTCGTGAGTCTTCTTGCTGCAGTTCGGGCAGGAGTGCTGCAGCTGCTCCCCGCGCATGGCATTGGCCAGCTCCGCTGTAAAGATCCCAGTCGGCACGGCAATGATCGAATAACCGGTAATCATCACCAGCGACGACAGCACCTGCCCCAGCGGGGTCTTCGGCACGATGTCGCCAAAGCCTACCGTGGTCAGGGTAACGATGGCCCAGTAGATGCCCTTGGGAATGCTGGTAAAACCATGCTCAGGCCCTTCGATCACATACATCAAGGTGCCGAACACCGTCACCAGGGTCGATACCGTCACCAGGAACACGATGATCTTCTGCTTGCTGCCGCGCAGCGCCTCCATCAGATAATGGGCCTGCTTGAGGTACGGGCTGAGCTTGAGCACACGGAAGATCCGCAGCATCCGTATCACCCGGATAATCAGCAGGTACTGGGCGTCGCTGTAGTACAGCGCGATGATCCCCGGCACGATCGCCAGCAGATCGACCAGGCCATAAAAGCTGAATGCGTAGCGCAAAGGCTTGGGCGAGCAGTACAGGCGGGTGAGGTACTCGGCCAGGAAGATCGCGGTAAAGCCCCACTCGATGCCGGCCAGCAGGCCGGCGTAGCCCTGGTGCACTTCGTCGATGCTGTCGAGTATCACCGTCACCAGGCTGGCCAGGATGATCAGCAGGAGGATCTTGTCGAAGCGTCTTCCAGCCACGGTATCGGTCTGGAAGACGATGATGTAGAGCTGCTCGCGCAGGCTCGCAGGGTTGTTCATTGGCTCGTTCCACAAAAGCGATGGGCTGAGCCTAGGGGCTGCATTTCAGCTGTGCAAGCGGCTGGCGTCACGATGCCTGGGCTGGGCCAGATGATTACCCAGGTGCATCAGCCAGCAGGCGGCGACGAAGGGCGCGGTCAGGCCGGGCACCGGTAGCAGCTTGAACAGTGGTTGCAGTAGCAGGGCCAGGGTGATGGCCAGCACTGTCAGCCACGGCTTTTCACCTTGTCTACTGAACGCGAGTGCCGCCAGCGCAGCGTTGAAACCGTAAAGGCCCATCCACGCTGCCTGTGCCTGGTCCGCGAGCAGCGCTACGCCGCCCCCGATGGCCGAGCCGATCACCGCCCACATTGCGGCATAAGGGTTTGCGATGAACATGCCGATGACGATAAGCAGGCCGGCCAGGGGCTGGTCGAGCAGGAAGATCTGGCCCACGCCGCGCGCCAACGCGTACAGCGGCTGGGCTTCGACGAAGCCGCTGGGCGAGGGGCTGGCGATCAGCAATACGGCCCAGCCAAGCAGGACGAAGGGTGCGGTGTAGGCGATCAGCAGCTTGCCGCCGCGCTTGCGCCACTGGTGGGTGATGATGCTGGACAGGCCGCCAGCGGCGATGATCAGTGGCGGCAGGATGACCGACCAGGGCAGCACGGCGCTGATCAGGATGCCGATCAGTACGCCGTTGTAGCTGTACAGGCCTGCCTGGCGGTCGGCACGGTCGTAGCCACGAGCCTGGGCGGTGAGCAGGCCGGCCAGGGCGCCGAGCAGGGCGCCACCGACCAGGCCGGGGGCGGTCAGCAGGATGGCCAGCAGGCAGCACAGGCCGCACAGGGGGTTGCGCAGCAGCAGCACCTGGCTGAAGCCGTTGAGTAACGCCGTGGCCCAGTCGGGGCACGGGTTGACGAAATTTTTGGTGTACATCGGGGCAGTCAGTGAGGTTGATGGGGCGCGGTGGGCCTCTTTGGGCCTCGGGTTTTCCGCAGTTGTGTGTGACACCACCGACCCTGTGGGAGCGGGCGTGCCCGCGAATGCGTCAGCTCAGGCAACGTCGTTGTCCCTGCTGGCCTCTTCGCGGGCACGCCCGCTCCCACAGGAGAGATGCGGTGGTTTAGATCAAGGTCTCGATCCGCAGCGTGTTAGTCGACCCTGGTTTGCCGAAAGGCACACCGGCAGTGATCAGCAGCGTGTCGCCACGGCTGGCCATGCCTTGTGCCTGGGCAATCTCCAGTGCGGTGGATACAACCTCGTCCACCTGGCGCAGGCGGTCGTTGACCACCGAGTGCACGCCCCACGCCACGCTCAGGCGACGCGCGGTGGCCAGGTTCGGGGTGAGGTTGAGGATCGGTGCCCGTGGCCGCTCGCGTGCCGCGCGCAGGGTCGAGGCGCCCGACTCGCTGTAGTTGACCAGCACCGCCACCGGCAGGATGCCGCTGATACGGCGGATGGCGCAGCTGATGGCGTCCGATACGGTGGCCTCGGCCTTCGGCCGGCCAACGTCGAGCTGGGCCTGGTAGTCCGGGCCGTTCTCCACCTGGCGGATGATCTTGCTCATCATCTGCACGGCTTCCAGCGGGTACTCACCCGAGGCAGTCTCGGCCGACAGCATCACCGCATCGGCACCTTCGGCCACGGCGTTGGCCACGTCGGTGACTTCGGCGCGGGTCGGCGCTGGCGAGAAACGCATGGATTCGAGCATCTGCGTGGCCACCACCACCGGTTTGCCCAGTTGGCGGCAGGTGCCGATGATGTGCTTCTGGATTTGCGGCACGCTTTCGGCCGGCACTTCCACGCCCAGGTCGCCACGGGCCACCATGATCGCATCCGCAAGCTCCGCGATGGCTTGCAGCTGTTCGACTGCCGATGGCTTTTCGATCTTCGCCATCAGGTAGGCACGGTCACCGATCAGCTGGCGTGCTTCGGTGATGTCTTCGGGGCGCTGCACGAACGACAGGGCCACCCAGTCCACGCCCAGTTCCAGGCCGAAGGCCAGGTCGCGGCGGTCTTTCTCGGTGAGCGGGGAGAGGTCGAGCACCGCTTGCGGCACGTTGACACCCTTGCGATCGGACAGCTCGCCACCGGCCAGCACTTCGGTGTCGATGGCGTCGCTGTGCTTGGCGGTGACGCGCAGGCGCAACTTGCCGTCGTCCAGCAGCAGGTCCATGCCCGGCTCGAGGGCGGCGATGATCTCAGGGTGCGGCAGGTTGACCCGGCGGCTGTCGCCCGGGGTGTTATCCAGGTCCAGGCGCAGGGCCTGGCCGCGTTGCAGCTGCACCTTGCCGTCGGCAAAGCGGCCGACGCGCAGCTTCGGCCCCTGCAGGTCCATGAGGATACCCAGCGGGTAGTTCAGTTGCTGCTCGACTTCGCGGATCCACTGGTAGCGCAGGGCGTGGTCGGCATGCTCGCCGTGGCTGAAGTTGAGGCGGAAGATGTTCACCCCGGCTTCTACCAGTTGGCGGATGTCGTCGATGCCTTTGATCGCAGGGCCGAGGGTGGCGAGGATCTTTACTTTTTTATCAGGCGTCATGATTGGGCAGTCTCGAGGATCAGGATGGCGCGGAAGTCGTTGACGTTGGTGCGGGTCGGCTCGGTGACGATCAGCGCATCCAGGGCGGCGAAATAGCCGTAGCCGTTGTTGTTGTCCAGTTCGTCGCTGGCCGACAGGCCCAGGGCTTCGGCACGGGCGTAGCTGGCCGGGGTCATGAAGGCGCCGGCGTTTTCTTCCGAGCCATCGATACCGTCGGTGTCACCGGCCAGGGCGTACACGCCCGGCAGGCCTTTCAGGCTTTCGGTGAGGCTGAGCAGGAATTCGGCGTTGCGCCCGCCACGGCCATTGCCGCGCACGGTCACGGTGGTTTCGCCGCCGGACAGGATCACGCAGGGTGCCTTCAGTGGCTGGCCGTGCTGGACGATCTGCCGGGCGATACCGGCGTGCACCTTCGCCACTTCGCGTGATTCGCCTTCCAGGTCGCCGAGGATCAGCGGGCTGAACCCGGCCTGGCGGGCTTTGACCGCGGCGGCTTCGAGCGACTGCTGGGGCTTGGCGATCAGCTGGAAGTGGCTGCGGGCCAGGGCCGGGTCGTCGGCCTTGACGGTTTCCGAGGCTGGGTTGTTGAGCCAGTCGATAACCGCCTTGGGTGCTTCGATGTTATAGCGTTTGAGGATGGCCAGGGCGTCGGCCGAGGTGCTCGGGTCGGCCACGGTAGGGCCGGAGGCGATCACCGTGGCGAGGTCGCCCGGGACATCGGAAATGGCATAGGTATACACCGTGGCCGGCCAGCAGGCCTTGGCCAGGCGGCCGCCCTTGATCGCCGAGAGGTGCTTGCGCACGCAGTTCATCTCGCCGATGGTGGCGCCGGATTTCAGCAGCGCCTTGTTGATCTGCTGCTTGTCGGCCAGGGTCAGGCCTTCGGCGGGCAGGGCCAGCAGCGCTGAGCCACCGCCGGACAGCAGGAAGATGACGCGGTCGTCTTCACTGAGGTTGCTGACCAGTTCCAACACGCGTTTTGCCACGGCCAGGCCGGCGGCATCGGGGACCGGGTGGGCGGCTTCGACCACCTCGATCTTCTGGCAGTTGGCACCGTGACCGTACCGTGTGACAACAAGCCCGGAGACTTCGCCCTGCCAGCACTTCTCGACCACTTCGGCCATGGCGGCTGCGGCCTTGCCTGCACCGATGACGATGACCCGGCCGCTGCGGTCGGCGGGCAGGTAGGGTTCGAGGACTTGACGGGGGTGGGCGGCAGCGATGGCTGTGTCGAACAGCTCGCGGAGAAGGTTTTGCGGATCGACCGACATGGCAGGCTCCCAATTATTGTTGTTCTGCAGAATCAAAAACGCCCCTGGAACTGCCTCCGTGCAGGCCGAACCAGGGGCGGGTGTTGCTCGGTGCCACCGTTGAACCTGTGGTCGCAGGTTCAACGGTGTTGGCTTCTTCGCGGGTAAACCCGCTCCCACAGGGACTTCACAGAGGCTGAAGACGGCGTAAATCCTGTGGGAGCGGGTTCACCCGCGAAGAGGCCGGTGAAGGCTAAAAATTACTTACTTGTCGTCGCGGATCGAGAAGTTGGCCATGTGCTCCAGGCCTTTGATCAGCGCCGAGTGGTCCCAGTTGCCGCCGCCCAGGGCCTGGCAGGTGTTGAACACTTGCTGTGCATTGGAGGTGTTGGGCAGGTTGATGCCCAGTTCCTTGGCGCCTTGCAGGGCCAGGTTCAGGTCCTTCTGGTGCAGGTTGATGCGGAAACCTGGGTCGAAGGTGCCCTTGATCATGCGCTCGGCGTGCACTTCGAGGATCTTCGACGAGGCGAAGCCGCCCATCAGGGCTTCACGTACCTTGGCCGGGTCGGCACCATTCTTGGCGGCGAACAGCAGGGCTTCGGCAACGGCCTGGATGTTCAGGGCAACGATGATCTGGTTGGCCACCTTGGCGGTCTGGCCGTCGCCATTGCCACCGACGCGGGTGATGTTCTTGCCCATGGCTTCGAACAGCGGCAGGGTGCGCTCGAAGGCTTTCGGGCAGCCACCGACCATGATGCTCAGGGTCGCGGCCTTGGCACCGACTTCGCCGCCGGACACCGGGGCGTCCAGGTAGGCAGCGCCGGTAGCCTTGATCTTCTCGGCGAAGGCTTTGGTAGCGGTAGGGGAGATCGAGCTCATGTCGATCACGACCTTGTTCGGGCCCACGCCTTCGGCCACGCCGTTGTCACCGAACAGGACGCTCTCGACCTGCGGGGTGTCGGGGACCATGACGATGATGAATTCGGCTTCCTGGGCAACTTCCTTCGGGTTGGCCAGGGCCACGGCACCGGCGGCGATCAGGTCGGCCGGGGCAGCGTCGTGGTGGGTGGAAATGAAGATGCTGTGACCTGCTTTCTGCAGGTTCTGAGCCATGGGCTTGCCCATGATGCCGGTGCCGATGAAACCGATTTTAGCCATGAGAGATTACCTCGTTGTATTTGTTGAATCTCGATGGAGCAGGCTGCACAGGCCCCTTGTTGGACACAAAACTCTGTGGGAGCGGGTTTACCCGCGAAAGCGGCAGTGAAGCCAACATCGCATTCGCGGGTGAACCCGCTCCCACAGGGTCAGGCATGTGTCACGGGACCCGATCAGCCTTAGATTGCGTTATGGGTCTTCAGCCAGCCCAGGCCCGCTTCGGTGGTGGTCAGCGGCTTGTACTCCGCGCCCACCCAGCCCTGGTAGCCGATGCGGTCCAGGTGTTCGAACAGGAAGCGGTAGTTGATCTCGCCGGTACCTGGCTCGTTGCGGCCGGGGTTGTCGGCCAGCTGGATGTGGTTGATCAGTTTCAGGTTGGCTTCCATGGTGCGAGCCAGGTCACCTTCCATGATCTGCATGTGGTAGATGTCGTACTGCAGGAACAGGTTGTCGCTGCCAACCTCGGCCTGGATTTCCAGGGCCTGTTTGGTGGTGTTCAGGTAGAAGCCGGGGATGTCGCGGGTGTTGATCATTTCCATGACCAGGCGGATCCCGGCGGCTTTCAGCTTGTCGGCGGCGTAGCGCAGGTTTTCCACGAAGGTCTTGCGCACGGTGGCGCAGTCCGGGCCTTGTGGGCGAATGCCGGCCAGGGCGTTGACCTGGGTGTTGCCCAGCACCTTGGCGTATTCGATGGCCTTGTCGACACCGGCGCGGAATTCCTCGACGCGGTCAGGGTGGCAGGTGATACCGCGCTCCCCCTTGGCCCAATCGCCCGCCGGCAGGTTGAACAGCACCTGGGTCAGGCCGTTGGCGTCCAGCTGCTGCTTGATCTCGGCAGCGCTGAAATCGTACGGGAAGAGGTACTCTACGCCGCTGAAACCAGCATCGGCGGCAGCCTTGAAGCGGGCCAGGAAGTCCTGTTCGGTAAACAGCATGGACAGGTTGGCAGCGAAGCGAGGCATGTTGTGTCTCCTTGCGATGAAGGCCCCCGGCGCCCTCAGGTAGGGGTCGGCACGGGGGCGTCAGTCGATCAGTCCAGCAGCGAGATGGCGGTTGGCGCGTCGTTGCCGACCAGGGCCAGGTCTTCGAACTCGTTGACCGCGTTGATCTCGGTGCCCATGGAAATGTTGGTCACACGTTCGAGAATCACTTCGACCACCACCGGTACGCGGAACTCTTCGGCCATCTTCTGTGCCTTGAGCAGGGCAGGGGCGATCTCGGCCGGCTCGAATACACGGATGGCCTTGCAGCCCAGGCCTTCGACCACGGCGACATGGTCGACACCGTAGGTGGCGGCGTCGGTCGAGTTGATGTTCTCGAACGCCAGTTGTACACAGTAATCCATGTCGAAGCCACGCTGTGCCTGACGGATCAGGCCCAGGTAGGCGTTGTTCACCAGCACGTGCACGTACGGCAGATTGAACTGTGCGCCCACCGCCAGCTCTTCGATCATGAACTGGAAGTCGTAGTCACCCGACAGCGCGACCACCTTGCGCTTCGGATCGGCCTTGACCACACCGAGGGCGGCAGGGATGGTCCAGCCCAGCGGGCCGGCCTGGCCGCAGTTGATCCAGTGGCGTGGCTTGTACACGTGCAGGAACTGCGCGCCGGCGATCTGCGACAGACCGATGGTGCTGACGTAGCAGGTGTCCTTGCCGAATACCTGGTTCATTTCTTCGTAGACGCGCTGCGGCTTGACCGGCACGTTGTCGAAGTGGGTCTTGCGCTGCAGGGTGGCCTTGCGCTCCTGGCAGTCTTCCAGCCAGGCCTTGCGGCACTTCAGCTTGCCAGCGGCTTTCCACTCGCGTGCCACTTCGAGGAACACGTCCAGTGCCTTGCCGGCGTCGGAAACGATACCCAGGTCCGGGGTAAACACGCGGCCGATCTGGGTCGGCTCGATGTCCACGTGCACGAACTTGCGGCCTTCGGTGTAGACGTCGACGGAACCGGTGTGGCGGTTGGCCCAGCGGTTACCGATACCGAACACCAGGTCAGATTTCAGCAGGGTGGCGTTGCCATAGCGGTGCGAAGTCTGCAGGCCGACCATGCCGACCATCTGTGCGTGGTCGTCCGGGATGGTGCCCCAGCCCATCAGGGTTGGAATCACTGGTACACCGGTCAGTTCGGCGAACTCGACCAGCTTGTCGCTGGCGTCGGCGTTGATGATGCCGCCACCGGCTACCAGCAGCGGGCGTTCGGCGTCATTGAGCAGGGCCAGGGCTTTTTCGGCCTGTACGCGGGTGGCGGACGGCTTGTGCACTGGCAGCGGTTCGTAGGCGTCGATGTCGAATTCGATTTCGGCCATCTGCACGTCGAACGGCAGGTCGATCAGTACCGGGCCTGGGCGGCCGGTGCGCATTTCATAGAAGGCCTTCTGGAAGGCGTAAGGCACCTGGCCCGGCTCCAGAACGGTGGTGGCCCACTTGGTGACCGGCTTGACGATGTTGGTGATGTCGACGGCCTGGAAGTCTTCCTTGTGCAGGCGGGCACGTGGGGCCTGGCCGGTGATGCAGAGGATCGGGATGGAGTCGGCGGAGGCACTGTACAGGCCGGTGACCATGTCGGTGCCGGCTGGGCCGGAGGTGCCGATGCACACGCCGATGTTGCCTGGGTTGGCACGGGTGTAACCCTCGGCCATGTGCGAGGCGCCTTCGACGTGACGAGCGAGGACGTGATCGATGCCACCGACTTTCTTCAGGGCCGAGTACAACGGGTTGATGGCAGCCCCCGGGATGCCGAACGCGGTATCTACACCTTCACGGCGCATGACCAGAACGGCTGCATCGATTGCTCTCATTTTGCTCATGGTTTGTGCCTCATCGATTTTGTAATTGTATACAACTTGCTTTGTGCCAGAGTGTATTCACGGCTGGCCGCTCAGGTCAACGGGTTTTCGTCGGACGAGGTCGC
Organism: Pseudomonas sp. C5pp; assembly: GCF_000814065.1. Classification (NCBI taxonomy): domain Bacteria; kingdom Pseudomonadati; phylum Pseudomonadota; class Gammaproteobacteria; order Pseudomonadales; family Pseudomonadaceae; genus Pseudomonas; species Pseudomonas sp. C5pp. The sequence continues at coordinate 77,588 of NZ_JWLN01000025.1, read as the reverse complement.
TTTCGTTCAAGCGCCCGTGAAAACGGGCGTTTGCAATCTCGCATACGATCGTTTCAATTTATTGTATACAAAAAAAGATTCAGTTGTGTTCTATTGGCTTATCGGTTTTTCACCTGCCCTCAGGGCTTCTCACAACAAGAAGAGGACCTTTCCATGAACGCTTTGAACCTGAAAGTCGCGGTCAGCCTGGTGAATGCCGCGCTGGCGGCGGGCCGCAAGATCAACGCCGCGCCACTGACCGTGGCGGTGCTGGATGCCGGCGGCCACTTGCTGGCGCTGCAGCGCGAGGATGGCGCCAGCCTGATCCGGCCGGAGGTGGCTACCGGCAAGGCCTGGGGGGCGATTGCCCTGGGCAAGGGGTCGCGCCTGCTGGCGCTGGACGCGCAGCAGCGGCCGGCATTTTTTGCCGCGCTGAACGGGTTGGGCGAGCGACCGGTGGTGCCGGCGCCGGGTGGCGTGCTGATTCGTGATCAGGACGGCAAGGTGCTGGGTGCTGTCGGGATCAGTGGGGATACGTCGGATATCGACGAGCAGTGCGCGATCAGTGCGATCGAGGAGGTGGGGTTGAAGGCGGATGCGGGTGTAGCAGCCTAAATCTCTGTTGCCGGTTCCGGCCTATTCGCGGGTGAACCCGCTCCCACAGGATCATCACAGGCTTGAAGCTCGTGGTGTCCCTGTGGGAGCGGGTTCACCCGCGAAGAAGCCAGCGCCGGGGGTCAGGCCACCTCTGGCTCACAGCCCTTGAGCACCATGCGGATGATGGTCTCGGCTGCGGCGTCATAATCGCTGTCGGCCAGCTTGGCCTTGCCGGTCACGGCAGAGATCTGCCAGTCGAAATCGGCATAAGTCTGGGTCGCTGCCCAGATGCTGAACATCAGGTGATGCGCATCCACATGGGCGATTTGCCCGCGGTCGATCCAGCGCTGGATGCACTCGATGTTATGGCGCGCCTGCTCGTTCAACTGCGCTACCTGGTTCGGCGACAGGTGCGGGGCACCGTGCATGATCTCGCTGGCGAACACCTTGGACGCATGCGGCAGGTCGCGCGAAATGCGGATCTTCGAGCGGATGTACGCACTCAGCACTTCCTTCGGGTCACCGTCGGCATTGAACGGGGTCGACGCCTGCATGATCGGCGCGATGATACTTTCCAGGACCTCGCGGTAGAGGTTGTCCTTGGATTTGAAGTAGTAATACACGTTCGGCTTGGGCAGGCCGGCCTTGGCCGCGATATCGCTGGTCTTGGTGGCGGCGAAGCCCTTGTCGGCGAATTCCTCGCTGGCCGCGCGCAGGATCAGTTCCTTGTTGCGCTCGCGAATGGTGCTCATGGTCAGGGATCTTCCTCGTGTCTGGCCACCTCTAAGAGGGATCGGGCATGGTAGCACCGGGCTCGACGGGCGCTCAAGGCAGCGGCTTTGGGCTAGAATCCTGGACACTTACTCTTCTGGATGCAGGCAAACATGGCAGGAAGCAGTCTACTGGTACTGATCGACGACATCGCCACTGTGCTCGATGACGTCTCGGTGATGACCAAGGTGGCGGCAAAAAAGACCGCAGGCGTGCTGGGCGATGACCTGGCGCTGAATGCCCAGCAGGTCACCGGGGTACGTGCCGAGCGCGAGATCCCTGTGGTGTGGGCAGTAGCCAAGGGCTCGATGGTGAACAAGGCCATCCTGGTGCCGGCGGCGCTGCTGATCAGTGCGTTCATTCCCTGGGCGGTGACGCCGTTGCTGATGCTGGGCGGTGCCTACCTTTGCTTCGAGGGCTTCGAGAAGCTGGCGCACAAGTTCCTGCACAGCAAGGCCGAAACTGACGCCGAGCACGAAGCGCTCAAGGAGGCGGTGGCCGATGCCAATGTCGACCTGGTGGCGTTCGAGAAAGCCAAGATCAAGGGCGCGGTACGTACCGACTTCATCCTGTCGGCAGAAATCATCGCCATCACCCTGGGCATCGTTGCCGACTCGCCGTTGACCCAGCAGATCGTCGTGCTGTCGGGCATCGCGGTGGTCATGACCATCGGCGTCTACGGGCTGGTGGGCGGTATCGTCAAGCTCGATGACCTGGGGCTATGGATGACCCGCAAGGCATCACGCCTGGCCAGGGCGGTGGGTAACGGCATTCTGCGTGCCGCGCCATACATGATGAAGAGCCTGTCGGTGATCGGCACGGCGGCCATGTTCCTGGTTGGTGGCGGGATCCTGGTGCATGGTATCGGGCCGCTGCATCACGCCATCGAGGCGTTCAGTGAAGGGCGTGGCGGTGCGTTGACCGTGGCGCTGCTGAACGGCGGTGTCGGGGTTGTGGCCGGTGCCGTGGTGCTGGCCGTGGTGGGCATTGCGGGGAAACTGTGGCGAGCGGTTCGGCCGGCCAGTTGATGCTGCCTGGCCGGGGCTTCGCCCCGGTTCGCGGGTGAACCCGCTCCCACATGTATAGCGTCTGCCATGAATCCGGTGCGGACCCTGTAGGAGTGGGTTTACCCGCGAATGGGCCGCAAGGCGGCCCCTGTACTCAGATCAGAAGTGAACCTTGAGCAGGAAGCTCATGGTGTTCTGGTCGGTGGTGAAGGCATCGGAATCCTTGATGCCGTACTTGTTCTTCCAGTAGTCGTACTCCACACCCACATACAGCTGCTTCTCGCCCAGGTGCAAGGCCTTGCCCAGGTCATACTTGATCTGCGGGTTGAAGTGCAGGTTGGCCTGGTAGGTGCCGCGGCGGTTCTCGTCGTTGTCCACCACCCAGTCCATGAAACCGTCGATCAGCACATCGGACGAACCGACCGGAATGGTGTACGACCACACCGGGGTGATCTGCCACACGTTGTCGCCGGCGCGGCTGCCGTCGGTGGTGCGGTTGTAGAAGTTCAACTGGAAGTAGTCGAAGCCAGGGATGTCCAGGTCGAAACCAGGGCCGATCAGGTACGACTCGGTATCACCTTCGCCGAACTCGTAGGTCATCGCCAGCAGTACGTCCTTGACCGGGCCAAACCCTATCTTCTGGTCGAAGATCTTGCCGAACGACAGGCGCGGGCTGATTTCGCCGTAGTAGGTGTTCGGGCCGTTGCCCTCATCTTTCTGGCCCTGGTAGAAGATCTTGTCGACAAAGATGAAGTTATCGCCGTACTTCCAGCCATCAGCGTGCTCGAAGGTCACGGTTTGCTGGATCGACGGGTTGACCTTGAAGTTCTTGCCCCACAGGTAGGTCAGGCTGTTGTTCTGCCATTGCAGCAGGTCGCCGCCGAAGGTGGTGCCACAGGCCAGCAGGCCGCCGGCGAGGATCAGGCTGTTGATGGTACGCATTGCGAATGTCGCTCCCTTGATTGATCTGTTGTCAGCGCTCGTTATTGGCGCTTTTTGTCTTTTGAGTCAGCTTTTTTCGATAGGCCACAGCTGTTTGGCAAGGGTTGAGCCAACTTTCCTGGGCTGGCAAAACCTTCCTGCTCGACTTCGTTCTGAACGGATGAAAAGGGTCTTTCAGGCTGGCAACACGTTGGCCAACCGCCCGTATTCATTGACTGAGCGGTCAGTAAACGCAGGCAGAATCCGTTCTGCCCTGATCGAGGGGGCGCGCAGATTACTGGCTTGCGCGCCTTGCCTCAAGTGCTCCTTCCTGGAGCAGAGTGGAACAAACTTGTGCGTTTGGTCAGTTTTCTAGAAGTGCACTTTGATCAGCGCACTGGCGACACTCTGGTTGCTTTCCAGATTGCCGCGGCTGTCGATGCCGTACTTGTCCTTCCAGTAGCTGTACTCAAAGCCCACGTACAGCTGCTTGGCGCCCAGGTTCAGCGCTTTGCCCAGGTCGTACTTCACCTGCGGGTTGAAGTGCAGGTTGGCGTGGTAGGTGCCACGGCGGGTCTGGTCATTATCGGTCACCCAGTCCATGTAGCCGTCGATCAGAATGTCGGACCTGCCCACGGGGATGGTGTACGACCAGCCGGGGGTGATCTGCCAGACGTTGTCACCCGGGCGGCTGCCCTCGGTGTTGCGCACGTAGAAATTCAGGGTGAAATAGTTGAAGCCGGGGACGTTCAGGTCGAAACCAGGGCCGATCAGGTAGGCCTCGTTGTCGCCTTCGCCGCGCTCGTAGGTCATGGCCAGCAGTACGTCCTTGATCGGGCCGAAGGCCAGCTTCTTGTCAAAGATCTTGCCGAATGACAGGCGTGGGCTGAACTCGCCGTAGTAGGTGGTGACGCCTTTGCTGGCGTCGGCCTTGCCGTTGTAGAAGATCTTGTCGACGAACATGAAGGTGTCGCCGTACTTCCATTTGTTGGCGTGCTCGAACGTGATGGTCTGCTGGATATCAGGGTTGACCTTGAAGTCCTTGCCGTACAGGTAGGTCAGGCTTTCGCCGTGCCATTGCAGCCATTCGCCTGCATGCGAGGGGAGGGTGGCCAGCAGGCTGCTGCCCAGCAACAGGGACGTGGTGATGCGCTTCATGTTGTGATTCCCGGACTTATTGTTTTTGTTGGCGGTTTATTTGGCGCGCAGGCGCCCCGGGCGGCCCATTCCGGCGGGCCGACGGTGTTGCGTTTACTGCCTTTGTGAATGCGGGGCGGCCATGCGCCGCCCCGTCTGGCTCAATGCTGGTGACAGGCTTCGTTGTGCACCGCGCGGTCGGCACCACCAAGGATGTTGAACAGCACGTTCAACACCAGGGCACTGACCGTGGCCATGGCGATGCCACTGTGGGTGATGGGCTCCATCCACTGGGGCATCTGGGCGAAGAACTCCGGACGTACCACGGGGATCAACCCGAAGCCGACGCTCACTGCAACCAGCAGCTGGTTGCGACGGTCGCCGATGTCCGCCTCCTGGAGAATCTTGATCCCGGTGGCGGTGACCATGCCGAACATGGCGATGGACGCGCCGCCCAGCACCGCAGGCGGGATCGAGGCGATCAGGAAGGCCGCCTTGGGCAGCAGGCTGAGCAGGATCAGCAGTGCACCGGCCACGATGGTGACATAGCGGCAGCGCACCCCGGTCATCTGCACCAGGCCGATGTTCTGGGCGAACGAGGAGTGGGTGAAGGTGTTGAAGAAGCCGGCGATGAACGACGCACCGGCATCGCACAGCAGGCCGCGACGCAGCATCCCTGGGGTAACTTCACGATCGGTCACCTTGCCCAGGGCCAGGAACATGCCGGTGGACTCGACGAAGATGATCACCACCACCAGGCACATGGACAGGATCGGCGCCAGGCTGAAGGTCGGCATGCCGAAGTGCAGTGGGGTGACCACTTGCAGCCACGGTGCGTCGTTCAGGCCCGACAGGTCGACCATGCCGATGGAGCCGGCCAGGATGTAGCCCAGGCCCATGCCCACCAGCACCGACACGTTGACCCAGAAACCGCGCATGAAGCGGTTGATCAGCAGGATTACCGCCAGTACCAGGCCGGCCACCAGCAGGTAGATCGGCGAGCCGAAGGTATCTGCCTGTTGGCCACCACCGGCCCAGTTGACTGCCACCGGGAACAGCGACAGGCCAATCGAGGTGATCACCGTGCCGGTAACCAGGGGTGGGAAGAAGCGTACGACCTTGGACATGAACGGCGCGATCAGCATGCCGAAGAACCCGGCGGCGATGGTCGCGCCGAAGATCCCCTGCAGGCCCACGCCGGGCATGCCGGCCATGGCCACCATGCTGCCGACGGCAGCGAAACTGGCACCCATCATTACCGGCATGCGGATGCCCACCGGGCCGATACCGAAGGACTGGATGATGGTGGCGACGCCAGCGACCAGCAGGTCGGCGTTGATCAGGAAAGCGACTTCTTCACGGGACAACCCGGCGGCCTGGCCGATGATCAACGGCACGGCGATCGCGCCGCCGTACATCAGCAGAACGTGTTGCAGGCCAACCAGGATCAGTTGGAACAGGGGCAAGGGCTCGCGCGGCGGCGCAACGGGGATGTACGCCTTGCGTGACTCGGACATGCAGCACCTCGAGTTTTGTTTTTATTCTCGGATCCAAGCGCCGGCCTCAGGCGGCAGGCTCGCTGTGAAGAGAGCCTGGGGTTCCCGCCTGACGCTGAACGCTCGATGCTTGCTTGTTGCATATGTCTTGAAACAGAGGCCGGGAGTGCCGGCCTCTTCGCGGGTGAACCCGCTCCCACAGGGGGCGGTGTTATCCCGACAATTGTGTTTCAGTTGACCGGGGCGCCTTTGGCGATCCAGTCACCGACGAGCTTGCGCTCTTCGGTGGTCATCTGGGTGATGTTGCCCAGCGGCATGATCTGGCTGGCGACCGCTTGCGCCTGGATGCGCGCGGCCTGGGCCTGGATCTGCTGCGGGGTGTCGAACATCACGCCGGCAGGGGCGGCGCTGAACAGTGGGCTGGTCGGCTTGGACGAGTGGCACACGGTGCAGCGTTCCTGGATGACATTGTGGATCTTGTCGAAGCTCTCGCCGCCAGCCTGGGCGGTGGCCTGGGCAGGGGCTTCGGCCGGTGCGGCAGGCGCTGCGGCAGCCTTGGCGGCGTCCTCGGCGCGTTGCTCGGCGGCGGTCTTGCCACCTACAGCGGTCGCGGGCAGTGGCTGGTACTCGACCTTCGCCGCGGCTTGCTCAGGGCTGACGGCCATCGGTTTCGGACCGGTGACATAGGCCAGGCAGATCATCGCCAGGGCGCCGACCGGCAGGGTCCAGGCGTACTTGTTGCTGTCGTGACGGGTGTTGAAGTAGTGGCGGATCAGGACCGCGGCTACTGCGATACCGGCCAGGATCAGCCAGTTGTACTGGCTACCGTAGGTGCTCGGGAAGTGGTTGCTGATCATGATGAACAGCACCGGCAGGGTGAAGTAGTTGTTGTGGCGCGAGCGCAGCAGGCCCTTGGCCGGCAGTACCGGGTCTGGGGTCTGGTTGTTCTCGATCGCCGCAACCAGCTGGCGCTGGGCCGGCATGATGATGCGGAACACGTTGCCGACCATGATGGTGCCGATGATCGCGCCGGTGTGCAGGTACGCACCACGGCCGCTGAACACCAGGCTGAAGCCCCAGCATGCCGCGATGATCAGCACGAACAGTACTGCACCGAGCAGCGCTGGCTTCTTGCCCAGGGGCGAGTCGCACAGGAAGTCGTAGATGAACCAGCCTGCGATCAGCGAGCCGATACCGATGGCCACGCCTTCGGCACCGCTCAAGGTGCTGCCAGGGGCCAGCAGGTACAGGGTCGGGTTCCAGTAGAACACCACGCACAGCAGGGCAATACCGGACATCCAGGTGAAGTAGGCCTCCCATTTGAACCAGTGCAGGTTCTCGGGCATTTTCGGGGGGGCGAGCTTGTATTTCTCCAGGTGGTAGATACCACCGCCGTGAATTGCCCAGAGATCACCCGACAACCCATCGCGCGGGTTGCTTCGGTTCAGGTGGTTCTCCAGCCAGACGAAGTAGAACGATGCACCGATCCAGGCGACACCGGTGATCATGTGAACCCAGCGAATGCTCAGGTTCAGCCATTCGTGAAGGTGTGCTTCCACAGTATGTACCTCTTGCCGGTCACCCGCTCGGGCAATGCCCTTGAATGACCGACCTTTTCTTATTGGTGGGGATTGAGGACCAGCATCTGTTCCTCGGTGAAGTAATGCTCGTCGCAGTTGTTGCCGGAACCACTGCGATCAACCACCAGGAAGTCATCCCGCTTTTCGATCGTCAGCACCGGGTGGTGCCAGACGCCGCGATGGTAATTAACGCCCTGCCTGCCATTACTGCGGAAGGCTCGGACCAAACCTGATACAGGTGCATCGCCAACTGGCGCGACCACGATCAGAAAGGGGTTGCCGAGCAGCGGGATGAAAGCCTGGCTGCCCAGCGGATGGCGTTCCAGCATGCGCACGGTCAGCGGCATGTCCAGCGCGTCGGCGCGGAAGATGCTGATGATCGCCTTGTCTTCAGGCTCGGCGGTTTCGACCGTGGCGAGCTTGTGGAAGCGCATGGTCGAGCCGTTGTTGATCATGAAGTGGTCGCTGCCGTCGGTTTCGATCACGTCTCCGAAGGGGGCGAAGGCTTCTTTGGTCAGGGGCTCGATCATCAGGGTGCGCATGCGGATATCTCTTCTATGTTCGTTGTTCTGGATAAGGCTCAAGCGTTGCGGCGGCTTTACAGCTGCAGCAGGCGGAACAGGGCGATCAGGTTGATCTGCGCCAGGGCTTCCTTGAATTCGGCATCGGCATCGTTGTGGATGCGTTTTTCGAAGGAGGCGAGGATCTGGTGCCGGTTGCTGCCTTTTACCGCCATGATGAACGGGAACTGGAACTTGGCCTTGTAGGCGTCGTTCAGTTCGGTGAAACGGGCGAACTCTTCGGCGGTGCACTGGTGAATACCGGCGCCTGCCTGCTCGTTGGTGCTCGATTCGGTCAGCTCGCCCTGGATGGCGGCCTTGCCGGCCAGGTCCGGGTGAGCGTTGATCAGCGCCAACTGGTCGGCGTGGTTGGCGCTGAGCAGGATGTCGCTCATGCGCTGGTGCAGCGCCTCGATCTCGTCCAGTTCGCCCAGTTGGCCCAGTTCATAGGCTTTTTCGGCTACCCACGGCGAGTGCTCGTAGATGTCGGCGAAGGCCTTGACGAAGGCGTCGCGGTCCAGGGCGGATGGCTTGAGGGTCTTGAAGGCGGTCATCAGGCGTTCTCTTTCTTGTACGGGTGGGTGGCGTGCCAGTGGCGGGCGATGTCCACGCGACGGGCGAACCAGACCTGGTCATGGCTTTTTGCGTAATCGACGAAGCGCTTCAGTGCGGCCAGGCGCGCCGGGCGGCCGACCAGGCGGCAGTGCAGGCCAATGGACAGCATTTTCGGTGCTTCGGCGCCCTCGGCGTACAGCACATCGAAGGCGTCCTTCAGGTACTGGAAGAACTGCTCGCCGCAGTTGAAGCCCTGTACCTGGGTGAAGCGCATGTCGTTGGTGTCGAGGGTGTAGGGGATCACCAGGTGCGGCTTGCCGGTAGGGTTGTTCGGCTCCCAGTAGGGCAGGTCGTCGTCGTAGGTGTCGCTGTCATACAGGAAGCCGCCTTCCTCCATCACCAGGCGACGGGTGTTCGGGCCGGTGCGGCCGGTGTACCAGCCCAGCGGGCGCTCACCGGTGATTTCGGTGAGGATGCGGATGGCTTCGAGCATGTGCTCGCGCTCCTGGGCCTCGTCCATGTACTGGTAGTCGATCCAGCGGTAGCCGTGGCTGCAGATTTCATGACCGGCCTCGGCCATGGCACGGATCACGTCGGGGTGGCGCTGGGCGGCCATGGCCACGGCGAAGATGGTCAACGGCACGCCGCTGTCCTTGAACAGTTTCAGCAGGCGCCACACGCCGGCACGGCTGCCGTACTCGTACAGCGATTCCATGCTCATGTTGCGTACGCCCTGCAGTGGCTGGGCGGCGACCATTTCCGAGAGGAACGCTTCGGACTCCTTGTCACCGTGCAGGATGTTGCGTTCGCCACCTTCCTCGTAGTTGAGGACGAAAGACAGCGCGATGCGAGCGTTGCCCGGCCATTGCGGGTGAGGAGGGTTGTTGCCGTAACCGATCAGGTCGCGAGGGTAGTCAGCGCTCACTGCAGTCTTCCTTCTTGTGCGTTTGTGCGGGGGTGGGCGGACCGCGTCGGGATGTCGCACCACCGGATGGGCTGATTGTATACAACTTCTGAAATCTTTTGTAAGCCTGTTTTTCCGCATTTCTTCCCTTTTGTCGCCTCGCAGCAACCTTGAAAAACAGTGCAAGAAACCTGCCTGATTGGTCAGCTAATGATGTTGGTGTCGTTACCAGGCCTGTCTTTGCGATCGGTGGGTCGCTCAGGGGCAAGATTCGCTGCGGGCGACAGAAGGGTTGAAAAAATTGTGTACAATCTTGGCTTGGAATGTCTTAATGACGTCATTCCCGCCTGCCGCAGGCGCTATGCTGGTGCGACGGCTGAGTATTTTTTGCCCACAGATTGAACAAGAGGCGACAAGCAATGGGACGTTTGACCACACACGTACTGGATGCCGCGCATGGCTGCCCGGGCAGCTCGATCAAGGTCGAGCTGTACCGTGTCGAAGGCCAGCAGCTTGAGCTGGTGAACACCGCCCTGACCAACAGCGATGGCCGCGTCGATGCGCCGCTGCTGCAGGGTGACGATTATCGCACTGGCGTCTACCAGCTGCAGTTCAGCGCTGGTGACTACTACCGCGCTCGCGGTGTACAGCTGCCGGCCCAGGCGTTTCTGGATGTTGTCGTGCTGCGCTTTGGCATCGACGAGCAGCAGGAGCACTACCACGTGCCGCTGCTGATCTCGCCGTACAGCTATTCGACCTATCGTGGAAGCTAGTTGGTCGCTAGAAGAATCTTCGTAGGTCCTTTGGCCCGCTCTCACACTGGCGGGCTTTTTTTATTGGCGAATGGTGGTTTGTAGATTTGCAGGCGCGGACAGTATCCGGCCTGTTTTGTAGTTCGAATGAACTCCAGCACCTGCCATGATCCCACCTGCAAAGTTGAAGCTGAGCCCCACGGCTGCAGCCCCCGCCTGTTCATTGTTACTGCCTCGCAAGGCCTGTACGGCCACCTGGCCCCACTCGAAACTGGAACCGAAAAATAGCGTCGGCTCACTCAAGCTGTTTTTCTTGTTTGGGCTCAAACTTGCTGAAGCATTCTGTGATCGCAGGATGTACCTGTCAGCCTTCCAGTCAGGAATACTGGTATCCCTATTACTACCCATTGCCTTGTTGATGACCGCTGTCGCTTGTCCCCATTGCGAAGACGTGTCGACCTGTTCGTGCAAGCGTCGGCGGGTGGGGGAGAACTGTTCAATAGGAGCATCGCCTGGGATGAATATATTCTTGAGCGTTTTGGCGACGCCTTTAAAAAAACCATTGCTTCCCTTGGGGTCGATAAGGTTTACCGGGTCTCCTAGACAATATGCATAGGCATTCAAACCGCCTTCTAGAAATGGGCTGTAATCATCGGGACTCACGAACCTCATCAGCACGGGGCTGAATGCCCTGTGGCCGTTGCCGAGCGGGTAAGATCCGGAAACCGTATCCCGAAACTCTCCATTGAAACCAATCCGCCTTTTGTCTGCTCCGGTGAAGCCGTATGCGGTATAGGCCGATGGGAGGAGGGCGATGTTGAGCATTGGTAATGCCTATGGCGATAACGCTTGTGAGATTCCCCTGATTTTTAACCATTTCTGATATACCTTGCACCTGACAAAAATATCAGTACACCGGTATATGCGGTTGCTGCAAATGTGCCGAAAATGACAAAAGGCGCCTGAGCGCCCTTCGTCGATGCAGTGAAGGTCAGAGGAACACAAACTTGGCAATGAAAATCGCGCACAGCACCCACAGACTGGCGGAGATTTCCTTGTACTTGCCGGTACCTGCCTTCAGCGCGACGTAGCTGATGAAGCCCAGGGCAATACCATCGGCGACCGAGAAAGTCAGCGGCATCATGATCACCGTGACGATCGCCGGAATGCTGTCGGTAGCTTCGTCCCAGTGGATATGCGCCATGCTGGCCATCATCAGCATTGCCACGTAGATTAGTGCGCCCGCGGTGGCATAGGCCGGAATCATTCCGGCCAATGGCGCGAAGAACATGGCGGCAATGAACAGCAGGCCGACCACTACCGCCGTCAGGCCGGTACGGCCACCAGCGGCCACGCCGGCAGCACTTTCCACATAACTGGTCACCGGCGGCACACCGACCACGGCACCGAACACACTCGAAGCGCTGTCAGCCTTCAGCGCCTTCGACAAGTTCTCGATACGCCCGTCCGGTGCCACCAGGTTGGCTCGCTGCGCCACGCCCATTAGCGTGCCGGCGGTGTCGAACATGTGCACGAACAGGAACGCCAGCACCACGCTGATCATGCTGACGTTGAACACGCCAGCAACGTCCATGGCCATCCAGGTCGGCGCCAGGCTCGGCGGCATCGACATCACCCCGCCAAACTTGACCAGCCCCAGACCCCAGCCGGCCAGGGTGACACCGATGATGCTGATCAGGATCGCGCCGAACACCCGCTTGTAGCTGAGGATGGCGATCAGCAGGAAGCACACCGCCGCCAGCAGCGGCCCTGGCTCATGCAGCGAGCCCAGCTTGATCAGCGTGGCGGGGCTGTCGACGATGATGCCTGCCGTCTTCAGGCCGATCAGCCCGAGAAACAATCCGACGCCGGCCCCCATGGCATGGCGCAGGCTGACCGGGATGCTGTTGAGCAACCATTCGCGCACTTTCGACAAGGTCAGGAACATGAACAGCACGCCCGAGACGAATACTGCGCCCAGTGCCGTTTCCCAGTTGTAGCCCATGGTGCCGACCACGGTGTAGGTGAAGAAGGCGTTGAGCCCCATGCCCGGCGCCAGGCCCACCGGCCAGTTGGCGTACAGGCCCATCAGCAGGCAGCCCAGCGCGGCGGCGATGCAGGTGGCGACGAAGGCGGCACCGTGGTCGATGCCTGCGTCGGCCATGATGTTGGGGTTGACGAAGATGATGTAGGCCATGGTGATGAAGGTGGTCACGCCGGCGATCATTTCGGTTCTGACGGTGCTGCCGTGTTGCTTGAGTTTGAAAATCCGCTCCAGCCAGCTCGTTTCGAGCGGTGGAGCAAGATCCAGCGTAGGGGCTTCGGATTTGCGGCTTTCCACAGCGAGTACTCCTCAAGTCTTTCTTGTTGTTCTGGAACCATGGGCCTGCGCAATGCACTTGGCGGCTCCGCGAGGGAAGGCAGACGTCTGACCGGTTTGTTGACTTATGGGTCAAGAAGTTGCTCGGTGGATTATGCTTTTGTGTACAAATAAAGCAAATAATGTTTTATCTTTTGTGTGCGCAATACGTCGTACAACGGCTATATAGGTAAAAGGCCACCTGCAGAAACGGCTCAGCCTGTGTACAATGGCGCCATACTTTCCTTCGTGCCTCGAGAGCCCATGAACGAACAGCTGCAACCTCTGAAGAAACCTGCGCGTACCGGCAAGGCTGGCCGCAGTGGTACCCAGGACGACATCGTCTACGCGCATATTTTCGAGGCAATCCTCGAGCAGCGTCTGGCACCGGGTACCAAGTTGAGCGAGGAAGCGCTGGGCGAGATCTTCGGCGTCAGCCGCACCATCATTCGCCGCGCGTTGTCGCGGCTGGCCCATGAAAGCGTGGTGCTGTTGCGGCCGAACCGCGGTGCAGTGGTGGCCAGCCCTACGGTGGAAGAAGCCCGTCAGGTGTTCTTCTCCAGGCGCATGGTCGAACGGGCCATTACCGAACTGGCCGTGCAGCACGCTACCCTCGAGCAGCTCAATGAGCTGCGGCAGATGGTGCGTGAGGAGCGCGACAGCTTCTCGCGTGGTGACCGCGGTGCCGGCATTCGTCTTTCCGGCGAATTCCACCTCAAGCTGGCCGAGGCCGCGGGAAATGCGCCGCTGGTCAGCTTCCAGCGCAGCCTGGTGTCGCAGACTTCGTTGATCATCGCCCAGTACGAAAGCGGCAACCGCTCGCATTGCTCGTATGACGAACACATGCAGCTGATCGATGCCATCGAGGCACGCGATGCCGAGCAGGCGGTGAGCCTGATGATGCACCACATGGACCACATCGACAGCAAGCTGAACCTGGACGAGGAGAGTGCCTCGGACGATCTGCATGCGGTGTTCTCGCACTTGCTGAAAAAGCCCAAGGTATCGGTCAAGGGTTGATCGTTTGCCTGGTTGACTAAAGGGGGCTGCTTTGCAGCCCATTCGCAGCACAAGGCTGCTCCTACAGGCATTGCATAACCCCTGTAGGAGCAGCCTTGTGCTGCGAATGGGGCGCGAAGCGGCCCCCAGCCATTTCTGGCCATTAGCCTGGTGTCTGCTAAATTCTTGTGAGCAAACCTTCATCAAGCAGTTGGGCTTGCGCATTCGTTGCGTTCAACTTCTTGAGGAATGGACTCATGAGCATGTCCCTCGGTAAACGCATGGGGGCCGAGCTGGTCGGCACCTTCTGGCTGGTGCTTGGCGGCTGCGGCAGTGCGGTACTCGCCGCCAGCTCGCCCATCGGCATCGGTGTACTTGGCGTCGCCTTCGCCTTCGGCCTGACCGTGCTGACCATGGCCTTCGCCATCGGCCATATCTCCGGCTGTCACCTCAACCCCGCCGTGTCGTTCGGGCTGGTGGTGGGCGGGCGCTTTCCGGCCAAAGAGCTGCTGCCCTATGTGATCGCCCAGGTGATCGGCGCCATTCTGGCGGCAGGTGTGATCTACCTCATCGCCAGCGGCAAGTCAGGTTTCGAGCTGTCTGCGGGATTGGCTTCGAACGGCTACGCCGACCACTCGCCTGGCGGCTACACGCTCGGGGCGGGCTTTGTCAGTGAAGTGGTGATGACGGCGATGTTCCTGGTGGTGATCATGGGCGCTACCGACGCCCGGGCGCCAGCGGGTTTTGCGCCGATCGCCATCGGTTTGGCTTTGACCCTGATCCACCTGATCTCTATCCCGGTGACCAATACTTCGGTCAACCCCGCGCGTAGCACGGGGCCGGCCTTGTTCGTCGGTGGCTGGGCCCTGCAACAGCTGTGGCTGTTCTGGGTGGCGCCGCTGATTGGTGCTGCGATCGGCGGCGCACTGTACCGGGGTCTGGCAAAAGAACCTTAGCGCTGGTGCACGCAACGCCCAGCGGCGTAGGTTTCACGCACGGTGCGGTCGTCGCCTAGGGTGGTCAGCACGAACAGGGTTTCCTCGATGCTGTTGGACTGCTGGATGCGGTAGTCCAGCAGTGGCGTGGCCTTGTAGTCCAGCACCACGAAGTCGGCATCGTTACCCGGGCGCAGGCTGCCGATGCGGTCGTCCAGGCGCAGCGCGCGGGCGCCGCCGAGGGTGGCCAGGTACAGTGACTTGTACGGGTGCAGGCGTGCGCCCTGCAGTTGCATCACCTTGTACGCTTCGTTCAGGGTGTTGAGCAGCGAGAAGCTGGTGCCGGCGCCAACGTCAGTGCCCAGGCCCACATTGACCTTGAAGCGCTCGGCTTGGGGCAGGTTGAACAGGCCGCTGCCGAGGAACAGGTTGGAGGTGGGGCAGAAGGCCACCGCCGAGCCGGTTTCGGCCAGGCGCTGGCATTCGTCATCGCACAGGTGCACGCCATGGGCGAATACCGAGCGTTCGCCCAGCAGCTCGAAGTGGTCGTAGACGTCGAGGTAACCCTTCTGCTCGGGGAACAGCGACTTGACCCACTCGATTTCCTTGAGGTTCTCCGACAGGTGCGTGTGCATGTACACGCCCGGATGTTCCTTCAGCAGTTGGCCCGCCAGCGCCAGCTGTTCAGGCGTACTGGTCGGGGCGAAGCGCGGGGTGACTGCATAATGCAGGCGGCCCTTGCCGTGCCAGCGCTCGATCAGTGCCTTGCTTTCGGTATAGCCGGACTCTGCGGTATCGGTCAGGTAGTCCGGGGCGTTGCGGTCCATCATCACCTTGCCGGCGATCAGGCGCAGGTCCAGGCGTTCGGCTTCTTCGAACAGGGCATTGACCGATTCCGGGTGCACGCTGCCGAACACCAGGGCGGTGGTGGTGCCGTTGCGCAGCAGTTCCTTGAGGAAGATTTTCGCCACTTGGTCGGCGTGTTCCTTGTCGGCGAACTGTTTTTCGCAGGGGAAGGTGTAGGTATTCAGCCAGTCCAGCAACTGTTCGCCGTAGGAGCCGATCATGCCGGTCTGCGGGAAATGGATATGGGTGTCGATGAAGCCTGGGGTGATCAGTGCGTCCTGGTAGTGCTCGACCGGGATATCGGCGTCCAGGGTCGGCAACAGTTCGGCGGCGTGGCCTACGGCACTGATGCGGCCATTGTCGACCACCAGCAGGCCGTCCTCGAAGTATTCATGGGAAGCCTCCAGGCCCACCTCGGCCGGGTCGGCGATGCTGTGCAGGATGGCGGCACGGTAGGCTTTGCGGGTAACGGTCATAACACACTCGTCAAATGGCTTGGCTGCGCCGGGAGGGCGGCAGCAACTGGGCAATGGGGCCAGCATTGGCGGCAGCGTCGTGCTGGCCGAAGCAGGCGTTGTAGGTGGCGATGATTTCACCAGCGATGGACACGGCGATCTCGATGGGCAGCTTGCCCTTGACCTCGGCCAGGCCCATCGGGCAGCGCATGCGCGCCATCACGGCCTCGTCATAGCCGCGCTCGCGCAGGCGGTGTTCGAACTTGACCCGTTTGGTCTTCGAGCCGATCAGGCCGAACCAGGTGAAGTCGTTGCGCTTGAGAATGGCGGCGGTCAATTCCAGGTCGAGCTGGTGGTTGTGGGTCATGACGATGCAGTAGCAGCCTGGCGGCAGGTCTGCCACTTCGTCGACCGGATCCTCGCTGACCACCTTGGTCACCCCGTCGGGGATCAGGGCAGGGAATTCCTGCTCGCGCGAATCGATCCAGCGCACCCGGCAGGGCAGCGCGGCGAGCAAGGGTACCAGAGCCCGGCCGACATGGCCCGCGCCGAACACCGCGATCTGCGCCTGCACCGCGGCCATGGGTTCGAACAGCAGCACGGTGACGCCGCCGCAGCACTGGCCAAGGCTGGCACCGAGGCTGAAGCGCTCCAGATGCGGGGTGGTGCGGTGCTCTTCGAGCATTTGCCGGGCGATGTGCAGGGCCTTGTATTCCAGGTGGCCGCCGCCGATGGTGTCGAACAGGCCGCTGGCGCTGACGACCATTTTCGAGCCGGCATTGCGCGGGGTCGAGCCGCGCTCCTCGATGATGGTAACCAGCACGCAGGCTTCGCCACGGGACTGATGGTCGGCGAGGGCGTTGATCCATTGGTGCATGATGCAACCTCTCTATAGTCGCGTCGCGATCCCTGTGGGAGCGGGTTCACCCGCGAATGCGGCGGTCAAACCACTATCGCATTCGCGGGTAAACCCGCTCCCACAGGGCCCTGGATTGTCAGTGAGACACGGTTTCCAGCTCCGGCTCGGCAGGTTGCGCTGCAGCCACTGCCTTGCGCATCTGCTCGCAACCCCACAACACCCGCTCCGGCGTCGCCGGTGCATCCACCTGTGGCTGCACGCGGTAGTCGGCGATGCTGGCCACGGCGTCCTTGATCGCGCACCAGGCGGCGATGCCGAGCATGAACGGCGGTTCGCCCACGGCCTTGGAGTGGAACACGGTGTCCTCAGGGTTCTTGCGGTTTTCCACCAGCTTTACCCGCAAGTCCAGCGGCATGTCGGCCACTGCCGGGATCTTGTAGCTGGCCGGGCCGTTGGTCATCAGCTTGCCCTTGGCGTTCCACACCAGTTCTTCGGTGGTCAGCCAGCCCATGCCCTGGATGAAGCCGCCTTCCACCTGGCCGATGTCGATGGCCGGGTTCAGCGAATCACCCACATCGTGCAGGATGTCGGCGCGCAGCATCTTGTATTCGCCGGTCAGGGTGTCGACGACCACCTCCACGCAGGCGGCGCCGAAGGCGAAGTAGTAGAACGGCCGGCCACGTGCCTGGCTGCGGTCGTAGTAGATCTTTGGCGTGCGGTAGAAACCGGTGCTGGACAGCGACACTTGGGCAAAATAGGCCTGCTGCACCAGCTGCTCGAAGCTGACGATCTGGTCGCGCACGCGCACATGGCCGTTGCGGAACTCGACGTCTTCCTCGGTCACCTGGTAGTGCCGTGCGGCGAACTCGGTCAGGCGCTTTTTGAGGATCTCCGCAGCGTTCTGCGCTGCCTTGCCGTTCAGGTCGGCACCACTGGAGGCAGCGGTCGGTGAGGTGTTGGGCACCTTGTCAGTATTGGTGGCGGTGATCTGGATACGGCTGAAATCGACCTGGAAGATCTGTGCCACCACCTGGGCCACCTTGGTGTTCAGGCCCTGGCCCATCTCGGTGCCGCCATGGTTCAGGTGGATACTGCCGTCGGTGTAGATATGAATCAGCGCACCGGCCTGGTTGAGGAAGGTGGCGGTGAACGAAATACCGAACTTGACCGGTGTCAGTGCCAGGCCCTTCTTCAGGACCGGGCTGTTGGCGTTGAAGCGGCGGATCGACTCGCGGCGCTCGGCATAGTCACTGCTGGCTTCCAGTTCGGCGGTCATCTCTTCGAGCATGTTGTGCTCGACGGTCTGGTAGTAGTGGGTGACGTTGCGCTCGGTCTTGCCGTAGTAGTTGGCCTTGCGCACCGCCAGCGGGTCGCGGCCCAGGTGGCGAGCGATGTGGTCCATCACCTGCTCGATGGCGACCATCCCTTGCGGGCCGCCAAAGCCGCGATAGGCGGTGTTGGAGGCTGTGTTGGTCTTGCAGCGGTGGCCGTGCACGGTGGCATCGCCCAGGTAGTAGGCATTGTCGGAGTGGAACATGGCGCGGTCGACGATCGAACCGGACAGGTCGGGCGAGTAGCCGCAGTTGCCGGCCAGGTCGAAGTTGATGCCGTGCAGGCGCCCGTCGTCGTCGAAGCCCACGTCGTACTCGACGTAGAACGGGTGGCGTTTGCCGGTCATGGTCATGTCTTCGACCCGTGGCAGGCGCATCTTGGTCGGCTGGCCGGTCAGGCGCGCCACCACGGCGCACAGGCACGCCGGGCTGGCGGCCTGGGTTTCCTTGCCACCAAAACCGCCACCCATGCGGCGCATGTCCAGCACCACCTTGTTCATTGGCACGTCGAGTACTTCGGCGACCAGTTTCTGCACTTCGGTGGGGTTTTGCGTTGAGCAGTAGACGATCATGCCGCCGTCTTCGGTGGGCATCACCGAGGAAATCTGCGTTTCCAGGTAGAAGTGCTCCTGGCCACCGATGTGCAGGGTGCCCTGGATGCGGTGCGGTGCACTGGCCAGGGCAGCGGCGGAATCGCCACGCTGGTGGGTGTGGCTGTCGAGCACGAAGTGCTTCTTGCGCAGTGCTTCGACCACATCCAGCACCGGCTCCAGGTCTTCATACTCGACGATGGCGGCCATGGCCGCACGGCGCGCGGTATCGAGGTCGCGGGCGGCCACGGCGAGCACCGGCTGGCCGAAGAACTCGACCTTGTCGATGGCCAGCAGCGGGTCGCCGGCTACCACCGGGCCAATGTCCTTGAGGCCGGGGATGTCTTCGTGGGTGATGGCGATGCGCACGCCCTCGAAGGCATAGCACGGCGTGGTGTCGATGCGCAGGATGCGCGCGTGGGCGCGGTCGGCGGTGCGCGCATAGACGTGCAGCTGGTTGGGGAATTCCAGGCGGTCGTCGATGTACACGGCCTCGCCGGACACATGCTTGTCGGCGCTGTCGTGCTTGACGCTGCGGCCGACCCCGGTGGTCAGGTCCTGGCTGAACAGTTCGGCCATCTCGGCCTGGCTCTTGGCTACGTGATGGTTAGACATAAGCGGTCACCCGGGTTTCGATGTACGGCGTTTGCTGTTCGATGAAGTACTTGCGCAGCAGGTTCTGGGCGGTCAGCAGGCGGTATTCCTTGCTGGCGCGGAAGTCGCTGAGCGGGGTGAAGTCTTCCGCCAGGGCCTGGCAGGCGCGCTCGATGGCAGCCTGGTTCCACGGCTTGCCGCGCAGCGCCGCTTCGCAGGCACGGGCCCGTTTGGGGATCGCCGCCATGCCGCCGAAGGCGATGCGCACACCGCTGACCACGCCGTCTTCGATGCTCAGGTTGAAGGCGCCGCATACGGCAGAAATGTCATCGTCCAGGCGTTTGGACACTTTATAGGCGCGGAACGCCCAATCGCTGGTGGCGCGCGGCACGATGATCTTCTCGATGAACTCGCTGTCCTGGCGGGCGGTGATGCGGTAGTCGATGAAGTAGTCTTCCAGTGGCATCACCCGCTGGCGATCGCCCTGGCGCAGGACGATCTGTGCATCCAGGGCAATCAGCAGGGGTGGCGAGTCACCGATTGGCGAAGCGTTGCCGATATTGCCGCCCAGGGTGCCCTGGTTGCGGATCTGCAGCGAGGCGAAGCGGTGCAGCAGGGCACCGAAGTCCGGGTATTCCTCGTTCAGCGCACCGTAGCAGTCGGTGAGCGGTGTGGCGGCGCCGATTTCCAGATGGCTGGCGGTTTTCTCGATGCGCTTGAGCTCGGCCACATGGCCGACGTAGATCATCACCGGCAAGGTCTTGTGGAACTGGGTGACTTCCAGTGCCAGGTCGGTACCGCCGGCCAGCAGCCGCGCTTCGGGGTGCGAGCTGTACAGGTCGGCCAGGTCGGCCACGGTCAGTGGTACCAGGCAGCGCTTGTCGCCACTGTTCAGTTCGCCGGTCTGGGTTGGGGCAATGGCCTTGAGGCGGCTGATGGTCTGTGCCTGCTGGGCATCGAACTGGTCGCGGCAGGGCTGGCGGCAGCTCTGCTCGGCGGCGTCGAGGATCGGCCGGTAGCCGGTGCAGCGGCACAGGTTGCCGGCCAGGGCTTCCTGGGCCTGGTGCAGGTCGGGGCCGCTGCTGTTCTTCTGCAGGGCGAACAGCGACATGACGAAGCCGGGTGTACAGAAGCCGCACTGCGAGCCATGGCAATCGGCCATGGCCTGTTGCACGCTGTGCAGCTGGCCCTGGTGCTTGAGACCCTCGACGCTGATCAGTTGCTTGCCGTGCAGCGACGAGACGAAGGTCAGGCACGAGTTGAGGCTACGGTAGCGGATGCTGTCGTTGCCCTGGTCGTCCTGGGTCAGTTCGCCGACCACCACTGTGCAGGCACCGCAGTCACCACTGGCGCAGCCCTCCTTGGTGCCAGGTTTGCCCAGGTGCTCGCGCAGGTACTGCAGCACCGTCATGTTCGGGTCCAGGGCATGCTCACTACGCAGCTCCTGGTTTACGAGAAACTGGATCACGGGGATGGCCTCGCAATGGTTTTATTGTTGTTGGGCGGACTCTAAGCAAGAGCTGTCCAGCTGGTCAATATTTTTCTGACTCAAAGGTCAAGAAATTGCTCATGTCCAAGCCCGGCCGCACACATTGCCCATATTCCAAGCATAGATCGCGCCGGGCGTGTGGTTGCCTTGCAGGTCAAATAAACCGCCAGGCCCCTCTGCGCGATCAGCGGCCAAGTACGCTACAATCCGCTCCTTGTGCCCAGTTCAATGATTTTGAAGGAAAACCATGACGTTCAAGGCCCCGGACAGCCTCTCCGAGCAGATTGCCGATTACCTGGCCGAACGCATCATCCGTGGCGAGCTGGCGCCAGGCGAGCGTATCCAGGAGCAGAAGGTCACCCAGGCACTCAACGTCAGCCGCGGCTCGGTGCGCGAGGCGCTGCTGATCCTCGAACGCCGCCACCTGGTGGCGATCCTGCCGCGCCGGGGTGCCCATGTGACCGAGCTCGACGAGCGCAGTGTGCGCAGCCTGTGCGCACTGATGGGCGAGTTCTACATCCTGCTGGGTAACGCGGTTGCGCAAAAATGGCGCACCGATGCCGACCTGCGCCCGTTCCTGGAGATCCAGCAGCGCCTGCAGCGAGCCCATGACCAGCTGGACATCAAGGCCTTCGTCGCCGACAGCTTCGCAGTCATGCGGGCGGCCTACCCGTTCGCCGACAACCCGTTCCTGCAGGAAACCGTGGAAAACCTGCAGCCGGCGATGAGCCGTGCCTACTACCTGTCGCTGGACCAGCGCCAGGCCAGCATGATCGACTATCTGGACCTGTTCGCCCGCCTGCTCGACGCCGTGATCGCCCGTGACCTGCCGCGCATTCGCGAGGTGCTCACCGCCTATGGCCAGCGCAGCTGCGAACTGGTGCTGGCGGCGTTGGCCCGAGGCTGACCGATGCGCCTGAAGTGCATTCGCCTGGCCGGGTTCAAGTCGTTCGTCGACCCCACCACGGTCAATTTCCCCAGCAACATGGCGGCCGTGGTCGGCCCCAACGGCTGTGGCAAGTCCAACATCATCGATGCCGTGCGCTGGGTGATGGGCGAGAGTTCGGCGAAGAACCTGCGCGGCGAGTCGATGACCGATGTCATCTTCAACGGCTCCAGTGGCCGCAAGCCGGTCAGCCAGGCCAGCATCGAGCTGGTGTTCGACAACAGCGAAACCACCCTGGTCGGCGAATACGCCGCCTACGCCGAGATCTCGATCCGCCGCAAGGTCACCCGCGACGGGCAGAACAGCTACTACCTCAACGGTACCAAGTGCCGCCGGCGCGATATCACCGACATCTTCCTCGGCACCGGCCTGGGGCCGCGCAGCTACTCGATCATCGAGCAAGGCATGATCTCCAAGCTGATCGAGGCCAAGCCCGAGGAGCTGCGCAACTTCATCGAGGAAGCCGCCGGTATTTCCAAGTACAAGGAACGCCGCCGGGAAACCGAGAGCCGCATCCGCCGCACCCAGGAAAACCTGGCGCGCCTGACCGACCTGCGCGAAGAGCTGGAACGCCAGCTGGAGCGCCTGCACCGCCAGGCCCAGGCGGCCGAGAAGTACCGGGAATACAAAGCCCAGGAACGCCAGTTGAAGGCGCGCCTGTCGGCCTTGCGCTGGCGTGATCTGGACGAACGGGTGCGCCAGCGCGAGGCGGTGATCGGCGACCAGGATGTGTCCCATGAGGCGCTGGTGGCCGAGCAGCGCAATGCCGATGCCAGCATCGAGCGCCTGCGCGATGGCCATCACGAATTGTCCGAACGCTTCAACCAGGTGCAGGGCCGCTTCTACTCGGTGGCCGGTGACATCGCCCGGGTCGAGCAGAGCATCCAGCACGGCCAGCAGCGCCTGCGCCAGTTGCAGGATGACTTCAAGGAAGCCGAGCGCACGCGCCTGGAAACCGAGTCGCACCTCGGGCACGACCGCACCCTGCTGGCTACCTTGGGCGAAGAGCTGGCAATGCTCGAACCCGAGCAGGAAATGACCTTGGCCGCTGCCGAAGAAGCCGCTGCTGCCCTTGAAGAGGCCGAGCTGGGCATGCACGGCTGGCAGGAACAGTGGGACAGCTTCAACAGCCGTTCCGCCGAGCCGCGCCGCCAGGCCGAAGTGCAGCAGGCGCGTCTGCAGCAGCTGGAAGCCAGCCTGGAACGCCAGGCCGAGCGTCAACGTAAGCTGGGCGAGGAGCGCGAGCTGCTGGGCAGCGACCCGCAGGATGCGGCCATGCTCGAACTGGCCGAGCAGCTGGCCAGTAGCGAAATGTTGCTGGAAGAGTTGCAGTTGGCCGAAGAGCAGATGGTCGAGCGCCTGGAAGGCGCGCGTGAACAACTGCGGCAGGCTACCCAGGCTCAACAGCAGGCGCAGGGCGACCTGCAACGCCTGGGTGGCCGCCTTGCCTCGCTCGAAGCCTTGCAGCAGGCGGCCCTTGAGCCGGGTGCAGGTGCTGCGGACTGGCTGCAGGACCAAGGCCTGGAGCAACGGCCGCGGCTGGCTGAAGGGTTGCGGGTTGAGCCGGGCTGGGAGCTTGCGGTAGAAACCGTGCTTGGCGCCGACCTGCAGGCTGTACTGGTGGACGACTTCAGTAACCTGGATTTTGCCGGCCTGGAGCAGGGCGAGTTGCGCTTGCTGCTGGCAAGCGGTACCGGCTCGTCGCTGCCTGGCAGCCTGCTGGAAAAGGTCGAAGGCCGCGTCGACCTGGCGCCCTGGCTGGGCCACGTCAAACCCGCGGAAAACCTTGCCCAGGCACTGGCGCAGCGCGCCTCGCTCGGCGAAGGCCAGAGCCTGGTCAGCCGCGATGGCTACTGGGTCGGCCGACACTTCCTGCGGGTGCGCCGTGGCGGCGAAGCCGAAGGCGGCGTGCTGGCACGCGGCCAGGAGATCGAGCGCCTCGGCCAGGAGCAGCTGGAGCAGGATGCGGCGCTGGAGCAGTTGGAACAGCAACTGCAGGCCCTGCGCGAGCAGCAGCTGGACCTTGAAGAACAGCGTGAACAACTGCGCCGTCGCACCCAGGAAGAAAGCCGCCTGCATGGCGAACTGAAGGCCAACCTGTCGGCTGGCCGCGCACGTGCCGAGCAGGTCGAACTGCGCCGCCGGCGCCTGCAGGAAGAGCTGGCCGAACTGGAAGAGCAGCGCGCTCTGGAACATGAGCAACTGGGCGAAGCCCGCCTGCTGCTGCAGGAGGCCCTGGAGCTGATGGCCCAGGACACCGAGCAGCGCGAGCAGTTGATGGCCCGCCGCGACACTTTGCGCGAAAGCCTCGATCGGGTGCGCCAGGAGGCCCGTCAGCACAAGGATCACGCCCACCAGCTGGCTGTCCGCCTGGGCTCGCTGCGTGCCCAGCACGACTCCACCCGGCAGGCACTGGAGCGCCTGGAGCAGCAGGCCGCGCGCCTGATCGAGCGCCAGGAGCAACTGAGCCTGAACCTGGAAGAGGGCGAGGCCCCGCAGGAAGAACTGCGCCTGAAGCTGGAAGAGCTGCTGGAGCGGCGCATGAGCGTCGACGAGGAAATGCGCCAGGCCCGCCTGCACATGGACGAAGCCGACCGCGAACTGCGTGACGCCGAAAAGCGTCGTACCCAGGCCGAGCAGCAGGCCCAATTGCTGCGTGGCCAGCTGGAGCAGCTGCGCCTGGAGTGCCAGGGCCTGGATGTGCGGCGCAAGACCTTGCAGGAGCAGTTGCTGGCCGACGGCTACGACCTGCAAGGTGTGCTCGCCACTCTCGAGGCCGAGGCCAGCGAGCAGGGTACCGAACAGGAGCTGGAGCAGCTCGAGGCGCGTATCCAGCGCCTGGGGGCGATCAACCTGGCGGCCATCGAAGAGTACGAGCAGCAGTCCGAGCGCAAGCGCTACCTGGACGCCCAGGACGCCGACCTGGTCGAAGCCCTGGAGACCCTGGAAAACGTCATTCGCAAGATCGACAAGGAAACCCGCAACCGCTTCAAGGATACCTTTGATCAGATAAATGCCGGATTACAGGCACTTTTCCCAAAAGTTTTCGGTGGTGGCAGCGCTTATCTGGAACTGACGGGCGAAGATCTACTCGATACAGGGGTAACGATCATGGCGCGACCACCGGGCAAGAAGAACAGCACCATCCATCTGCTGTCCGGCGGCGAGAAAGCACTGACCGCATTGGCGCTGGTGTTTGCCATCTTCAAGTTGAACCCCGCACCGTTCTGCATGCTCGACGAAGTCGACGCGCCGCTGGACGATGCCAACGTCGGGCGCTACGCCCGCCTGGTCAAGGAAATGAGTGAAAGCGTGCAGTTCATCTACATCACCCATAACAAGATTGCCATGGAGATGGCGGATCAATTGATGGGGGTGACCATGCATGAACCGGGCTGTTCACGTCTGGTTGCCGTCGATGTGGAGGAGGCCATGGCCATGGTCGATGCCTGATGCTCGACGATAAGGGCATATTCCGTAGCGAAATGCCCCCGCCATGTGCGACAGACGGTGTAAAGTTGTCTTTGGTCGTGCTAGCTTAATGTCACTCGTTTTTTGCGTGGGTAAAACGCCTGTCAGAACATAGAGTTGGCGCCACGTGTTAAAGGGCTTTGAACCCTTTGTTTTCAAGCATATTTTTATAGAGGCACGGGATTACATGGAAATCGGTCTGCGCGAGTGGCTGATCGTCATCGGCATCATTGTCATTGCCGGGATTCTTTTCGACGGCTGGCGCCGCATGCGCGGCGGGAAAGGCAAGTTGAAATTCCGTCTGGATCGCAGTTATTCCAACCTGCCGGACGAAGAGGGCAATGCCGAAGTGCTTGGCCCGTCGAGGGTGCTGGATACCCACAAGGAGCCTGAGCTGGACGAAAGCGACCTGCCGTCGCTCAGTGCTTCTGCGCGTGATCGCGAGCGCGAGCCCAAGCCGGCCAAGGCTGCCAAGCGCGGCAAGCGCGCCACCGCTGCTGCGGATGCACAGCAGGGCGACCTGAACCTCAGCGCCGAGCCACGCGAGCCCGACCTGTTTGCCGACAGCGATGATGACTTTGCCGCAGAAAATACCCGCAGCAACGGTGCGGCGCCTGCCAGCAGCAGCGTCAAGGAGCTGCCGCCGGCCGAGGAAGTGCTGGTGATCAGCGTCATCTCCCGCGACGAGGGTGGCTTCAAGGGCCCGGCGCTGCTGCAGAACATTCTGGAAAGCGGCCTGCGTTTCGGCGAAATGGACATCTTCCACCGTCACGAGAGCATGGCCGGTCACGGCGAGGTGCTGTTCTCCATGGCCAACGCCGTCAAGCCCGGCGTGTTCGACCTGGACGACATCGACCACTTCAGCACCCGCGCGGTGAGCTTCTTCCTCGGCCTGCCGGGCCCGCGTCATCCGAAGCAGGCCTTCGACGTGATGGTGGCTGCGGCGCGCAAGCTGGCGCACGAACTGAACGGTGAGCTCAAGGACGACCAGCGCAGCGTGCTGACCGCCCAGACCATCGAGCACTATCGCCAGCGCATCGTCGAGTTCGAGCGCCGTGCGCTGACCCAGAAGCGCTGACAGATCCAGACGAAAGAGCAGCCTCAGGGCGTGCTGGTCGGTTCGGGTGTTGTTATCGCCTGTTCCGGCCCCTTCGCGGGTAAACCCGCTCCTACAGGGACACCACAGCCCTTGAGGTTTGTGGTGTCCCTGTAGGAGCGGGTTTACCCGCGAAGAGGCCGGCACAGGCAATAAATACCTCAAACCCCCGGCACCACCCCAGGCTGCTCTTTTGCTTTGCAAGAGAAGACAGATCCCATGACCGCCGAAACCCGTATCCACGAACTGCGTGCCGAGCTCGACCAGCACAACTACCGCTACTACGTGCTCGATGAGCCAAGCGTGCCCGATGCCGAATACGACCGCCTGTTCAACGAGCTCAAGGCGCTTGAAGCCGAATACCCGCACCTGGTAACCCCTGACTCGCCCACCCAGCGTGTCGGTGGCGCAGCCCTGGCCGCGTTCAGCCAGGTCCGCCACGAAGTGCCCATGCTCAGCCTCGGCAACGCGTTTGAAGAAGCCGACCTGCGTGAGTTCGGCCGCCGCGTGGTAGACGGCCTCGACCAGCCCGGTGCGGTCGACTACAGCTGCGAGCCCAAGCTTGACGGCCTGGCCGTGAGCTTGCTGTACCGCGACGGTCTGCTCGTACAGGGCGCCACCCGTGGCGACGGCACCACCGGCGAAGACATCAGTGCCAACGTACGCACCGTGCGCAACATCCCGCTCAGGCTGCAAGGCGAGGGATGGCCTGCGGTGCTGGAGGTGCGCGGCGAGGTGTACATGAGCAAGGCCGGTTTCGACCGTCTCAACGCCGCCCAGGCTGAAGCCGGCGGCAAGACCTTCGCCAACCCGCGCAACGCCGCCGCCGGCAGCCTGCGTCAGCTGGACCCGAAAATCACCGCCAGCCGCCCGTTGGAGTTCTGCTGCTATGGCGTCGGCCAGGTGTCCGCGAGCATCGGCGACAGCCACATCGGCATCCTCGAACAGCTCAAGGCCTGGGGGCTGCCGATCAGCCGCGAACTCAGGCATGCCGCCGGCATCGAAGAATGCCTGGCCTACTACCGCGACATCGGCGAGCGACGCAACAGCCTGCCCTACGAAATCGACGGCGTAGTGTTCAAGGTCAACAGCCTGGCCGCCCAGCGTGAACTGGGCTTCCGCGCCCGTGAGCCGCGCTGGGCGATTGCCCACAAGTTCCCGGCCATGGAGGAGCTGACCGAGGTGCTGGATGTCGAGTTTCAGGTCGGCCGCACCGGCGCGGTAACGCCCGTGGCACGCCTGAAACCGGTCAAGGTGGCCGGTGTGACCGTGTCCAACGCTACCCTGCACAACATGGACGAAATCGCCCGCCTGGGCCTGCGCGTTGGCGACACGGTGATCATCCGCCGCGCCGGTGACGTGATTCCGCAGGTGATGCAGGTGGTGCTGGAGCGCCGCCCGGAAGATGCGCGCCCGGTGCAGGTGCCGAGTGAGTGCCCGGTATGCGGCTCGCAGGTCGAGCGTACCCAGTTGGTCAAGCGTAGCAAGGGCAAGGAAACCACCAGCGAGGGGGCGGTGTACCGCTGCGTCGGTCGCCTGGCCTGTGGCGCCCAGCTCAAGCAGGCAATCATCCACTACGTGTCGCGCCGCGCCATGGACATCGAAGGCCTGGGCGAGAAGAGCGTCGAGCAACTGGTGGACGAAGGCCTGATCGGCTCGCCGGCCGACCTGTACAAGCTGGAATTCGACCAGATCGTCGGCCTGGAAGGCTTTGCCGAAGTGTCCAGCAAGAAGCTGCTGGATGCCATCGAAGCCAGCAAGCGCCCGGGCCTGGCGCGCTTCATCTACGCCCTGGGTATCCCGGACGTAGGCGAGGAGACGGCCAAGGTGCTGGCCCGTTCGCTGGGCAGCCTGGCGCGCGTGCAGCAAGCGCTGCCGCAAGTGCTCACCTACCTGCCGGACATCGGCCTGGAGGTGGCGTACGAGATCCACAACTTCTTCGAGGACGAGCACAACCGCAAGGTCATCAAGCAGTTGCTCGACAGCGGCATGCAACTGCAGGACGAAGGCGAGCTGGCTGCCGAGTTCGCCGCCAGCACCACCCTGGCCGGCATGATCGCCAAGCTCGACATCGCCTCGGTTGGCCCGACCGGTGCCGAGAAGCTGGTTGCCAAGCTAGACAGCCTGGACAAGATCATCGCCGCCGACGGTATCGACCTGCGCCAGGCCCTGGCGGCCAAGCAGGCCGAAGCCGTGCGCGAGTTCTTCAAGGATGAAGCCAACCAGAAGCTGGCCCGGGACATCGAGGCACAGTTGCTGGCGTTCGGCATGCACTGGAGCAGCGAGAAGAAAGTGGCCGAAGGCTTGCCGCTGGCCGGCCAGACCTGGGTGCTGACCGGCACCCTGGAGCGCATGAGCCGCGACATCGCCAAGGAAAAGCTGGAAAGCCTGGGGGCCAAGGTGGCCGGTTCGGTTTCCGGCAAGACCCACTGCGTGGTGGCGGGGCCGGGGGCGGGGTCCAAGCTGGCCAAGGCCAGTGAGTTGGGGGTGAAGGTGCTTGATGAAGATGCCTTCGTCACTTTCCTGGGCGAACAGGGCATCGCTGTCTAACGCCCTGCGCAATCCCCTGTGGCTTGCGCGGTCCTTGTGGGAGCGGGCATGCCCGCGAACACGGGCGAAGCCCGTGCCATCCACCGCGTTACCTGCTTCGCGGCGGTTCGACGCCTCGACACGCCCGCTCCCACAAGTCCTGCGCTGGTCTTGCTGTCAGCGTTAACCCTGTAGGAGCGGATTCACCCGCGAATTGGCAGCCCCAGACCACCCGGCCCGGACAAGTCATTGAGAAATGATGACTTTTTCTCCTCCAGAGGTTGTATCTGCCCCCAAGACCGGTACAATGGCGCCACTCGCTGTTCAGCGAGCCTTGTAGTGGTGGCCCCATCGGTCCCCCCGCATTGATTACCCGTTAACCTGGTCAGGCCCGGAAGGGAGCAGCCATAGCGGGAACATCGAGTGCCGGGGTGTGGCTGGTGGGGCCGCCTCCATTTCAGGTCCTTGAATTCTCAAGGATTTCTCGCATTACCCAACTTCGCTCTGGTTTGGCCGCCAGTCCTGCCGCGACCGCGCCGATGCAGCGGAGTAGGCGCTGTCGTCCTACCCGCATCGAAAGCCGCTATCAGCAGGCGTTCATTACTTCAAAGAAACCTGTCTGGTCTCAAGTTTGAGTTCCTTCAGGCGCTTCAGCAGCGTGCTGATATTTGTGCGTGCCGAACCTTCATTGGCCAGGCGCAGGCGCTTGATCGCGATAACGGAGTCGCCAACGCCAGCGGTAAAGGGCGTCCTGATGATCTCTCGGAAAATTACGGTGTTTGTAGCGGACTCGGTCAACGTATATTCAGCCTCGCAGGTAACTTCGAAGTCCAGGCCAAAAATGGGTTGGTCGACGCGTAGCAGGTTGGCGCGCAGGGTGTAGGCGGCAGGTGCTTCGCCAAGCAGGTCAGCACTGGCAAGTGATTGTTTGAGTGCAGCGCCAAAGTCCGGGCCGTCGATTTCCGAAGTCCAGAGCGGGTTGGTGGCGTCTCCGCCATTTACTTCGGTTACCTGAATATTGCGATGCAGGCGTTGATCGTAAAACTGCGCATCGGTCTGGTCGGATGCCACGGACATCCCGGAGATTTGAGCAGGCGAAGCGCACCCTGTGCAAAGGGCAATAAATACCGAGACCAGAAACACACGGAAGTAGGTCACTTTAATAATCCTTGAGTGAGATGCCGGTAGTGCAAGACGAAAGCCATACATCGTGTATGGCTTCAACTATGGAAAGGCCGAGCGTCGCGCTGTGCGGCAGATGCCCTTACAGGTTGTATTTCTCATCGATTCTGCGTTTGTCGAGCGTGTAGCGCTTGAGGTCGATCGAGTCGGATTCCAGCTTGGCATCGAGCTCGTCCATGTCGTGCTTTTTCAGCGTTACAACATGGGCTTTGGTGGCTTGGTAGTTGATCATCTCTGCAGCGTCATGCCCACTCACCGGGTCCCACAGAATGGAAAGCGGCCAGAACAGCAGGTTCACCACGCCAAAGCCATATGCGCGACCGTAGAACGAACCGCCACCGGGAAGCAGGCCAAGGCCGGCAGCAAGCCCTGGGCTTTTTTCTTCAACCGCGAGGTTTCTGGCGCGATAGCTGGCAAGTTCCGACTCTTGGGCCGAATTGAGGCCGGTAGCACAACCAGTGGTCAGCGCTATCAGTGCGGCAGCGGTCAGATTTCGAATTGTGGACATGCAACATTTCCTGAGTGTGAGTACTGTTCTCGGCGCACGGCTGGGCGCGGAGGCGCGTAACTCTACACTGAGTAGTGGCGTATTGATATCGTATTGCCATTACTCTATTCAGATGATGATGCATCCAGATGGTGGTTTTATCCTGGCCGCTTAAAGGCAACTGTTGAGCTGCCCTGTTTTTTCCCATGCCCTGCCGCCGACAGCTTCATCAGCCGCTGGAATTTCGGGCATTCCAGGTGATCTTCCTCAGGGCACTGCGCCGCATGCCGCAGGCCCTTGCTCATCGCCTGCAAGCGCCTGATCCGTGCATCCAGTTCGTCGGCCTTGGCGATCAGCATCTGCCGGTCGACTTGCAGGTCCACCAGCATCGTCCCCACTTCATCCAGCGAAAACCCCGCAGCCTGGCCCAGGGCGATCAGCGCCAGCCGGTCTGCAACATCGGCTGCGAACTGACGCCGCTGGCCAGGCCCGGCGAGTGACTTGAGCAGGCCTTTCTTCTCGTAGTAGCGCAGCGTCGAGGCGGGTACGCCTGTGCGTTTGGCGAGGTCGGCAATGTCCATTTCGGGCCCTTGACTTGAAGTTGACTTCAACTTCTATGCTGCGCGGCATGGTGATGACCGTCAATCTTCGAGGGCTTGTTCAATGACCTTTACTGCGATGTTTTCCGCTGCCTTGCCGATTGGTATCGGTGCCACGATGGTGATGGACTTGTGGGGGCTGCTGCTTAGGCGGATGGGTGTCGCCACGCTGAACTTCGCCATGGTCGGGCGTTGGGCGGGGCATTTGCTGCACGGGCGTGTGCGGCACCAGGCAATTGCCAAGGCAGAACCGGTGCGGCACGAGCTGGCGTTGGGGTGGGGGATTCATTACGCCATCGGCGTGCTGTTCGCGATGCTGCTGGTCATGATCGTGGGGGAGGGCTGGTTGCTGGCGCCGACATTGTTGCCTGCGCTGGTTGTTGGTGTGGTGACGGTGGTGGCGCCTTTGTGCTTCATGCAGCCGGCGATGGGCGCGGGTTTTTTTGCGTCGAGGACGCCGACGCCTGCGCGCAACTGCCTGAAGAGCCTGGCCACGCATTTTGTGTTTGGCGTGGGGTTGTTCTTGAGTGCGGGTTTGGTTGCGGCTGTGTGAGAGCGGCGAGGTGCAGGGCTTGAGGGGGCGACACATTCCTCAAGGCGAGCAATCGGTAGCAATAATGCGATCTGCTTTCAGGATGCTTCCTACAACGGTCAGGGCAATTTCCCGCTTTTTCTGTAGGAGGTGTCGAAATATCCTACGCACTCCGTCGACTCCCGTCTGATTGTCCCGGGAATCACCGCCCACTAGGCTTTTGCGGTCGCTGTCGGTTCAGCGATCGGGTGTGGAAGCCTGGGGTGTGGTGGCTGTCGTCATGACAGTTGTACGTGGGAGGCCTCCGGCCTGCCGGGCTCACCATACCCCTGGTCTTCCACCCCGCGTACAACTGTCGCCCTACGTGTGGAAGCGAAAGGGTGTTCTCAGCCCGGTATGGTGAACCCATGAAAAAACTAGTCCCCGATCCACCCCACGTTTTCGAGCTTCCCCAAGGTAAATCCCTTTCCCGCGCCATCAGCGAAGGCATCGTGCCGATGGAGTTCGCGTTGATGAATGTCACCCACTACCTGATGTTTGCCTATAGCGACAGCCGGCGGGCGCTGGAGCGTATCCAGGACGAGGAGACGCGGCAGTTGCTGGAGCACGGGTTGCGGGCCATGCAGATTGCCTGGGGGCAGGCGGATGCTGTGGCACTGGCAGTTGAGCGTAGAAGCCAGTGAAGTCGGCCTTGGAGTAAGTAGAGATAGCAGGGATATCAATTAACCCTGTGGGAGCGGGTTGACCCGCGAAGAACGTGACGCGATGGATGGCACCGGCTTTGCCGGTGTTCGCGGGTGAACCCGCACAGCGGGTGTGCAATTTTCGGGCGGGTTTGTCTTTCATCAGGTATGCGTGGCTCAGGGGCGAGCCACAGACATGGGTTCTTGGTTGCCCATCCCCCCATACCGCTGCACAATCCGCTCGATCTCCCCCGACTGCTTCATTCGCACCAGCGCCCGCAGCAGCCCTTGGGTCGGTATCGACGGGTCATTGCGTACCATGCACCCCAGGTCCTGTTCTTCCAGTACTGCCAGCGCCTGCAATTGCTGTTCGGTGGGCAGGCCCTGGTTGAACCACTGCAACGACAGCTGGTTGCTTACCGCATGCCGATAGCGCCCGGCTTGCAGCTTCTGCAGTACCAGCAACTGGCTGCGGCTGTCCTCGCGGTGCAGGCGACCCTGGGCGAGCAGCGGTTGCAAGGTCGAATAGGTGTAGCCAAGCACCGTACCGATGGCCTGGGCAGGCAATTGCTCCGGGGGCAGCGGAGTACTATTGCCAGCGCGTCCTACCAGCAGGTCTCGCTGGTGCAGCAGTGGAATGCTCCAGACAAAATCCCCTGGCCGGTCATTGAACCACTGGGTGCTGACATAGCAGCGTACATCGATATCACCGCTGTTCATCGCCTCCTGCAGGCGCAGGCGGGCCATGACGTGGTATTCAGGGCGGATGCCCACTTCCTTGGCCAAGGCCTGCATCAGGTCGTACAGCATGCCTTCCACCGGCTGGTCGCCTTCGATGCGCACCAGCGGCATGCTCCAGCTCTCGGCGACAGAAAAACGCACCACGGGCTGTTCAGCCTGGTTGTAGGTGCTCCACAGCAGCAACAGGGCCAGCAGTCTTCGCAAAGGCAATCCTCCCTGGATGGCGCGCCAGTTTCAAAGCTTAGACGACTTGCGCAGGGTGCAATTTTGCCCCCGCTCCGCTAGCATTAGCGATCTTCCGCTCGATCAGGCTGCGATGGTTTTTCGATGAGTTATCAGGTTCTTGCACGTAAATGGCGTCCGCGCTCGTTCCGCGAAATGGTCGGCCAGACCCATGTGCTCAAGGCCTTGATCAATGCCTTGGACAACCAGCGCCTGCACCATGCCTATCTGTTCACTGGTACCCGGGGTGTGGGCAAGACGACCATTGCCCGTATCATCGCCAAGTGCCTGAACTGCGAAACCGGCATCACCTCAACGCCCTGCGGTACCTGTTCGGTGTGCCGGGAGATTGACGAAGGCCGTTTCGTCGACCTGATCGAGATCGACGCCGCCAGCCGCACCAAGGTCGAGGACACCCGCGAACTGCTCGATAACGTGCAGTACGCGCCGAGCCGTGGGCGCTTCAAGGTCTACCTGATCGACGAAGTGCACATGCTCTCGACTCACTCGTTCAACGCCTTGCTCAAGACGCTGGAAGAGCCACCGCCCTACGTCAAGTTCATCCTCGCCACCACTGACCCGCAGAAACTGCCGGCCACCATCCTGTCGCGCTGTCTGCAGTTCTCGCTGAAGAACATGAGCCCGGAGCGGGTGGTCGAGCACCTCAGCCATGTTCTGGCCGCCGAGAACGTGCCGTTCGAGCCGGATGCCCTGTGGCTGCTGGGGCGCGCGGCCGATGGTTCGATGCGCGACGCCATGAGCCTGACCGACCAGGCCATCGCCTTTGGCGAAGGCAAGGTACTGGCCGCCGATGTGCGGGCCATGCTCGGCAGCCTTGATCATGGCCAAGTCTACGGGGTGCTGCAGGCGCTGCTCGAAGGCGATGCCCGGGCCTTGCTCGAGGCCGTGCGCAACCTGGCCGAGCAGGGCCCGGACTGGGCTGGCGTGCTGGCCGAGATGCTCAATGTGCTGCACCGCGTGGCCATTGCCCAGGCGCTGCCGGAAGCGGTGGACAACGGCCAGGGCGACCGTGAGCGGGTGCTGGCGCTGGCCTCGGCATTGCCAGCCGAGGACGTGCAGTTCTATTACCAGATGGGCCTGATCGGCCGCCGTGACCTGCCACTTGCGCCGGACCCGCGCGGCGGCTTCGAAATGGTCCTGCTGCGCATGCTGGCGTTCCGCCCCGCTGACACCGACGACGCGCCGAAGCCGGTACTAAAGCCAGTGGGGATCAGCCAGGCCACAGCTGATCCTGCAACACCGGTGGCAGCGCCGGCGGTTGCCGTGGCGCCGCCGGCCGCTGCTGTCGTGGCGCCTGTTGCACCGGTTGCCGAGCAGCAAGTGCAGGCGCCCGCACCGGTCGAACCAGCGCCACAGCCGGTTGTCGAGCCTGTGGTGGCAGCTGAGCCTGCCCCGGTCAGTGAACCTGAGCCAGCACCAGAACCCGTGGCAGAGGTGGTTGACCTGCCATGGGAAGAGCCCGCGCCAACGCCCGCACCGGTAGTGGCCGAGCCTGCGCCGGCTCCTGCACCGGCCGCTGCGCCCACGCCGGCACCTGCCGCCCCGGCGCACGATGACGAGCCACCCTTCGACCCGTCCGCCTATGCCGCCGTGGGCATGGACCGCGACGATGAACCGCCCCTGGACGAAGACTATTACGGCGGCGAAAGCGACCCAGTCGGCTTCAGCTACCTGGATGAACTGGCCGAACACGTCCAGGAAGAAGCACCCAAGCCGGCAGCCGAACCGCTGCTCGCAGCCAAGCCGGCCACCGGCCTGGCCCTGCAATGGCTGGAATTATTCCCACAGTTGCCTGTATCCGGGATGACAGGCAACATCGCGGCAAACTGTACGTTGATTGCCGTCGATGGCGACGACTGGTTGCTGCACCTGGACCCTGGCCAGGGTGCGCTGTTCAACGCCACCCAGCAACGGCGCCTTAACGAAGCGCTCAACCAGCACCTGGGGCGCACGCTGAACCTGCGCATCGAGCTGATCCTGCCCGAGCAGGAAACCCCGGCCCAGGCGGCGGCGCGCAAACGCGCCGAGCGCCAGCAGGACGCAGTCACCTCGATCGAGCAGGATCCGTTGATCCAGCAGATGATCAAGTTGTTCGGCGCCAAGGTGCGGCAGGATACTATTGAGCCTGTAGAAGCCCTGGTTAATCAGGGCCAGTAACGGATAACCATGCGGCCGGCCCGGTGCCGGGCCGCATCACATGACCCAATCGAGGTATACCCCCATGATGAAAGGTGGCATGGCCGGCCTGATGAAGCAGGCCCAGCAGATGCAGGAAAAGATGCAGAAGATGCAGGAAGAGCTGGCCAACGCCGAAGTCACCGGCCAGTCCGGTGGTGGCCTGGTGAGCGTGGTGATGACCGGTCGTCACGACGTCAAGCGTGTCAGCATCGACCAGAGCCTGATGTCGACTGATGAAGACGACAAGGAAGTGCTGGAAGACCTGATCGCTGCGGCACTGAACGACGCGGTGCGCAAGGTCGAGCAGAACAGCCAGGACAAGATGGGCAGCATGACCGCCGGCATGCAGCTGCCGCCGGGCTTCAAGATGCCGTTCTAAGGGCATTTGCGTTACCGAAAACCGCCGCTGATACCAGCGGCGGTTTTTTTGTGCGTTCCTGCAGCCTGCGCGGTCTTTGTAGGAGCGGCCTTGTGTCGCGAAAGGGCTGCGCAGCAGCCCCGGCAATCCATGCTGAGAAGCTGATAACCTGGGGCCGCTTCGCGCCCCATCGCGACACAAGGCCGCTCCTACAGGGACCGCGCAAGCCTTGCGATGTGCGCATGGCTGATTTGACGCCACTGCCCCCGCTGGGTATAAACCGCCTCTTATTGATTTGTCAGGCCTTTCCCATGAGCTTCAGCCCACTCATCCGCCAACTGATCGATGCCCTGCGTATTCTCCCGGGTGTCGGCCAGAAAACCGCCCAGCGCATGGCCCTGCAACTGCTCGAGCGTGACCGTAGCGGTGGCCTGCGCCTGGCACAGGCCTTGACCCAGGCCATGGAAGGGGTTGGGCATTGCCGTCAGTGCCGTACCCTGACCGAGCAGGAGCTGTGCCCGCAATGCGCCGACACGCGCCGTGACGATACCCAGTTGTGTGTGGTCGAAGGGCCGACCGATGTGTATGCAGTGGAGCAGACCGGCTACCGTGGTCGCTACTTCGTGCTCAAGGGCCACTTGTCGCCGCTGGACGGGCTGGGGCCCGAGGCGATCGGGATTCCGCAGCTGATGGCGCGGATCGAGGAGCAGGGCACCTTCACCGAGGTAATCCTGGCGACCAACCCGACGGTGGAAGGGGAGGCGACGGCGCATTACATTGCCCAGTTGCTGAGCGAGAAGGGCCTGGTGGCGTCGCGGATTGCCCATGGTGTACCGCTGGGCGGCGAGCTTGAGCTGGTGGATGGTGGGACCTTGGCCCATGCCTTTGCGGGGCGTCGGCCGATTTCGCTCTGATTCAGAATTGTTGGGGCCGCTTTGCGGCCCATCGCGACACAAGGCCGCTCCTACAGGCACCGCGCAATATTCAGGTATTCGCGGTCTCTGTAGGAGCGGCCTTGTGTCGCGATGGGCTGCAAAGCAGCCCCAAAACCCAACTCAGTACTCGCTAAGAGAAAACTCGGTCAGGCAGAAAGTCGGTACCCCGGCCGCCTGCAGCCGGCGCGACCCGTCCAGTTCCGGCAGATCGATGATCGCTGCCGCCTCGAACACCTGCGCACCGGTCCGGCGCACCAGGTTGGCCGCTGCCAGCAGCGTACCGCCCGTAGCAATCAAGTCATCGAAGATCAACACCGAATCCCCTTCGCACAGGCTGTCGGCGTGCACTTCCAGGAAGGCTTCGCCGTACTCGGTCTGGTAACCCTCGCTCAGCACATCAGCCGGCAGCTTGCCCTGCTTGCGGAACAGGATCAGCGGCTTGTTCAGTTGGTGCGCGATGATCGAGCCGATCAGGAAGCCCCGGGCATCCATGGCACCGATGTGGCTGAACTCGGCTTCGACATAGCGCTCGATGAACTGGTCGGCCACATAGCGCAGCCCGCGCGGCGACTGGAACAGCGGGGTGATATCGCGGAAGATCACACCCGGTTTGGGGAAATCCACTACCGGGCGGATCAGGGCTTTGAGGTCGAAGGCGTCGCTGTGCATTGTTGCGGGTATCCTGGGAAAACGAATGCCCAAGTATACCCGCTAAACGCCGGCCTCAGGCCTCCATCGCGCCACCGGCCAGCGCGCACAGCTGGATCGGGTCGAGAATGTGCACTTCCTTGCCTTCGGCGCGGATCAGGCCATTCTGCTGGAAGCGGGTGAACACCCGCGACACGGTTTCCACCGCCAGGCCCAGGTAGTTGCCGATTTCGTTGCGCGACATGCTCAGGCGGAACTGGTTGGCCGAATAGCCGCGGGCGCGGAAGCGTGCCGACAGGTTGACCAGGAAGGTGGCTATACGCTCGTCGGCGGTCTTTTTCGACAGCAGCAGCATCATCTGCTGGTCGTCGCGGATTTCCCGGCTCATTACCCGCATCAGTTGGCGGCGTAGCTGCGGCAGCTGCACCGACAGCTCGTCGAGGCGTTCGAACGGGATTTCGCACACCGAGGTAGTTTCCTGGGCCTGGGCCGATACCGGGTAGGCTTCGGTGTCCATGCCCGACAGGCCGACCAGCTCGCTGGGCAGGTGGAAGCCGGTGATCTGCTCTTCGCCGCTGTCGCTGAGGCTGAAGGTTTTCAGCGCGCCGGAACGTACCGCGTAGACCGAGCCGAAATTGTCGCCCTGGCGGAACAGGAACTCGCCTTTTTTCAACGGCCGCCCACGTTTGACGATTTCATCCAGTGCATCCATGTCTTCCAGGTTGAGCGACAGAGGCAGGCACAGGGGGGCCAGGCTGCAGTCCTTGCAATGGGCCTGGTTGTGTGGGCGCAGTTTGACTGGCTCGGACATTTTCATTCGATCCTTGTGGGAAAGCACACATAAGACGTAAGGGTAACTCACGGCATAGGTTGTAGGCCAGCGTGCGCTGTTGTGGTGCGAGCTGGCCCAGCCCCGGCGGGTGTGCGCCGGGGCCTTCGCTGTGCCCATGGTGTGCCTGGCAAGGAACTTTGTCCATGCGGTTGAACGACTCGGTTCAGATCACCCGCGAGAAGCGCTGGCGGTTGTGCATCGCCAGGTAAGCGTCGAACACCATGCATACCGAGCGCGCCAGCAGGCGGCCGGCCGGCAGGATGCGGATGCCTTTGTCGTCCAGGCGGATCAGGCCGTCGCGCTGCAAGGTCAGCAGTTCTGGCCAGAGGTCGTTGAAGTAGCCGCGAAAATCAATGGTGAATGCTTGTTCGATCGGCTCGAAATCGAGCTCGAAATGGCAGATCAGTTGCTGGATCACTGCACGGCGGATACGGTCGTCGTGGTTGCACAGCAGGCCGCGCTGGGTGGCCAGCTGGGCGTTGGACAGGCTGTCCTGGTAGGTGTTGAGGTCGCTGCTGTTCTGGCAGTACAGATCGCCGATCTGGCTGATGGCCGACACGCCCAGGCCGATCAGGTCGCAGTGCCCATGGGTGGTGTAGCCCTGGAAGTTGCGCTGCAGGGTGCCTTCTTCCTGGGCGATGGCGAGCTCGTCGTCGGGCAGGGCGAAATGGTCCATGCCGATGTAGCGGTAGCCGGCTGCGGTCAGCTGGTCGATGGTGGCGTGCAGCATCTCCAGCTTGGCGGCCGCGCTGGGCAGGTCATTGCTGTCGATGCGCCGTTGCGGCATGAAGCGCTCGGGCAGGTGGGCGTAGTTGAACACCGACAGGCGGTCGGGTTGCAGGCGGATCACTTCTTCGACAGTGCGGGCAAAGCCTTCCGGGGTTTGCTTGGGCAGGCCGTAGATCAGGTCGAGGTTGATCGAGCGGAACTGCAGGGTGCGCGCGGCTTCGATCAGGGTGCGGGTCTGCTCCAGGCTCTGCAGGCGGTTGACCGCGCGCTGCACGGCTGGGTCGAGGTCCTGCACGCCCAAGCTGACGCGGTTGAAGCCCAGTTCGCGGAGCAGGCCCATGGTCGACCAGTCGGCTTCGCGCGGGTCGATCTCGATGCAGTAGTCGCCGGAGTCGTCGTCCAGCAGGTGGAAGTGCTGGCGTAGGGTGGCCATCAGCTGGCGCAGTTCCACATGGCTGAGGAAGGTTGGCGTGCCGCCGCCGAAGTGCAACTGCTCGACACGCTGCTTGGGATCGAGGTGGCAGGCGATCAGCTGGATTTCCTGCTCCAGGCGCTGCAGGTAGGGCGCAGCGCGGGCGCGGTCCTTGGTGATGACCTTGTTGCAGGCGCAGTAATAGCAGATGTTGGCGCAGAACGGCACGTGCACGTACAGCGACAGCGGGCGCACGGCCCGACGGCTCTCGCGCAGGGCGTGGAGCAGGTCGAACGAGCCCACTTCGCTGTGCAGTTGCACGGCGGTCGGGTAGGAGGTGTAGCGAGGCCCGGCCAGGTCGTAGCGGCGGATCAGGTCGGTATCCCAACGTAGGTCGTCGAGCATGAGGGTGGTCCCCGGAAAGAGCAGCAGTGCCCCGGAGTCTATGGCTGTCTGCAGGAACCGGTGTTGATTTGTATCAAGGGCATAGGGGCTGCTATCAGCCGTTCGCAGGGCCCTGTGGGAGCGGGCATGCCCGCGAAGGGCCGCACGGCGGCCCCCATCAATGCCCCATCAACCAATGCTGATGCGGCCCGGGCAAGGTCCATACCCCAAACAGCATCACCAGCACCCCGCCAGCCACCCGCACACTGCGCCGTTTCAACAACCGGTTTACTCGCTCAGCCGCCAGCCCCGTGGCCAGTAGCACCGGCCAGGTCCCCACGCCGAACGCCAGCATCAGCGCCGCGCTGTACCCGGCATTGCCCTGACTGGCCGCCCACAGCAAGGTGCTGTACACCAACCCGCATGGCAACCATCCCCACAAGGCCCCCAGCAGCAACGCCCGGGGCATGCTGGACACCGGCAGCAAGCGCGACGCCACTGGCTGAATATGCCGCCACAGTCCCCGGCCCAGCGCCTCGATGCGGGTCAGCCCGCTCCACCAGCCGGCCAGGTACAGCCCCATGGCGATCAACAGCAGCGCCGCCACCACCCGCAGTGCCAGCGCAGCCGGGCTGCTGGCCACGGCCCAGCCGGCCAGGCCCAGCAGCAGGCCGGCACAGGCATAACTGAGAATGCGGCCAAGGTTGTACGCGAGCAGCAGGCGCATGCGCCGACCACGTTGTTCAGGCGGGATGGCAAGGGTCAGCGCGCCCATCAGGCCGCCGCACATGCCCAGGCAGTGGCCGCCGCCGAGCAAACCGAGGATCAACGCCGAGCCCAGCAGGGGCAGCAGGTCAGGCACGGGGCGGGTTTTCCTTGTCGGTGTCGGCCTTGCTGTCGTCAGGCTTCACCGCCGCCTGATGGCGCGGGTCCTGGTCGTCGAACAGGATGCTGTGGGCAGGGCTTTCCAGGTCGTCGTACTGGCCGCTGTCCACCGCCCAGAAGAAGATGTACACGGCCACGCCGACCAGCAGCAGGGCCGCGGGGATCATGACATAGAGGGCGGGCATGGCGACTTCCTCCCAGGCAGGGGCGCTTCGGTCGATGGCAAACCCGAAGCCGGGGGCAGGCGGGTCAGGCGCAGGGCATTGAGCACCACGATCAGCGAACTGACCGACATGCCGATGGCTGCCCATACCGGGGTGATCCAGCCGAGCGCGGCGAACGGCAACATCAGGCCATTATACAGGGTCGCCCACAGCAGGTTCTCGAGGATGTTGCGGCGGGTGCGGCGGGCCAGCTCGAAGGCCTGTACCAGCGCCTGCAAACGGTTGGACAGCAGCACGGCGTCGGCGCTGGTCTTGGCCAGGTCGGTGGCGCTGCCCATGGCGATGCTGATGTCCGCGGCGGCCAGTACCGGCACGTCGTTGACCCCGTCCCCCAGCATCAGCACCTTGCGCCCGGCCGCCTGCAGCGCCTTCAGCCGGTCCAGTTTGTCGTCCGGGCGCAGGCCGCCGATGGCCTGGTCGATGCCCAGCTGCGCGGCCACTTCGGCGACCATCGGCGAGCTGTCGCCCGACAGCAGCAGCGTGCGCCAGCCACGGGCCTTGCAGGCCGCCAGCAGGGCAGGGGCATCGTCGCGCAGGCGGTCGTCCAGGCCGAACCAGGCCAGTGGGCCCTGGCGGTCGCCCAGTAGCAGCCACTGGCCGCGCGGCTCTGGCACACCGGGGATTTCCGCGCCGCTCAGGGCGCAGACGAAGGTGGCCTGGCCAATGCGCAGGAGCTGGCCGTCGACCAGCCCTTCCAGGCCCAGGCCCGGTACGGTCTGCACCTCGTCAGCAGGCGTGGCGGTGCGGCCGAAGGCACGGGCGATGGGGTGTTCGGAGCGGTTCTCCAGCGCTGCGGCCAGGGCCAGGCAGCGGTCGGCGGGCAGGCTGCCGAGCGGTCGAATGCTGCGCAAGGTCAGGCGGCCTTCGGTCAGCGTTCCGGTCTTGTCGAAAATCACCGTGTCGATCTGGTTCAGGCCTTCCAGCACATGGCCACGGGTCACCAGCAGGCCGAGCTTGTGCAACGTGCCAGTGGCTGCGGTAAGCGCCGTTGGCGTGGCCAGGGACAGCGCGCAAGGGCAGGTCGCTACCAGCATGGCCAGCACGATCCAGAACGCCCGCGTCGGGTCCAGGTGCCACCACCACAGGCCGATGGCCGCGGCGGCCAGCAGCGAGAACAGCAGGAACCACTGCGAGGCCCGGTCGGCGATTTCGGCCAGGCGGGGTTTTTCGGTCTGGGCGCGTTCCAGCAGGCGGACGATGGCCGACAACCGCGAGTCGTGGCCGAGGGCTTCGACTTCCACGTTCAGAGTGCTTTCGACGTTCAGGGTACCGCCCGTGACCCGCTCGCCGACTCGCCGTGGTTGCGGCAGGTATTCACCGGTCAGCAACGATTCATCGACGCTGGAGCGCCCTTCGACGATGCGCCCGTCGGCGGGAATTACCGCGCCTGGCAGCACCTGTACCGTGTCACCGCGCTGCAGTTCCCTGAGCAGGATGCGTTCACTGCGGCCGACGGCGTCCAGGCGCAGGCACGAGGCCGGCAGCAGGTTGACCAGCTGCGCAGTGGCCGCGGCAGTGCGTTCGCGGGCGCGGCGCTCCAGGTAACGGCCAGTGAGCAGGAACAGTGCGAACATGCCCACGGTGTCGAAATACAGCTCGCCGCTGCCGGTGATGGCGGTCCAGATGCCGGCGCCGAACGCCAGGCCAATGGCCAGCGACACCGAAACGTCCATGGTCAGGTGGCGGGTACGCAGGTCGCGTGCCGCGCCCTTGAAGAACGGTGCGCAGCTGTAGAACACGATGGGGATGGTGAGAAATAGCGCCACCCAGCGCAGAATGGTGTGCAGTTCGGGCGACAGGTCGATGTTGAATTCCGGCCAGGTGGCCATGGTTGCCATCATCGCCTGGAACCACAGCAGCCCGGCCACGCCCAGGCGGCGCAGGGCGCTGCGGTTCTCGCGGGCCAGTTGCTCGGCGGCCTGGTCGGGCTGATAGGGGTGGGCGGCGTAACCGATCTGGCGCAGCTCGGCGAGCAGGCGCGAGAGCGGCAGTTGCTTGTCATCCCAGTTCAGCAGCAAGCGGTGGTTGGACAGGTTCAGGCGCGCCTCGGCGACGCCGGGCAGGTTACGCAGGTGCTTTTCGATCAGCCAGCCGCAGGCGGCGCAGCTGATGCCTTCGACCAGCAGGGTGGTCTCGGCCAGGTCGCCAGCATGGCGAACGAAGGTTTGCTGAACGTCGCTGCGGTCGTAGAGGGCCAGTTCGTCCTGTAGCTGCCTGGGCAGGGCCTCGGGGTTGGCGCTGTTGTCGCTGCGGTGCTGGTAGTAGTGTTCCAGTCCACCGGCGACGATCGACTCGGCCACTGCCTGGCAGCCGGGGCAGCAGAACTGCCGGGGCTGGCCGAGGACCACGGCGGTGAAGCGGCTGCCGGCGGGGACGGGCATTGCGCAGTGGTAGCAGGGGGTGGGCTGGGTCATCACATCATTGCCTTACACAAATCGGCTGGTTGGGCACGGCACCTGTGGGAGCGGGTTCACCCGCGAATGCGTCAGATCAGGCAATGATGTTTTCAGGTTAGACGCATTCGCGGGTAAACCCGCTCCTACAAGGAGCGGCGGAGGTGCGATTATTGGTGCTCGGCACCTTGCAGTGCTTCATCACCCAGCTGCAAGGTCACACCATGCTCCACCTTTTCTTCCTCGAACAAGCGCCAAACCTGGCCACCTTCGCTACCCAGCAGCTCAACGAAGCGCCGCCCGTCAACCTTGTCCTCCAGCTGCCCCACATAGCGCCCAGCCTCGACCCGGCTCAACAGTACCTTGCGGTCTTTCTCCGGCTGGGTTGGCGAGATCAGGTTCAGCTCCAGGCTCTGCGGGTCGCTGTTGCCGGTCAGGCGCACGTCCACTTCGCCGGTCAGCTCGTCCAGGTGCACGCCGGCCTTCAGGCCCAGCGTCTGCGCCAGCAGTTCTCGGTCCAGCGAGCGGTTGATGCCCTTGCCAGCCTCGTAGTAGTTGTCGTTCACCAGATTGTCCGGGTTGTGCACGGCGATGCTGACCATGGTCAGGCTCAGGCACACCGAGGTGGCGAGAATGCCGATGATGATCCAGGGCCAGAGGTGCTTGTACCAGGGGCTGGCGGCGGTGGCAGGCATTGTGGGTTATCTCTCTTAGCGGATCTGTGGGCCGATGAAGCGGCTCTTGGCTTCAACCTGGGCGTCGCTGTCATCGGCGCTCTTGAGGATGAAGGTAATTTCGTTGGTGGTCGATGGCAGTTTCTCGGGCGCGATCGACAGCTGCACCGGCAGGCTGACGATATCACCAGCGTCTACGCGGATCTCGCGCTGGCCTTCAAGCTTCAGGTCCGGCAGGCCGGTGGCGTCCAGCACGTAGACGTGGTCACGCTGGTCCTTGTTCATCACCTTCAGGCTATACACGTTCTCGATCCGGCCCTGGGCGTTCTCGCGGTACAGCACGCGGTCCTTGCTGA
Organism: Pseudomonas sp. C5pp; assembly: GCF_000814065.1. NCBI lineage: Bacteria > Pseudomonadati > Pseudomonadota > Gammaproteobacteria > Pseudomonadales > Pseudomonadaceae > Pseudomonas > Pseudomonas sp. C5pp. The sequence continues at coordinate 33,355 of NZ_JWLN01000025.1, read as the reverse complement.
CGTCGAAACCGACCAGCGAACGGGTGGCGAAGGCGGTGGCCAGGCCGACCATCATCACCAGCAGTACCACGGCATAGCCGATCAGGCGCGGGCGCAGCATGTGGGTCTTCTGCCCGGACAGGTTGTGCTCGGTGGTGTAGCTGATCAGCCCCCTTGGGTAATTCATCTTGTCCATGATGTTGTCACAGGCATCGATGCACGCGGCGCAGCCGATGCACTCGATCTGCAGGCCGTCACGTATATCGATGCCGGTGGGGCAGACCTGCACGCACATGGTGCAGTCGATGCAGTCGCCCAGGCCTGCGGCCTTGTAGTCCAGGTCCTTTTTGCGCGGGCCGCGGGTTTCGCCACGACGCGGGTCGTAGGAAACAATCAGCGTGTCCTTGTCGAACATCACACTCTGGAAGCGCGCGTAGGGGCACATGTACACGCACACCTGCTCGCGCAGCCAGCCGGCGTTGCCGTAGGTGGCGAGGGTGAAGAAGCCGACCCAGAAGTAGGCCCAGCCGTCGGCTTGGCCGGTAAAGAATTCGATGGCCAGTTCACGGATCGGCGAGAAATAGCCGACGAAGGTCATGCCGGTGACGAAACCGATCAGCAGCCACAGGCTGTGCTTGGCGAACTTGCGCAGGAACTTGTTGCCGCTCATGGGGGCTTTGTCGAGTTTCATGCGCTGGTTGCGGTCGCCCTCGGTGACCTTCTCGCACCACATGAATATCCATGTCCACACGCTTTGCGGGCAGGTGTAGCCGCACCATACCCGGCCGGCGAACACGGTGATGAAGAACAGGCCGAAGGCGGCAACGATGAGGATGCCCGAGAGCAATATGAAGTCTTGCGGCCAGATGGTAGCGCCGAAGATGTAGAACTTGCGCTCGGGCAAGTTCCACCACACGGCCTGGTGGCCGCCCCAGTTCAACCACACCGTGCCAAAGTACAGCAGGAACAGCACAGCCCCGCCGACCATGCGCAGGCGTCGGAACAGGCCGGTGAAAGCGCGGGTGTAGATCTTTTCCCGGGAGGCGTAGAGGTCGACGGAATCCTTCCCTTTGTTGGCAGGCGGGGTGACGTCATGTACCGGAATTTGCTTGCTCATCATCAAGTCCCACGGCAGTGGAGAAGTGCCGCAGCCAGTGCATGCCGGCCGCAGTCTCGCGCAATCTGCTAGCGCTCTGCGGCCCATGATACGCCGCTGATGGCAGTATGGGGCTGCACTGCGACCTTTAGTCGCGTTGGGTTCGTGGTATGAATCGTGTTATGGCAGGTGTCAATTGATCCAGGTCATGGGGCCTGCAACAAATGTGTTTTCAGTACCGGCCTCTTCGCGGGTGAACCCGCTCCCACAGGGATCGCACAGATCCTGACGCGAGCGCAGTACCTGTGGGAGCGGGTTTACCCGCGAAGAGGCCTGGCCTGCTTACTCGGCCTTGGCCGGTGCCTGGTCCTGCTGCGACAGGCTGTACACATAAGCCGCCAGCAAGTGCACCTTGTCATTCCCTTGCAGCTGCTCCTGGGCCGGCATCTGCCCCTGGCGACCGTAGCGGATGGTCTGTTGCAACTGGGCAAAGCTCGAGCCGTAGATGAACGCCTGCGGATGGGTCAGGTTCGGCGCGCCCATGGCTGGCGTGCCCTTGCCCTCGGGCCCGTGGCAGGCCACGCAGTTGGCGGCGAAGATCTTCTGACCGTTTTCGGCATCGGCTTTCACGCCCTCTGGCAGGGTGCGGCCATCGAGCTTGCTGACCACGAACGCAGCCACGTCGGCCACGCTCTGCTCGCCGATCACTTCGGCCCAGGCCGGCATCACTCCGTGGCGACCGCCCATGATGGTTGCCTTGATGGTGTCCGGCTCGCCGCCCCAGCGCCAGTCGTTGTCGGTAAGATTGGGGAAACCATAGGCACCTTTGGCGTCGGAGCCGTGGCACACCGAGCAGTTGGAAGCGAACAGCCGCGCGCCCATCTTCAGGGCCTGCGGGTCCTTGGCCACCTCGGTGATGGGCATGGCGGCGAACTTGGCGAAGATCGGCCCGAAGCGGGCGTCGGCCTTGGCCATTTCCTTTTCCCACTCGTGCACGCCGGTCCAGCCCGGCTGGCCGTTGGAAAACTCGGTCTGCTTGTCGTTATCCAGGTATGAGTAGCCTGGCAGGACGCCTTTCCAGTTGCCCAGGCCCGGGTACAGCACCAGGTAGCCGAGGGCGAAGATGATGGTGCCGACGAACAGCCAGAACCACCATTTCGGCAGCGGGTTGTCGTACTCCTCGATGCCATCGAAGGCATGCCCGACGGTTTCGTCGGTGACCTCTTCGCGCTGGCCCTTGCGGGTCGACAGCAGCAGCCAGGTCAACGAGAAGATGGTGCCCAGGGTCAGGACGGTAACGTACAGACTCCAGAAGGTTGTCATTGTTTTTTGCTCCCAGAAGCTTTTGCGTGCTCTTGCTCGACGTGGCGGCAGGCCTCGGGGTCATCCGCGAAGGGCAGTTGGGTCGCTTCGTCGAAGTCCTTCTTGCGCCGTGGGTTGAACACCCACAGCGCCAGGCCCACGAAGGCCACCATCACCACGACGGTGCCCAGGCCGCGAATCATCCCGATATCCATCAGCGTCACCGTTTGCTCTTGATGATGGTGCCAAGACCCTGCAGGTACGCGACGATGGCGTCCATTTCGGTCTTGCCCTTGACCGCGTCGCGGGCCCCGGCGATGTCGGCGTCGGTGTATGGCACGCCGAGGGTGCGCAGCACTTCCATCTTCTTCGCGGTGTCCTTGCCGTCGAGCTTGTGCTCGACCAGCCACGGGTACGACGGCATCTTCGATTCCGGTACCACGTTGCGCGGGTTGTACAGGTGCGCACGGTGCCAGTCATCGGAGTAGCGGCCACCGACCCGCGCCAGGTCCGGCCCGGTACGCTTGGAGCCCCACAGGAACGGGTGGTCCCACACGCTCTCGCCAGCCACCGAGTAGTGGCCGTAGCGCTCGGTTTCGGCACGGAACGGGCGGATCATCTGCGAGTGGCAGCCCACGCAGCCTTCGCGGATATAGATATCGCGGCCTTCAAGCTCCAGCGCGGTGCGCGGCTTCATGCCTTCCACGGGTTTGTTGGTGACGTCCTGAAAAAACAGCGGGACGATCTGGGTCAGGCCACCGACGCTCACGGCGATGACCATGAAGAAGGCCAGCAGGCCTATGTTCTTCTCGACGGCTTCATGCTTCATCAGTGCGCTCCCACGACGACGATCTTGGCGGCTTCCTCAGCCTGTGCCGGGTTGGCGGCACGTACGGTACGGAACACGTTGTAGGCCATCAGCAGCATGCCGGTGGCGAAGAACGCACCGCCCAGGGCGCGGACGATATAGCCAGGGTGGCTGGCCTGCAGGGCTTCGACGAAGGAGTAGGTGAGGGTGCCGTCGTCGTTGATGGCGCGCCACATCAGGCCCTGGGTGATGCCGTTTACCCACATCGAGGCGATGTACAGCACGGTACCGATGGTAGCCAGCCAGAAGTGCGCGTTGATCAGGCCGACGCTGTGCATCTGCTCGCGGCCATACAGGCGCGGGATCATGTGGTACACGGCGCCGATCGAGATCATCGCCACCCAGCCGAGGGCGCCGGCGTGGACGTGGCCGATGGTCCAGTCGGTGTAGTGCGACAGCGAGTTCACGGTCTTGATGGCCATCATCGGGCCTTCGAAGGTGGACATGCCGTAGAACGCCAGCGACACCACCAGGAAGCGCAGGATCGGGTCGGTGCGCAGTTTGTGCCAGGCACCGGACAGGGTCATCATGCCGTTGATCATGCCGCCCCAGCTTGGCGCCAGCAGGATGATCGACATCACCATGCCCAGCGACTGCGCCCAGTCAGGCAGGGCGGTGTAGTGCAGGTGGTGCGGACCGGCCCAGATGTACAGGGTGATCAGTGCCCAGAAGTGCACGATAGACAGGCGATACGAGTAGATCGGGCGTTCGGCCTGCTTCGGTACGAAGTAGTACATCATCCCCAGGAAGCCGGTGGTCAGGAAGAAGCCCACGGCGTTGTGGCCGTACCACCACTGGATCATCGCGTCGGTGGCGCCGGAGTAGGCCGAGTACGACTTGAACAGGCTTACCGGCAGCGAGATGTGGTTGACGATGTGCAGCATCGCGGTAACCACGATGAAGGCGCCGTAGAACCAGTTGCCGACATAGATGTGCTTGGTCTTGCGTTTGACGATGGTGCCGAAGAACACCAACCCGTAGGTGACCCAGACGATGGCCAGCAGGATCGCCAGCGGCCACTCGAGCTCGGCGTACTCCTTGGTGGTGGTGTAGCCCATCGGCAGGGTGATCAGCGCCCCGACGATCACTGCCTGCCAACCCCAGAAGGTGAAGGCGGCCATGCTGTCGGAGATCAGCCGGGTCTGGCAGGTGCGCTGCACCACGTAGTAGCTGGTGCCGAACAGCGCACAGCCCCCGAAGGCGAAGATCACCAGGTTGGTGTGCAGCGGGCGCAGGCGGCCGAAGCTGGTCCAGGGCAGGTCCAGGTTCAGTTGCGGCCATACCAGCTGCGAGGCGATGAAGACGCCGAGGCCCATGCCAAGGATCCCCCAGACCACCGTCATGATGGCGAACTGGCGGACGACCTTATAGTTATAAGCAGTCGGACTGATTGCTGTGCTCATTGCTAAGGTTCCACGGTTTTGATGTTCTTGTTGGTCGAAAAATCGGCGCCAGTATTGATAACCACCGGGGTTACTGCAACGCAACTTTGGTACGCCGACCCGTGCCCGAGCCCGTTCACTGATGTCCCGCAGCGATCGGGTCTGGACGATTGTACACAAATAAATATTTGTAATGTGTACCGTTTTTCGCTTTTTTCTGATCGATCGGTCAAGCTTTTTATCGGGACGGCGACAGGCTACGCGCCGCGTCTGCTTCGGTCCTTTCGGAGCGAGGCCCACTGAGGCAACAAGCTTAGTTGTGTTCGGAGGGGGTGCAAGGAGGGGTAGAGCGGGGAGAGGGGCTGCTTTGCAGCCCGTTCGCAGCACAAGGCTGCTCCTACAGGGTGGCGTAATCTTGCGCGGTACCCTTGTAGGAGCAGCCTTGTGCTGCGAACGGGCCGCAAAGCGGCCCTTGGGCGGTATTACTTGGCAGTCACGGTTTCAGCAGCACCATCCTGCGACAGGCTATACACGTATGCCGCCAGCAGGTGCACCTTGTCGTTGCCCTGGATCTCCGCCTGCGCCGGCATCTGACCCTGGCGACCATAGCGAATGGTCTGCTGCAGCTGGGCAAAGCTCGAACCGTAGATGAACGCCTGCGGGTGGGTCAGGTCTGGTGCGCCCATGGCCGGGGTGCCTTTGCCTTCAGGTCCGTGGCAGGCCACGCAGTTGCCGGCAAAGATCTCCTTGCCCTTGGCGGCGTCAGCCTTGACCCCTTCCGGCAGGCTGCGGCCATCGAGGTTGGTGAGCACGAATGCGGCCACATCCGCCACGCCCTGCTCGCCGATCACTTCGGCCCAGGCCGGCATCACGCCGTGACGACCGTTCATGATCGACGCCTTGATGGTTTCCGCCTCGCCGCCCCAGCGCCAGTCCTTGTCGGTGAGGTTGGGGAAGCCATAGGCACCCTTGGCGTCCGAGCCGTGGCACACCGAGCAGTTGGAGGCGAACAGGCGGCTGCCCATTTTCAGCGCCTGCGGGTCCTTGGCTACTTCTTCCACGGGCATGGCGGCGTACTTGGCGAAGATCGGACCGAACTTGGCGTCGGCCTTCTCCATCTCCTTCTGCCATTCGTTGGCGCCAGTCCAGCCATTTTCATAGCCCGGCAGGATGCCCTTCCAGTTGCCCAGGCCCGGATAGAGGATCAGGTAGCCGACCGAGAACACCAGGGTGCCGACGAACAGCCAGAACCACCACTTGGGCAGCGGGTTGTCGTATTCCTCGATGCCGTCGAAGCTGTGGCCCATGGTCTGGTCGGTGGTGTTGCTGCTCTGGCCCTTGCGGGTGGCGAGCAGCAGCCAGGTCAGGCCAATCAGGCTACCGATGGTCAGTACGCAGATGTACGTACTCCAGAAGGTGGTCATTGCCCGTTACTCCTTTTTGCAGCAGGTTCCTGTCCGGCAGAGGGCAGGCGGTCGTCGACGAAGGGCAGCAGGCGCGCTTCGGCGAAATCACGGTCGCGGCGGCGGTTGAATACCCACAGGGTGAGGCCGATGAAGGCGATCATCACCACCAGTGTGCCCAGGCCGCGGATCATGCCGATGTCCATTCCCATCGCATTCACCTCTTGTTCTTGATCGCGGTGCCGAGCACCTGCAGGTAGGCGACCAGGGCGTCCATCTCGGTCTTGCCCTTGACCGCGTCGCGGGCCCCGGCGATGTCATCGTCGGTGTACGGCACGCCCAGGGTGCGCAGGGTGCGCATCTTGGTGTCGGTATGGCTGTTGTCGACCTGCTGGGCGACCAGCCATGGGTACGACGGCATCTTCGACTCCGGTACCACGTTGCGCGGGTTGTACAGGTGCGCACGGTGCCAGTCGTCCGAGTAGCGGCCACCGACCCGGGCCAGGTCCGGCCCGGTACGCTTGGAGCCCCACAGGAACGGGTGGTCCCACACGCTTTCACCAGCCACCGAGTAGTGGCCATAGCGCTCGGTTTCGGCGCGGAACGGGCGGATCATCTGCGAGTGGCAGCCTACGCAGCCTTCACGGATGTAGATATCGCGGCCTTCCAGCTGCAGCGCGGTGTAGGGCTTCATGCCTTCCACCGGCTTGTTGGTGACGTCCTGGAAGAACAACGGGACGATCTGGGTCAGGCCGCCGATGCTGACGGCGAACACCATCAGCAGGGCCAGCAGGCCGACGTTTTTCTCGATGACTTCATGTTTCATCAGGCAGGTCTCCTCAAGCCAGCTGGGCGTTCGCAGGGGCGACATCGAGCGCCGGCGAACGCACGGTGCGCCAGGTGTTCCAGGCCATCAGGAACATGCCGCTGAGGAAGATCGCACCGCCGACGAAGCGCACGATGAAGCCTGGGTGGCTGGCCACCAGGGTTTCCACGAACGAGTAGGTGAGCGTGCCGTCGCTGTTGACCGCGCGCCACATCAGGCCCTGGGCGATGCCGTTGACCCACATCGAGGCGATGTACAGCACGGTGCCGATGGTGGCCAGCCAGAAGTGCGCGTTGATCAGGCCGATGCTGTACATGCGCTCCTTGCCGAACACTTTCGGGATGGTGTGGTACAGCGCGCCGATCGAGATCATCGCCACCCAGCCGAGGGCGCCGGCGTGCACGTGGCCGATGGTCCAGTCGGTGTAGTGGGACAGGGCGTTGACCGTCTTGATGGCCATCATCGGGCCTTCGAAGGTGGACATGCCGTAGAACGCCAGCGACACCACCAGGAAACGCAGGATCGGGTCGCTGCGCAGTTTGTGCCAGGCGCCGGACAGGGTCATCATGCCGTTGATCATGCCGCCCCAGCTTGGTGCCAGCAGGATCAGCGACATCACCATGCCCAGCGACTGCGCCCAGTCTGGCAGGGCGGTGTAGTGCAGGTGGTGCGGGCCGGCCCAGATGTACAGGGTGATCAGCGCCCAGAAGTGCACGATCGACAGGCGATAGGAATACACCGGGCGTTCGGCCTGCTTGGGCACGTAGTAGTACATCATCCCCAGGAAGCCTGCGGTCAGGAAGAAGCCCACGGCGTTGTGGCCGTACCACCACTGCACCATGGCATCGGTGGCGCCGGCATAGACCGAGTAGGACTTGGTCAGGCTGACGGGCAGTTCCAGGTTGTTGACGACGTGCAGCATCGCCACGGTGAGGATGAAGCCGCCGAAGAACCAGTTACCGACGTAGATGTGCTTGGTGTTGCGCTTCATCAGCGTGCCGAAGAACACGATGGCGTAGCTCACCCAGACGATGGTGATCAGGATGTCGATCGGCCATTCCAGTTCGGCGTATTCCTTGGAGCTGGTGTAGCCCAGCGGCAGGCTGATGGCCGCCAGCAGGATCACCAGTTGCCAGCCCCAGAAGGTGAACGCGGCCAGGCCCGGTGCGAACAGGGTGGTCTGGCAGGTGCGTTGCACCGAATAATAGGAGGTGGCGAACAGCGCACAGCCGCCGAAGGCGAAGATCACCGCATTGGTATGCAGGGGGCGCAGGCGGCCGAAGCTGGTCCAGGGGAGGTCGAAGTTGAGGGAGGGCCAGGCGAGCTGGGCGGCGATGAAGACGCCGAGCCCCATCCCGACGATTCCCCACACCACCGTCATGATGGCGAATTGGCGGACCACCTTGTAGTTATAGGCGGTACTGCTGGTTGTGTTCATGTATGGGTTCCCATCCACGGTTATTTGGCAGGCTTTACAGCGAGGCAAGCATGATTAATGGGCAAAGTGCCGGTATTGACGGGGATCAATGGGCGAAGGTCGGAAATGTCCCAGGCTTGCGCTGCGATCCCCCGCACCTTCGGGGCAAGGACGGCTACAAGGGCTGCCTGATCCTGGCCCATGGCGCAGGTGCGCCGATGGACAGCGGGTTCATGGACGAAATGGCGCAAAGGCTTGCGGCGCTTGGGGTAGCGGTAGTGCGCTTCGAGTTCCCGTACATGGCCGAGCGCAGGGTTGCCGGCGGCAAGCGGCCGCCGAACCCGCAGAAGGTGTTGCTGGAATGCTGGCGCGAGGTGTACAGGCAGGTGCGACCTTTGGTCGCGGGCAAGTTGGCGGTGGGTGGCAAGTCCATGGGCGGGCGCATGGCCAGCCTGCTGGCCGATGAACTGGAAGCGGATGCACTGGTGTGCCTGGGCTATCCGTTCTATGCAGTGGGCAAACCGGAAAAGCCACGGGTCGAACACCTGGCCGAATTGAAGACGCCGACGTTGATCGTGCAGGGCGAGCGGGATGCACTGGGTAACCGCGAGGCGGTGGCAGGGTATGCGTTATCGCCGGCGATCGAGGTGAGCTGGCTGGTGGCGGGGGACCATGACCTGAAGCCGCTGAAGGCCTCGGGGTTCAGCCATGAGCAGCACTTGCAGGCGGCGGCTGAGAAGGTTGCGGCATTCCTGTCGCAATAGTGCTGGATTCTTCGCGGGCTTGCCCGTTCCCACAGGTTCACTACAGGTCTGAAACTTGTGCAGCACCTGTGGGAGCGGGTTTACCCGCGAAGAGGCCGGACCAGGCTGACGCTTAGTCGCGGTACTCGCACAGATAAGCGGTATCCACCTTCACCTGCAGCTGGAACTTGCTGTCAGCCGGCACGTTGAACTTGTCGCCCGCCTTGAAGGTTTCCCAGTTGTCGCTACCTGGCAGCTTCACGGTCAGCGCACCCGAAACCACGTGCATGATCTCGCGCTTGGCAGTGCCGAACTCGTATTCGCCCGGGGCCATCACACCGACAGTGGCCGGGCCTTCTTCGCCCGCGAATGCGATCGACTTGACGGTGCCGTTGAAGTACTCGTTGACCTGGAACATGGGCGACTCCTGAAAGGGGGGATGAAAAAGGGCTGGCCAGTATGCCCAAGCCCACCGGCCCCGTCATCTGCTTTCAGGTAGCGTCTGCCGGCAGGCTCAACGGCAGCAGCCGCGCGGTATTGCGTGCATCTTCCAGGGCCCGGTGCTGCTGCCCGCAAAAGTGCATGCCGGCCAGCTGCAGTGCACCATTCAGGCCAGCGGGGCGCTGCAGGTGGCGGGCCTTGGCGAAGCGTTGCTTGAGGTTGATGTGCGGCAGGGTCCGCAGCAGGCTGTCCAGCCCATGCTGCTGCCATTCCTGGTGCAACTGCTGGCGGTCGTAGTCGCCCCAGCTGACCCAGGCCTGAAGCTGCCCGCGGTGGTGCCCGAGCCAGCGCTCGAAGCTTGCCCATACCTCGCGGAACGACGCGGCACTGTCCACGCTGGCCTGGCTGATGTGGGTCAGCTCACGGCAGAACGGGGTCAGCTGCGGCCGTCGCCGAGGCTTCACGAAGCGCTGGAAGTGGTCGACCTCGCGGCCATCGCGGGTAACCAGGCTTGCGCCGATTTCAATGACTTCCATCTCTGTGACCGGCCACCCACCATCGTCGGTGGTGGCTTCCAGGTCGATCACCAACCAGTGGCCCATACCAGGCTCCCTTGCAGATCCTGCTAGAGCGTAGCGAAACTCCGGGCATCCGGCATCCCCTGGCAGTTTGCCCGCAGCTTTGGCGCAAAGTGCCACTAACCGGCAGTTGTGTCCGGCCCGGAAAACGCCTAGCTTAGGCGGACCCCGGCATGAACCGTGATGAGTGTCCGTCTTGACTCCAGCGACCGGCCTGAAGGCCCTGTCTTCCCTGATGCTGCTAGCCGTGTTCTGGCTGGCGGCGCCGGCATGGGCTGCCGATGCCGTCGAGGTAAAGATTGGCGCTGCGCATTTCCCTCCGTACACGGTACGCCCGGAGCAGGGCGCCGACAGCGGCCTGCTGCGGCAGTTGGTCGACGCGCTCAATCGCGCGCAGCAGCGCTACCACTTCGTCGTGGTGCCCACCTCCATCCAGCGGCGTTTTGGTGACCTCCAGCAAGGCCGCACCGACATGGCCATTTTCGAGAACCCGGCATGGGGCTGGCAGCAGATTGCCCACCAGAGCGTGGACATGGGCCTGGAAGATGCCGAGGTGTTCGTCGCCCGCAAGGCCAGTGGCCGTGACCCGCATTACTTCGACGACCTGCGCGGCAAGCGCCTGGCGCTGTTCAACGGCTACCACTATGCGTTCGCCGGCTTCAACTCCGACCCCGACTACCTGCGCAAAGCCTACAACGCGACTCTGACGTATTCCCATGACAGCAACCTGCTGATGGTGCAGGCCGGCCGCGCCGACATCGCCTTGGTCACGCGTTCCTACCTCAGCGATTTCCTGGCGCGCAACCCGGCCAGTCGGGAGCAGTTGATGCCCTCGCAGCGCATTGACCAGGTCTATCATCACTACGCCTTGCTACGCCCTGGGGCACCCATCGGTGAACAATCGTTCGCGGCGCTGCTGCGTGCCCTGCGCGACAGTGGTGAGCTGGCGCGTATCTTCGAGCCATACCGCATCACGGTGGCGGCCCCGCGCGACTAAATTCCCGTGATGCGGCAACGTTCTCAGCAGTGAGCCTTTTCTTCATTGCCGCGAGTCAAGCCCATGCCGTTCGATGCCGCATCACAGCCCCAGTCAGCGCCACGCTGGCGCAGCCTCAGTGCCGAGGAGGGTGACAGCTGGCTGAGCCTGTCCCTCGAAGGCCGCGCGTTGATCCAGTTGCGCCTGGAGATGGGTGCTACTCTGCATGTCCACCTCGAGCGGCTGTGCCCCGAGCGCCCCTATGTGGCCTTGTGGGCCGCCTGTTATTGGCTGCTGGCCCGCGATGCGGCCTGCCAGCGTCTTGCCTGGCACCTGCCCGAGCCGTTGCCTCAGGCATTGACCAGTGGCCTGCTGCTGGCCGGCGACCAGCCTGGCCAATACCTGTGCGAGCGGGCGCTGTTCTGGCAGCTGCCACAGCCGTGGCTGGGCGAGTCGGCCAGCGTGGCCTACCCGCAGCAGATGCAGATCAGCAACGGCAAGCGCCACCCACGCCGCGCGCCCAAGCCTCGTGGCGAGGTGTACCGGCGCTTCGATACGCGCCTGGGCAGTTGGGTATCGCTGCGTACCTTGGAGATCGAGCATGACCTGGAGCGCTTCAACCGCTGGCAGAACAACCCGCGGGTGGAGGCGTTCTGGCAGGAGGGTGGCACCCTTGCGCAGCATCGCGAATACCTGGGCAAGCTCGAGGCCGACCCGCATGCCCTGACGCTGATCGGTTGCTTCGATGACCAGCCGTTTGCCTACTTCGAGGCGTACTGGGCCAAGGAAGACCGCATTGCGCCGTTCTACCCGGCCGATGACTACGACCGTGGCATCCACATGCTGGTGGGGGAGGAGAGCCACCGCGGGCCGCACAAGGTGGCCAGCTGGCTATCGGCGCTGGTGCACTACCTGTTCCTGGATGACCCACGCACCCAGCGGGTGGTGGCCGAGCCGCGTGCCGACAACGGCAAGATGATCGGCTACATGCACGACCAGTGCTTCCATTGCGACAAGGAGTTCGACTTCCCGCACAAGCGTGCGGCGTTGATGATTCTGGGGCGGGAACGGTTTTTCGATAAGTGTAAATTGGCTTGAGTGCCAGGGGGCCGCTGTGCGGCCCTGTGGGAGCGGGTTTACCCGCGAAGAATGCGACATGGTGCATGGCACCGGCTATGCCGGTGTTCGCGGGTAAACCCGCTCCCACACGTGCCCTCAGCAACCTTGAAGGTTCAGGCCTGCCGACTGGCCGTCTTGCGGCAATGCACCAGCGCATCGCGGATCATGAAGTTGACCAGCGTCGGCGACACTCCCAGCTCCTTGGCAATGTCCTTCTGCGGCACGCCATGCAGGCGGTACATCTCGAAGGCATAGCGGGTGCGCTGGGGCAGTTCGTTCAGCGCCTCGGCAATGTCATCCAGCGCGGCAAGGTTGATGTGGGTGGCTTCGGGGGAGGTATTTTGCACGACCACGTTCAGGCCTTCTTCCTCGCTGCCGGAGTATTTCAGCTCCATGGCCTGCTTGCGGTAGTGATCGATGGCCAGGTTGCGCACGATCTGGAACAGGTAGCTCAGCTGCGCCTTGAACGATGATGTTATCTGCGGGGCGGCGCTGAGCCGGAAAAAGGCGTCCTGCACCACATCTTCGGCGCGCGATCGGCAGCCGGTAATGCGGGCAGCGATCTTGACCAGAATGCTGCGGTTGTCGACGAAGGCCTGCAGTAATGGTGAATCGCACTTACTTGTGGATAGTTGTTCCGCCATGGAAATCACCTTGTCACAGAGGGGAAAGGACGCACCCAAATTTGGGAAGCTTCCTACGACGGGCGACAAGCTATTCAGAATGATAATGATTGTCAAATGCGAAATGTAATTGGTAACCGTGCATTCCGGTTCTAAGCCTGTGGCATCGGGCTTGCCCGCGAAAGGGCCTGCGTGGTGCCCTTGCCGGTGCCGTGACACGCTAATTTCTCCCCCCGCCCATCCGTCCCCTGTGTACACCTCAGGCCGCCACATGCCGCTGCGCCCACGTTCGCGCAGCAGCCGGCCCGACCCAACCAGACACTGGCAGGAACACCCCATGACGGACGCCTTCGAACTCCCGCTCTCGCTGGTCCAGGCCCTGGCGCAGCGCGCCGTGCAGACCCCGGACAAAGTCGCCTTGCGCTTTCTGGCCGACGCTCCCGGCGAGCAGGCCGTGCTCAGCTACCGGGACCTCGACCAGCGCGCACGCACCATCGCTGCTGCCTTGCAAAGCCGGGCCGGTTTCGGCGACCGCGCAGTGCTGTTGTTCCCCAGCGGGCCAGACTATGTGGCGGCATTCTTCGGCTGCCTGTATGCCGGTGTGATTGCGGTGCCGGCCTACCCGCCGGAGTCCGCGCGCCAGCACCACCAGCAGCGCTTGCTGTCGATCATCGACGACGCCGAGCCGCGCCTGCTGCTGACCGTCGCGGCCCTGCACGACAGCCTGCAGGGCCTGGAAGCCCTGACAGCGGCCAACGCCCCCGAACTGCTGGCGGTGGATGGCCTGGACCCGGCACTGGCTGCAAACTGGCGCGAGCCCGTGCTCAAGGGTGATGACATCGCCTTCCTGCAATACACCTCCGGCTCCACAGCACTGCCCAAGGGCGTGCAGGTCAGCCATGGCAACCTGGTGGCCAACGAACAACTGATCCGCCAAGGCTTTGGCATCGACCTCAACCCCGACGATGTGATCGTCAGCTGGCTGCCGCTGTACCACGACATGGGCCTGATCGGCGGCCTGCTGCAGCCGATCTTCAGCGGCGTGCCCTGTGTGCTGATGTCGCCGGGCTACTTCCTGGCCCGGCCGCTGCGCTGGTTGCAGGCCATCAGCGAATACGGCGGCACCATCAGCGGCGGCCCCGACTTTGCCTACCGGTTGTGCAGCGAGCGGGTCAGCGAGGCCTCCCTGGCCGGGCTCGACCTCAGCCGCTGGCGGGTGGCCTATTCCGGCTCCGAGCCGATCCGCCAGGACAGCCTGGCGGCCTTTGCCGACAAGTTCCAGGCCTGCGGCTTCGACCCGCAGAGCTTCTTCGCCAGCTACGGCCTGGCCGAGGCGACCCTGTTCGTCAGCGGCAGCCGCCGTGGCCAGGGCATCGCCGCGCTGGAGCTGGACGCCGAAGCCTTCGCCGCCAACCGTGCGGAGCCTGGCAAGGGCAGTGTGCTGATGAGCTGTGGCTACCCGCAGCCCGGGCATGCCGTGCGCATTGTCGAACCACAACGCCTGCAGGTACTGGGCGACAACCAGGTGGGCGAGATCTGGGCCGCCGGCCCGAGCATCGCCCTGGGCTACTGGCGCAACCCTGAGGCCAGCGCCCGCACCTTCGTCGAGATGGGCGGCCAGACCTGGCTGCGTACCGGCGACCTGGGCTTCATGCGCGAAGGCGAAGTGTTCGTCACCGGCCGCCTGAAGGACATGCTGATCGTGCGCGGGCAGAACCTGTACCCGCAGGACCTGGAAAAAACCCTCGAGCGCGAAGTGGAGGTGCTGCGCAAAGGCCGGGTGGCAGTGTTCGCCGTCGAGCAGCAAGGCGAGGAGGGTATTGGCGTGGCGGTGGAAATCAGCCGCAACGTGCAGAAGGCGATCAAGCCCCAGGCGCTGATCAAGACCCTGCGCCAGGTGATTGCCGACGCCTGCCGCCAGGCCCCGGCCGTGGTCCTGCTGCTGAACCCGGGGGCGCTACCCAAGACCTCCAGCGGCAAGCTGCAGCGTTCGGCCTGCCGCCAGCGCATGGACGATGGCAGCCTGGACTGCTATGCCCGCTTCCCTGAGGTGGGCGAGCCCGTTGCCACGGATGCCGCCGGCAATGAACTGCTGGCGCGCATCGCCGGTGTGTGGCGCGACATCCTCAAGGTCGAGGCGGTGGCGGCGGACGACCACTTCCTGCTGCTGGGCGGCAACTCCATCGCCGCCACCCACGCCACCGCACGCCTGGCCGATGAACTGGGCATCGAGCTGGGCCTGCGCACCCTGTTCGAAGCGCCGATACTGGCTGACTACGCCAAGGCCGTGGCCGCGATCATCGCCGAAGGCGGTGGCCGGGTCGGTGCCATCGCTACACTGAAACGCACCCAGGCGCTGCCCCAGTCGCTGGCGCAAAACCGCCTGTGGTTGCTGTGGCAGTTGGACCCGCAGTCGGCAGCCTACAACATTCCGGCCGGCCTGCAGTTGCGCGGTGAGCTGGACGAAAACGCACTGGAAGCGGCCTTCCAGGCGCTGGTGGCGCGCCATGAATCACTGCGTACCCTGTTTGCCGAAGAGAACGGCCAGGCCCTGCAGCGCATCCAGGCGCAGCAGCCGTTCGACCTTCGCCGCCTGGACCTCGAAGGCCAGGCCGCCGAACAGGTCGCCGCCCAACGTGAAACCGAAGCTCGCCAGCCGTTCGATCTGACCCAGGGGCCGTTGCTGCGGGTGACCCTGGCGCGCCTGGACGATGAACACCATCAACTGTGGGTGACCCTGCACCATATCGTCGCCGACGGCTGGTCGCTGAACATCCTGCTCGACGAATTCGCCAAACTGTACGCAGCCCATTGCCAGGGCCTTGAGGCCAACCTGGCACCGCTGACCCTGGGTTATGCCGACTACGGCACCTGGCAGCGACAGTGGCTGGCCGCAGGCGAAGCCGAGCGTCAGCTGCAGTACTGGCAGGCGCGTCTGGGGGATGAACTGCCGGTGCTCGACCTGTGTACCGACCACCCGCGCGCCAGCCAGCGCGACCACCGCGCCACTCGCTTCAACCTCAAGGTACCGGCCAGGCTCACCGAAGCGCTCAAGGGCCTGGCCCGCGAACAGCAGGCCAGCCTGTTCATGGTACTGCTGGCCGGCTGGCAGGCGCTGTTGCACCGCTACAGTGGCCAGGCCGATATTCGTGTCGGCGTGCCCAACGCCAACCGCCCGCGCCTGGAAACCCAAGGCATGGTCGGCTTCTTCATCAACACCCAGGTGCTGCGTGCGCAGCTCGACGGCCGCCTGCCGTTCGACCAGTTGCTGGCCCAGGTGCGCCAGGCCACCCTGGATGCCCAGGCCAACCAGGACCTGCCGTTCGAGCAACTGCTCGAAGCCCTGCCCGAGGCTCGCGAGCAAGGCCTGTTCCAGGTCATGTTCAACCACCAGCAACGTGACCTGTCTGCGCTGCGCCGCCTGCCGGGCCTGCTGGCCGAAGAGCTGCCGTGGCACAGTCGCGAAGCCAAGTTCGACATGCAGCTGCACAGTGAAGAAGACCACCAGGGCCGCCTGAGCCTGGCCTTCGACTATGCCGCCGAATTGTTCGATGCCAGTACCGTCAAGCGCCTGGCCCAGCACCTGTTGGCCCTGCTCGAGCAGGTGTGTGCCGGGCCGCAGCGGGCGCTGGGCGAGGTGCAACTGCTCGACGAGCCTGGCCGCGCGCAACTGCTGAGCTGGGGCGAGGCACCCGCTGCGCCGCCGCAACGCCTGCTGGTCGAGCAGCTCAATGAACAGGCACGCCTGACCCCGCAGCGCACCGCCCTGGTGTGGGACGGTGGCAGCCTGGATTACGCCGAGTTGCACCAGCAAGCCAACCGTCTGGCCCACTACCTGCGTGACAAAGGCGTGGGCCCGGACACTTGCGTGGCCATCGCCATCGAGCGTTCGCCGCAGCTGCTGGTGGGCCTGCTGGCCATTCTCAAGGCCGGTGGTGCCTATGTGCCGCTGGACGTCGATTACCCGGCCGAGCGCCTGGCCTACATGCTCGCCGACTGCAACGCTGGCCTGTTGCTGAGCCACAGCAGCCTGCTGGGCAAGCTGCCACAGGTTGATGGCGTCAGCGCCATCGCCCTCGACCAGCTGCACCTGGACAGCTGGCCAAGCCATGCCCCCGGGTTGCATCTGCATGGCGACAACCTGGCCTATGTGATCTACACCTCCGGCTCCACCGGCCAGCCCAAGGGCGTGGGCAATACCCACGCGGCACTGGCCGAGCGCCTGCAATGGATGCAGGCCAGCTATGTGCTGGACGACAGCGACGTGCTGATGCAGAAGGCGCCGATCAGCTTCGACGTTTCGGTGTGGGAATGCTTCTGGCCACTGGTGACCGGTTGCAAGCTGGTGCTCGCCGGCCCTGGCGAGCACCGCGACCCGCAGCGCATCGCCGCGTTGGTGCAGGCCCATGGCGTGACCACGCTGCACTTCGTGCCGCCGCTGTTGCAGGTGTTCGTCCAGGAGCCGCAGGCGGGTGCCTGCAGCAGCCTGCGCCGGCTGTTCTCCGGTGGCGAAGCGCTGTCCGCGGCACTGCGTGACCGCGTGCTGCAGGTGCTGCCACAGGTGCAGTTGCACAACCGCTATGGCCCGACCGAAACTGCCATCAACGTCACCCATTGGCACTGCCAGGCCACCGATGGCGAACGCTCGCCGATCGGCCGCCCGCTGGGCAATGTGCTGTGCCGTGTGCTGGACGACGAGCTGGAACTGACCGCCCCCGGTGTGCCCGGCGAGCTGTACCTCGGCGGTGCAGGCCTGGCCCGTGGCTACCTGGGCCGCCCGGGCCTCACCGCCGAGCGCTTCGTGCCCCAGGCTGACGGCAATGGCGAGCGCCTGTACCGCAGTGGCGACCGCGCCCGCTGGCAGGTGCAGACCGAGGCGCTGGAATACCTTGGCCGCCTAGACCAGCAGGTCAAGGTGCGTGGCTTCCGTGTCGAACCCGAGGAAGTCCAGGCCTGCCTGCTGGCGCAGCCGGGGGTCGAACAGGCGCTGGTGCTGATTCACAAGGATGCCGTAGGTGCGCAACTGGTCGGCTACTACAGTGGCAGCGCTCAGCCTGATGCATTGCTGACGGTGCTGGCTGAACAACTACCGGCCTACATGGTGCCGGCACAACTCATCCCGCTGGCGCAGATGCCACTTGGCCCCAGCGGCAAGGTCGACCGAAAGGCATTGCCCGCCCCGGTGTGGCAGCAGCGGCAGCACGTCGAGCCGCAAACCGAGTTGCAGCAGCAGGTCGCCGCCATCTGGCGCGAGGTGCTGAACCTGCCGCGCATCGGCCTGCAGGACGACTTCTTCGCCCTCGGCGGCCATTCGCTGCTGGCCACTCAGATTGTCTCGCGCACGCGTCAGGCCTGCGATGTCGAACTGCCGCTCAAGGCCCTGTTCGACGCCAGCGAGCTGGGCGCCTTCTGTGCCGAGATCACGCGTATTCGTGCTGCCGGTGAGCGCAACCTGCAAGGCGCAATCACCCGCGTCGACCGCCGCCAGGCGGTGCCGCTGTCGTACTCGCAGCAGCGCATGTGGTTCCTCTGGCAAATGGAGCCGGGCAGCCCGGCGTACAACGTCGGCGGCATGGCGCGCTTGCGCGGCACCCTGCATGTGGATGCCTTCGAGCGAGCGTTGCAGGCGCTGGTGGTGCGCCACGAAACCCTGCGCACCACCTTCCCCAGCATCGATGGCGTGCCGTATCAGTGCGTGGCCGAAGACAGCAGCCTGCACCTCGACTGGCAAGACTTCAGCGCCTTACCCGCAGATGCCCGCCAACAACACCTGCAGCAACTGGCCGACGACCAGGCGCACCAGCCGTTCGACCTGGAGCGCGGCCCGCTGCTGCGTGCCTGCCTGGTCAAAGCCGAAGAGCGCGAGCATTTCTTCGTGCTGACCCTGCACCATATCGTCACCGAGGGCTGGGCCATGGACATCTTTGCCCGCGAACTGGGCGAGCTGTACGAGGCCTTCGTCGATGACCGCGAATCGCCGCTGGCGCCGCTGCCAGTGCAGTACCTGGACTACAGCGTGTGGCAACGGCAATGGCTGGAAAGCGGCGAGGGCGCCCGCCAACTGGCCTACTGGCAGGCCCGCCTGGGCGATGAGCACCCAGTGCTGGCGTTGCCTGCCGACCGCCCGCGCCCGGCAGTGCAGAGCCACCGTGGCGAGCTGTACCGCTTCGAGCTCGACCCGGCGCTGGTTGCCCGCGTGCATGCCTTCAACAGCCAGCGCGGCCTGACCCTGTTCATGACCATGACTGCCACCCTGGCCGCCTTGCTGCACCGCTATAGCGGCCAGCGTGACCTGCGCATTGGCGCGCCGGTGGCCAACCGCATCCGCCCGGAAAGCGAAGGGCTGATTGGCGCGTTCCTCAACACCCAGGTGCTGCGTTGCGAGC
Organism: Pseudomonas sp. C5pp; assembly: GCF_000814065.1. Classification (NCBI taxonomy): domain Bacteria; kingdom Pseudomonadati; phylum Pseudomonadota; class Gammaproteobacteria; order Pseudomonadales; family Pseudomonadaceae; genus Pseudomonas; species Pseudomonas sp. C5pp. Next base: position 14,216 of record NZ_JWLN01000025.1, on the reverse strand, counting down.
TGGACGGCCAGATGAGCGCCGCGCAGTTGCTGGAGCAGGTACGCCAGGTTGCTATCGAAGGCCAGTCGCACCAGGACCTGCCGTTCGACCAGCTGGTGGAAGCCCTGCAGCCACCGCGCAGCAGCGCCTACAACCCGCTGTTCCAGGTGATGTGCAACGTTCAGCGCTGGGCCTTCCAGCAAAGCCGCCAGCTTGCCGGCATGCAGGTGGATTACCTGGTCAACGACGCCAGCGCCACCAAGTTCGACCTGTACCTGGAGGTGACCGACCTCGACGGCCGCCTGGGTTGCTGTCTGACCTATAGCCGTGACCTGTTCGACGAACCACGCATCGCACGCATGGCCGAGCACTGGCAGCAATTGCTGGTGGGCCTGCTCGACAACCCGCAACAGCGCCTGTGCGAGCTGCCGATGCTGAGCAGCGCCGAGCAGCAGTTGCTGGCTGGCCAGTTGCAGGGCGAGCAGGGTCTCGCTCTCGACCAGACCGTGCATGGCCTGTTCGCCGCCCAGGCTGCGCGTACGCCACACGCTGGCGCGTTGACCTTCGCCGGCCGGCACATGACCTATGCCGAACTCGACCAGCAGACCAACCGCCTGGCCCGCGCCCTGCGCGAGCGTGGCGTCGGCCCGCAGGTGCGTGTGGGCCTGGCGCTGGAGCGTTCGCTGGAAATGGTCGTCGGCCTGCTGGCCATCCTCAAGGCCGGTGGCGCCTATGTGCCGCTCGACCCCGAATACCCGCTCGACCGCCTGCGCTACATGATTGAAGACAGCCGCATCGGCCTGCTGCTCAGCCAGCGCGCGCTGCTGCAAACCCTGGGGCAGCTGCCCGAAGGCGTGGTGCGCTGGAGCCTGGAAGACGACAGCGCCAGCCTGTCGGCCTACAGCGATGCGCCGCTGGACAACCTCAACCTGCCGCAGCACCAGGCCTACCTGATCTACACCTCCGGTTCCACCGGCAAGCCCAAGGGCGTGGTAGTCAGCCACGGCGAGTTCGCCATGCATTGCCAGGCGGTGATCGACGCGTTCGGCATGCGCAGCGATGACTGCGAGCTGCACTTCTATTCGATCAATTTCGACGCCGCCAGCGAACGCCTGTGGGTGCCGCTGCTGTGTGGCGCCCGCGTGGTGCTGCGTGCCCAGGGGCAGTGGGGTGCCGAAGACATCTGCCAGCTGGTGCGCGAGCAGCAGGTGAGCATCCTCGGCTTCACGCCAAGCTACGGCAGCCAGTTGGCCCAGTACTTGGCCGGGCAGGGCGAGCAGTTGCCAGTGCGCCTGGTCATTACCGGTGGTGAGGCGCTGACCGGCGAACACTTGCAGCGCATCCGCCAAGCCTTTGCGCCGCAGCAGTTCTTCAACGCCTACGGGCCGACCGAAACCGTGGTCATGCCGCTGGCCTGCCTGGCACCACAGACACTGCCGGCGGAGCTGGGCAGCGTGCCGATCGGCCGTGTCATCGGTAGCCGCACGGCCTACATCCTCGACGAAGACCTTGCCCTGTTGCCGCAAGGCGGTGTTGGCGAGCTGTATGTCGGCGGTGCCGGCCTGGCCCAGGGTTACCACGACCGCCCGGGCCTAAGCGCCGAGCGCTTCGTCGCCGACCCGTTCGGCAGTGAAGGCGGGCGCCTGTATCGCACCGGTGACCTGGTGCGCCTGGGCAGCGATGGCCTGGTCGAGTACGTCGGCCGCGCCGACCAGCAGGTGAAGATTCGCGGTTTCCGTATCGAGCTGGGCGAAATCGAAAGCCGCCTGCAGGCGCATGCCGATGTCGACGAGGCTGTGGTGCTGGCCCTCGACCTGCCGGGCGGCAAGCAACTGGTGGGTTACCTGGTGTGCAGGCAGGCCGCTGCCGACAGCGAGGCCCAGGGCCTGCTGCGCGACGCGGTGAAAGCCGATGCCCGCCAGCACCTGCCGGACTACATGGTGCCGGCGCACCTGGTGCTGCTCGACAGCCTGCCGCTGATGGGCAACGGCAAGCTCGACCGCCGTGCGCTGCCGCTGCCGGACCTGGAACAGGCACGCCAGCAGTACCAGGCGCCTGGCAACGAGGTGGAAGCGCAACTGGCGCAGATCTGGCGCGACGTGCTCAACATTGCCCGGGTCGGCGTGCAGGACAACTTCTTCGAACTGGGCGGCGACTCGATCCTGTCGATCCAGGTGGTCAGCCGTGCTCGTCAGGCCGGCTTGCAGTTCACCCCGCGCGACCTGTTCCAGCATCAGACCATCCAGACCCTGGCCGCCATCGTTCAGCGCAGCGAAGCCGCCAGCAGCATCGAACAGGGCCTGCGCCAGGGCCAGGCCGGCCTCACGCCGATCCAGCACTGGTTCTTCGACAGTGAAGTGCCACAGCCGCAGCACTGGAACCAGGCTGTTCTGCTGGAGGCACGCAAGCCGCTGGATGAGGGGGTACTGAAGCGAGCCTTGGCCGACCTGGTGCAGCACCACGACAGCCTGCGCCTGCGCTTTGGCCAGGCCCGGGGCCGCTGGCAGGCCGAATATGCTTCGCCTGCCACCGGGCAATTACTGTGGACAGCCACGGTCGCCGACTTCGCCGATTGCCAACCGCTGTACACCGACCTGCAACGCAGCCTCGACCTGGAACAGGGCCCACTGTTGCGCGCCTTGCTGGTAAATGACGGCCAGGGCGGCCAGCGCCTGTTGCTGGCGATCCATCACCTGGTGGTCGATGGCGTGTCGTGGCGCGTGCTGCTGGAAGACCTTCAGGCGCTGTACCGAGGCCAGCCGCTGCCGGCCAAGACCCACGCCATGGGCGACTGGGCCGCACGCCTGGCCAGCTATGCCGGCAGTGATTCGCTGCGCGACGAGCTGGGCTGGTGGCAAGGCCAGTTGGGTGGTGTGCGCCGTGAACTGCCATGTGATCACCCGCAGGGCGGCAACCTGCACCGCCACGCCCGTACCCTGGCCATCGGCCTGGATGTGGCGCAGACCCGGCAGTTGCTGCAGCAGGCCCCGGCGGCCTATCACACCCAAGTCAACGACCTGCTGCTGACCGCGCTGGCGCGTGCCCTGTGCCGCTGGAGCGGTGATGAAGAAGTGCTGGTACAGCTTGAAGGCCATGGCCGTGACGGGCTGTTCGAAGACATGGACCTGACCCGCAGCGTCGGCTGGTTCACCAACGCCTACCCGCTGAGCCTGCGCCCGCTGCCAGGCGAGGACGATGCAGCGCGGGCAGGCTCGATCAAGCGCATCAAGGAGCAACTGCGCCAGGTGCCGCACAAAGGGCTGGGTTATGGCGTGTTGCGCTACCTGGCCGATACGACCGTGCGTGAGCAGATGGCGGCCCTGCCGCAGGCACGCATCACCTTCAACTACCTGGGCCAGTTCGACCAGCAGTTCGACAGCACAGCCCTGTTCCAGCCGCTGGACGCCCCGGCCGGCCTGGCCCACGACCTCGATGCACCGCTGCCCAACTGGCTGAGTGTCGATGGCCAGGTGTACGGCGGCGCCCTGCAACTGCGCTGGACCTTCAGCACCGAACGCTACGACGAGCGGACCATCGCCTGCCTGGCCGAGGCCTATCGTCAGGAGCTGCTGGCGCTGGTCGAGCATTGCCTGGCTGATGGCAACGGCAGTTTCACTCCATCGGACTTCCCGCTGGCGCACCTGACCCAGGCGCAGATCGACGCGCTGCCGGTACCGGCCGCGCAGATCGAGGACGTCTACCCGCTGACGCCGATGCAGGAGGGCATGCTGTTGCACACCCTGCTGGAGCCGGGCAACGGCCTTTACTACATGCAGGACCGCTACCGCATCAACAGCGCGCTCGACCCCGAACGCTTCGCCCAGGCGTGGCAGGCGGTGGTGGCACGCCACGAGGCGCTACGCGCATCGTTCAGCTGGAACACCGGCGAGGCGATGCTGCAGATCATCCACAAACCGGGCAACATGCCGGTGGACTATCAGGACTGGCGTGGCCTCGACGACGACGCCCAGGAGCAGCGCCTGCAGGCCCTGCACAAGCAGGAACGCGAGGCTGGTTTCGCCCTGCTCAGCGAGGCGCCGTTCCACCTGCGCCTGGTGCGTGTGGCCGACGAGCGCTACTGGTTCATGATGAGCAACCACCACATCCTCATCGATGCCTGGTGCCGCTCGCTGCTGATGAACGATTTCTTCGAGATCTACCAGGCCCTCGGCGAGGGGCGCCAGGCCCGCTTGCCGGTGCCACCGCGCTACCGCGACTACATCGGCTGGCTGCAACGCCAGGGCCTGGACGACGCGCGAGCCTGGTGGCAGGCCAACCTGGCCGGCTTCGAACGCGCCACCACGATCCCCAGCGACCGCCCGCTGCGCCACGACCATGCCGGTAGCGGCATGATCGTCGGCGACTGTTACACCCGCCTGGCGGTGACCGACGGCGTGCGCCTGCGCGAACTGGCCCAGGCCCACCAGCTCACCGTCAACACCTTCGCCCAGGCGGCCTGGGCACTGGTGCTGGCGCGCTACAGTGGCGACCGCGACGTGGCCTTTGGCGTGACCGTGGCCGGGCGCCCGGTGAGCATGCCGCAGATGCAGCGTACCGTCGGCCTGTTCATCAACAGCGTCGCCCTGCGCGTGCAATTGCCTGTGGCGGGTGAGCGCTGCAGTGTGCGGCAGTGGTTGCAAGGCCTGTTGGAGCACAACATGGAGCTGCGCGAGTATGAATACCTGCCGCTGGTGGCCATCCAGGAATGCAGCGAACTGCCCAAGGGCCAGCCGCTGTTCGACAGCCTGTTCGTGTTCGAGAACGCGCCGGTGGAAACTGCCGTGCTCGACCACGCCCAGCACCTGAATGCCAGCTCCGACTCGGGCCGTACCCACACCAACTTCCCGCTGACAGCGGTGTGCTACCCGGGCGATGACCTTGGCCTGCACCTGTCGTTCGACCAGCGCTATTTCGACTACCCGACCGTCGAGCGCCTGCTGGCCGAGTTCAAGCGCCTGCTGCTGGCGCTGGTGCAAGGCTTTGAAGGGGAGATGAGCGCACTGCCGTTGCTGGGTGCGGAAGAGCAGCGCTTCCTGCTGGAAGACTGCAACCGCACCGCGCGCGCCTATCCGTTGGAACAGAGTTACATCGCGCAGTTCGAGGCGCAGGTGGCCGCGCATCCGCAACGTACCGTGGCCCGCTGCCTGGACGCGTCCTACGACTACGCCGGCTTGAACCTGGCGGCCAACCGTCTGGGCCATGCCTTGATCGCGGCGGGTGTGAACGTGGACCAGCCGGTGGCACTGCTGGCCGAGCGTGGGCTACCGCTGCTGGGCATGATCGTCGGCAGCTTCAAGGCCGGCGCCGGCTACCTGCCACTGGACCCGGGCCTGCCGGCGGCGCGCCTGCAAAGCATCATCCAGCTCAGCCGTACACCCGTGCTGGTGTGCAGCGCGGCCTGTGCCGGGCAAGGGCGGCAGTTGCTGGACCAGCTTGCGTTGGCGGCACGGCCGCAGCTGCTGGTCTGGGAAGACATCCAGGCCAGCCCGGTGGCCAGCCACAACCCCGGCATTCACAGCGGGCCGGATAACCTCGCCTATGTGATCTACACCTCAGGCTCCACCGGCCTGCCGAAGGGGGTGATGGTCGAGCAGCGCGGCATGCTCAACAACCAGCTGAGCAAGGTGCCGTACCTGGCGCTTGGCGAGCACGACGTGATCGCCCAGACGGCCTCGCAGAGCTTCGACATTTCGGTGTGGCAGTTCCTTGCCGCACCGCTGTTCGGCGCCAGGGTGGAGATCGTGCCGAACGCCATCGCCCATGACCCGCAGGGCCTGTTGGCGCATGTGCAGGCCACCGGCATCAGCGTGCTGGAGAGCGTGCCGTCGCTGATCCAGGGCATGCTGGCCAACGACCACCAGGCCCTCGAAGGCCTGCGCTGGATGCTGCCGACCGGCGAAGCCATGCCTCCGGAGCTGGCGGCGCAGTGGCTGCAGCGCTACCCGCAGATCGGCCTGGTCAACGCCTACGGCCCGGCGGAGTGCTCCGATGACGTGGCGTTCTTCCGCGTCGATGCCGCCTCGACCCGTGGCAGCTACCTGCCGATCGGCACGCCGACCGACAACAACCGCCTGTATCTGTACGGCGAGGACCAGACGCTGGTACCACTGGGTGCGACAGGTGAGCTGTGCGTGGCTGGCACCGGCGTGGGCCGTGGCTATGTCGGCGACCCGGTGCGCACGGCGCTGGCGTTCATTCCCCATCCTCATGGTGCACCGGGCGAACGCCTGTACCGCACCGGAGACCTGGCGCGGCAGCGCCCGGACGGGGTGCTGGAGTATGTCGGGCGCATCGACCATCAGGTGAAGATTCGCGGCTACCGCATCGAACTGGGCGAAATCGAAGCCCGCCTGCACGAACAGCCAGAGATCCGCGACGCTGCCGTTGGCGTGCAGGAGGGCGTCAATGGCAAGCACCTGGTGGGTTACCTGGTGGCGCATCAGGGTGTTGCAGCCGACGCTGCGTTGCTGGAACAGCTCAAGCTGCGCCTGCGTGCCGAGTTGCCGGAGTACATGGTGCCACTGCACTGGGGCTGGTTCGACAGCCTGCCGCACAACGCCAACGGCAAGCTCGACCGCAAGGCCTTGCCGGCCATCGACATCGGTGGCCAGCACAGCCAGGCCTACAAGGCGCCGCGCAATGAGCTGGAAGAGGTACTGGCAGGTATCTGGGCCCATGTGCTCAAGGCCGAGCGGGTCGGGGTGCACGACAACTTCTTCGAGCTGGGCGGGCATTCGCTGCTGGCCACGCAAATCGCCTCGCGGGTGCAGAAGCAGCTGCAACTGAACGTGCCGCTGCGGGCGATGTTCGAGTGCAGCACGGTGGAGGAGCTGGCGGTGTATGTGCAGGGGCTGCAGGGCAGTGTGCTGGATGACGACAAGGTCGACCGGCTCAGTGACCTGATGGCCGAACTGGAGGGGTTGTGACCTTAGCAGGTGAGGCCTGCACCGCCCCTGGATTGGTGCACAAAAGTTGAAATTGCTGGGGCCGCTATGCGGCCCTTTCGCGACACAAGGCCGCTCCTACAGATACGGCGTTGTTCTCGAGGTTTGGCGCTGCACCTGTGGGAGCGGGCATGCCCGCGAACACCGGCGCAGCCGGTGCCATACCTGCAACCCCACCTTTCCCATGGTTCTTCGCCGTCATGATGCAGCCCCGATTTCTTCCTGCGACATCGACGCATTGATGAATGCTTCATCAAAAGAGTTCGCATGGTAGCGAGCGAGAAACTCATGAGCATTCTCAAATGGCTCGAGGTGTTGATGAGCGAGCATGTAGAAACGATGGCAGTTTGTGGCAATTTCCTCGGTATAGTGAGATGAAATCAAAACACCAGCCCCGTTTTTGCACGCGTTCTTTATACCTAGCCATATGTGGTGTCTGAATTCTGGGTCTACCCCCGCAGTAGGCTCGTCGAGGATGATCAGGTCGCTGCCCATTAGCAGTAGCGTCAGTGTGACAAAACTCCGGACTTCGCCATAGCTGCAAGTAGATGCCTTTTTCTTGTAGATTTCAGCATACCGTTTCGACAGGGAAGGTGACCATTCAGAGAGGCGTGAAAGCACCTCGCAGTGATCCGGTGCTGATCTGGAGTTTAAATGTGTAATCAGTTGGTAGACTTCGCTCATCCTGAGCAAGGGCGGTGGTGTCAGTACTTGAGTCAGATAAGCCTGCTGTCTGGATGAGTTTATGATTGTGCCGTTGCTTGGTTTTCTGATGTTGCAGATCAGGTCGAAAAGCGTGGTCTTTCCTGCTCCGTTACTGCCCAGTACGCCAACGGCTTCTCCTTTTTTCAACTGTAGCGTGATGTTCTGTAGTAGAGGGCTGCTGTTGTATGAAAAGTCCAGGTTTTTGATGGTGAGAAGGTGCATTTTAATAGCGGCTCCATATGGGGTGGATTCTGAATAGCTTTCCTGTTGCATAGAGTCCCGCTGTTGAAATGACAAAGGCTGTCAGAAAACTAATGGTGAATGGTATCTCTCCGGTAATTATTCTTGTGCTCAGGTGCAAGGGGTTGATCAACGTTGACCAGTGGGTCAGTTCGTCTTGTGTGGTACCCAAATAGCCGGAAAGTAACATCAGGAACGAAAGAAGCGAAAATAGCGTGCCGGCTGTGCTGAATTTGATGGGCATCGCTGCGATCGCCAAGCCTATGCAGGAGAATATCAGGTAACTCGTATAGAACGCGGCTGTAAGGTACAGGAGTTCTGATAGCGAGTAGGAACCGTATAGAGGCTTGGAGATGAAGTAGAAAAAGCTAGAGTACACGACACTGACCAATGTGTAGCTGACGGCGTGCGATATGAGGAAAAGTGCATTGCCTCGCGTTGGTAAATGAATGACCGGACGAAGCCACTTTCTCGTCGCCCGATTAGATAAAAGCCGAGGCCGAAGAAGGCAACGTTTGCAGCGATGTAGGCGTAGAACCACGCAGCAGAGGATATATAGAGAGAGTCTGGTGGCGCTGCAAGGGAACGGCTTTGCCTCAGTAGTATGAACATCAAGCAAGGCGCCGCCGCTGTCCACAGCAACGCAGTGGGTTCTCGCAGGTGTTCCAGGATCAACACCTTGGTGATCATGAGGATCTGTTTTGTTCGCGTTATGGGGTATGGCTTTTTGTTCATTTTTCTCGCCTTTAGTGTGTTCGCGAATGCAGGGGGTAAGGGTTTTATATTCAGGCTGCATGTGCGTCAAGTTTGATGGAGGCGATGTGTTGGCGGGGGTGTAATCTAGTTGTTTGAATTGCAGTTGGTGTTGTGGGATTTATCTGAGGGGTATGTCTGATCGCGATCTGTTCACTGATCATGGGAGTGAAAAAGACTTCTGTTTTTTGTAGGGCGGATCTGAAGTTGTTGTGGGATCGTTATGTGTTTTATTGCCGGGCGTTGTTTCCCGATGATCGGTTCGGAAAGGTGTTTGTCGCCTTAGGTGGTATAACTTAGTGTTGCCAAATGTAAACTTGGCCATTGGCTGGCATCGGGGCCGATGTGCTCAAGGACGAGCTGGAGGGGTTGTGACCTAAGCAGGTGAGGCCTGCATCGCCCCGTGTAGGAGCGGCCTTGTGTCGCGAAAGGGCTGCACGTCAGCCCCAGCAATTTCAGCTTTTATGCAGCAATTCTGGGGCCGCTATGCGGCCCTTTCGCGACACAAGGCCGCTCCTACAGATATGGCGTTGTTCTCGAGGTTTGGCGCAGTACCTGTGGGAGCACAGCCAGGCCTACCAGATACCGCGCAACGAGCCGGAGGAAGTAATGGCAGGATTTTGGGCCGAAGTGCTTAAGGCCGAGTGGGTTGGGGGCACGACAACTTCTTCGAACTGGGCGGGCATTCGCTGCTGGCTACGCAGAGGGCCTCGCGGGGCCTGCAGGGCAGTGCGCTGGAAGACGACAAGGTTGACCGGTTCAGTGACCTGATGGCGGAGCTCGAAGGGCTATTGAAAGCAGGGGGCGCTTTGCGCCCCTTTCGCCGGCAAGCCGGAACAGGCAACCGGGTAATCAGCGCTTGCCAAGAATCTTCCCAAGCTACTCTGGCCGGGATGCAGTGTTGACCTTCCTTATTAGGATGCCCGTGACCAGCCCCCCGCGTTGATGGGGTACGTATGGGATATATCATTGATGGGTTGATGGACAAAAAACCATCGCGGTATACCACCTATTTCTACCAGTTCCTCAATCTCTGCAAGGGGCTCACAGTGGGTAGCAGTGTACTCTATTCACTCCGGACATCAGGGGCTTCAATCATGAACAGTTCATCGAGCAGGTCGTTTGTCTTCTACCAAGGGGATAAGCTCATAACGTTGAAGCATGATGACCGGCATCGCGCCGTTTTTCGCACGCCTGATCTGCCTTTGGCCGAGCAACGAGTCGCTGGCGGTGAGGCATACGGTTTGTTCGCGACAGACGCAAAGGCCTCGGTACTGTCGGTGCAGGAAACTGACAAAGGGGAGCATCACGCATACTCTGCTTACGGCCATGACCCGAAACTACCGTCATCACTCACATTACTTGGCTTCAATGGCGAAGCATTCGCTCTGGTTTCGGGCGGCTATGCACTAGGCAACGGCTATCGATCATTCAACCCCGCCATGATGCGATTCATCTCGCCTGACAGGTTGAGCCCGTTTGGAAAGGGGGGGATAAATGCGTACTGCTATTGCAGTTGCGATCCCGTCAATAACGTCGACCCCAGCGGCCAGATGAAACACATGCTACATCCTTCCGCTCAGATATCGCAACCGGCCACTTCCATTACTTCCATAAATGAACCCGACATATTCTCCAGAATCGTCAGATATCTAGACCTGAGAAGCGCTGGCGCATTTTCAAGAGCCAATAAACACCTTTACCGTATGACCAGGCCAGCCTTCCAAAAGATCGAGCGTTCGCTGGGTCATCCTGGACAACTAGTCGATGCCGCGCTTGAAGGCACTGTCGGCCCGGCCCTTGGCCACTCCCATGAGCTTTTGGTGAAAAGACCAGATATAACGCTCCCTCCCCAATCACGTCCTGATGGCGCGAGGGACCAACTTATCCGTGATATCCAGGCCAGCAGAAAATTCCGGGAGGCTCAGCGAACGAGATTACCTTCGAGCGACACATCATCGGAGTCGGACTCTGATGATGAAATTAGTCGCATTAACGCTGGAATACGTAAAGCACTGAATGGCCCACAGTTGTAGGAATAATCGCGAATTTCTTCGGTATGCCTGCATCGATGAGCCTGTGGCCGAGGGATTACCCGCGAAGAGGCCCGAACACGTTCGGACAATTGCGTCCGGCGATTTCACATCAGCGCTTGCCGAGAATCTTTCCAAGCAACTCCGGCCGCGGTGCGCCTTGCTGGCTTTGCAGGTTGCCCTGGTCATCCTGATAGAAGATCGCCGGGGTCGCCTGCAAGCCCATTTCTTCCATCAGCGCCATGTTCGCCGCCAGCTTTTGCTGCACCGCCTCCGGCACCTGCTCCAGTGCCTTCAACTTGCTGGCCTTGCCGGCCTTTTCATGTTCCTGCAGTGCCTTGGCCGGGTCTTCCGCCGCCAGCAGCGCCGCCGATTTGCCCGGGCTGTCCTCGCGGATGATGCCGACCATGATATGGCGCAACTGCACCTTGCCCGACTCTACCCATGGCCGTGCCTGCTCCCAGAACATGTTGCAGTACGGGCAGTTGGGGTCGCTGAACAGGTACACCTTGCGCGGTGCATCGTCCTTGCCGTCGGCGATCCAGGAGGTTTTCTCCATCTTCGCCCAGATTTCCTTGCTCATCGGCGCATACACCAGCTTTTTCAGCGGCTCGGCACTGAGGTCGTTGCCCTGTTCGTCGAACAGGCTGCCGACCAGTACATGCTTGCCGTCAGGGGTGAGGTACAGCGCCAGGCCGTTGTTCTGGTATTCGGCGGCATACCCGCGCAGGCCGTTGGGGGCGTCGAAGCTGCCTTTGATCACGGCGCCCTTGGCTTGCAGTTGCGCAATCGCCTTGGGCAGCTCTTCGGCCTGCAGGGGAGGGGCAGCTAGCAGAGCCAGGGACAGGGGCAGCAGTGCAGTCAGTCGCATGTCAGTTTCCTTGTGCGGCAGGGGCGGGCGCGGTGGCCCGGTCGAAAGGCTCCAGGGCGTGGCGCAGGCTGGCCCGGGACAGCTCGCCCAGATGGCTGCCGACCAGGCGCCCGTCGGCGTCGTAGAACAGGGTGGTGGGCAGGGCCATGGAGCCGACGCGCTGGGCCAGCAGGCCGGTGCCGTCGAACAGCACGTGGGTCAGGCTCAGGCCGGTGGTGGCGAGGAAGGTGCTGACGTTTTCCGGGGTCTCGCCCTGGTTGACGAACAGGAAGGTCACGTGCGGGTAAGCGCTTTGCGCCTGTTGCAGCACCGGCATTTCGCGTCGGCAGGGTGGGCACCAGGTAGCCCAGATGTTGATGACCAGCGGTTTGCCGCGGTAGCTGTGCAACGCCACGGATTGGCCGTTGGCCTTGCGCAGACTCAAATCGGGCAGTTCGGTGCCCTTGCTGTACAGGTGGCCCCCGAGGCTGGCCAGGCCCCAGAACAGCGCGCCGCTGAACAGCGCCCAGCCCAGCGGGCGGCGCAGGCCCGGATGGCGCCAGCCTTGCCACAGGGCGCCGAGCACGATGCCGGCAAGGCCCGACCAGAACAGGAAGCCGCCATCACGGATATCGATGATCTGCAGCGGGTCGTCCTGGTACATCGGCCAGTACGCCAGCACGAAGCCGGCGCGTGCGCACAGCAGGCCGATCAGGAACAGGTTGAACAGTGCCGATTCCGGGCTCTCGCCGCCACGCCGGGCGACCCACCAGCCGACCATGCTGGCGATCACCAGGGCGGTGAGCATCAGCAGGTGGTTGAGGGCCATGGTCAGTGGCCCGAGGGTTACGGTCAGCATCAGCCTTGGCTCCTGGTCTGGGTCCAGTGTTGCAGGAAGGCGGCCGCATCCACTTCACCGGTGATGCGCCGCGCGCGGCGTTCGTCGCCTTCCGGGCCGACCCAGATGATGCTGGGCGGGCCGGGTACCTGGTAGCGCTGCAGCAAGGCCTGGCTGGCCGGGGTGTCGGCGGTCACGTCCAGGCGCAGCAGGTGCACACCGGCCAGGCCGGCCTGCACGTCGCTGCGGGCGAACACCTGTTTTTCCATGACCTTGCACGACACGCACCAATCGGCATAGTAGTCGAGCATCACCCACTGGCCACGGGCCTTGGCCGCATCCAGTTCGCGTTGCAGGTCTTCGGGGCGGCTGACGGTGACGAAGGCGTCCTCGGTGTGCTGGTCGGTGGCCGGCGTAGCGCCGCTACCGGCGAACGGGCGCAGCGGCTGCCAGAGGTCGTCGCCACCGGCTGCCGCCCCCACCAGCAGCAGGCCGCCCCACAGGGCACCCAGCAGTGGCAAGGCGCGCAATGCCGGCAACCGCTGTAGGGCCGGCCAGGCAGCCCAGGCCAGGGCAATCAGCAAGGCGCCGCTCAGGGCCAGCAGCAATGCTGCGGGCAGCAGGCTGCGCAAGGTGTATAGCGCCATGCCCAGGAACACGAAGCCGAACACGCCCTTGACCCGGTTCATCCAGGCGCCCGGTCGGGGCAGGTAGCGGTTGCCCAGGGTTACCAGTAACAGCAGCGGCACGCCCATGCCCAGGCCGAGGCTGAACAGTACCAGCGCCCCTTGCAGCACGTCGCCGCTCTGGGCGATGTACAGCAGCGCGCCGGCCAGCGGCGCGGTCATGCACGGGCCCATCAGCAGGCCGGACAGCGCGCCGAGCAGCGCCGCGCCATACAGGTTGCCGCCGCGGGTGCCTTGCCCGGCGCGGTCGAGGCGGTCACGCACGGCGGCGGGCAGTTGCAGTTCGAAGGCGCCGAACATCGGCAGGGCCAGCAGCACGAACAGCCCCGCCAGGCTGCCCAGCAGCCAGGGTTGCTGCAGCCAGGCCTGCAGGCTGGCACCCAGCAGTGCGGCGACCACGCCCAGGGCGGCATACACCAGGGCCATGCTCAGTACATAGACCCCGGCCAGTATCCAGCCGCGCCGGGCACTGGCGCCATTGCCCAGCACCAGCCCGGCGAGGATCGGCAGCATCGGCAGCGAGCAGGGGGTAAAGGCCAGCAACAGGCCCAGGCCGAAGAACGCGAGCAGGCTCCAGACCAGGTGGCCTTTTTGCAGGTCGCTGGCCAGGGCCTGGTCACTGGCTTGTTCGGCCGCCGACGCCACACTGCCACCCAGGTCGACCAACGTGGTTTGCGGGGGGTAGCACAGGCCGGCGTCGGCACAGCCCTGCCAGCCCAGGCGCAGCTGGCCCTGGGCATCGGCCGGGAGCAGCAGTTCGAGCTGGTCGCGGTACACCGCACTGTCGCCGAAGAACTCGTCGTGGTGGTTGAGAGCGGCCGGCAGTTGCGGGTGCTGTTCGGCAGGCAGGCCGTCGAATTTCAGGCGCTTCTGATACAGGTAGTAGCCAGGCTGGATCTGGAAGAACAGGCGCATCTGGCCGTCGGCCTGGCGGTCGTGGGTAAGCACGAAGGCCTGGTTGACCGGCAGGAAGTCCGGTTTGACATCGAACGGGTTGGCCTGCAACGGGCCGGCCAGCAGCAGTGTCAGGAAGAGCAGGAGGACGCGCATGTCTTCGCCTTGGCAGTACGTTGAAAGGGTCATGCTGGCTTGGGTCGATTAACCCAAGGTTAACTCTGGTTTTTGGTCAGGGGCGCGCATCAGGGCTTGCAGGTGTTTACCGCGGGATTGTCTGCGCCTGGGAGATCG
>NZ_JWLN01000024.1:0-98986 GCF_000814065.1 Pseudomonas sp. C5pp | reverse complement strand
AAGCAACAGACAGGCTTTGTCAGTACCGGCCTCTTCGCAGCACAAGGCTGCTCCTACAGAACCTCACCAAACCAATGAGTCATGTGTTGTTCTATGAGAGCGGCCTTGTGTCGCGAAAGGGCCGCAGAGCGGCCCCGGAATTCAGCATCTAAGCTGTGATTCAGCACCCTCCCCTGGACGCACGCCCCATGCCCGAAGAACCCCGCCTCGACTGGCAACGCTGGCTCCCCGGCCTGGTCACCCTGCTCCACTACCAACCCGCCTGGCTGCCCAGGGACATCGCCGCCGGCCTGGTGCTCACCACCATGCTGGTGCCGGTGGGCATCGCCTATGCCGAGGCATCTGGCGTACCCGGCATCTACGGCCTGTACGCCACCATCATCCCGCTGCTGGCCTACGCCCTGTTCGGCCCCAGCCGCATCCTGGTGCTGGGCCCGGACTCGGCGCTGGCCGCGCCGATCCTGGCAGTGGTGGTGCAGTACGCCGCCAGCGACCCGCAACGGGCAATCGCCATCGCCAGCATGATGGCCCTGGTCGCCGGGGCGTTCTGTGTGATCGCCGGTTTGCTGCGCCTGGGCTTCATCACCGAACTGCTGTCCAAGCCGATCCGCTATGGCTACATGAACGGCATCGCCCTCACGGTGCTGATCAGCCAGTTGCCCAAACTGTTCGGCCTGTCGGTCGACAGCCAGGGCCCGCTGCGGGATACCTGGAACCTGATCCAGGCATTGCTCGCCGGCCAGGGCCATTGGCCAAGCTTCGTGGTCGGTGGCGGTAGCCTGGCGCTGATCCTGCTGCTCAAGCCGTTCAAGCGTTTGCCGGGCATTCTCATTGCTGTGGTGCTGGCCACGCTGGCGGTGAGCCTGCTGGGGCTCGACCAGCAAGGCGTGAAAGTGCTCGGCGAACTGCCACAGGGGCTACCCAGCTTCGTGTTCCCCTGGGTCAGCGATATCGATCTGGTGGAGGTGCTGCTCGGCGGCATCGCAGTAGCGTTGGTGTCGTTCGCCGATACCAGTGTGCTGTCACGTTCATACGCCGCGCGCATGAAGGCCCCGGTCAACCCCAACCAGGAAATGTTCGGCCTGGGTGTGGCCAACCTGGCCTCGGGGCTGTTCCAGGGCATCCCCATCAGCAGCAGCTCATCGCGCACCCCCGTGGCCGAAGCGGCCGGCTCGCAGACTCAGCTCACCGGTATTATCGGCGCGCTGGCGGTGACCCTGTTGCTGCTGGTGGCGCCCAACCTGATGCAACACCTGCCCAACAGCGCCCTGGCGGCAGTGGTGATTGCCGCAGCATTGGGCCTGTTCGAGTTCGCCGACCTCAAGCGCATCTTCCGCATGCAGCAATGGGAATTCTGGCTGTCGTTCACTTGCTTCGTCGGCGTAGCGGTATTCGGGGCCATTCCCGGTATCTGCATTGCCGTGGCTATATCGGTGATCGAATTCCTGTGGGACGGCTGGCGGCCGCATCATGCGGTGCTGGGACGGGTGGATGGCACCCGCGGTTACCATGATGTGCAGCGTTATCCACAGGCCCGACGCATTCCGGGGCTGGTGCTGCTGCGTTGGGATGCCCCGCTGTTCTTTGCCAATGCCGAAGAGTTCCAGAGCACGGTGATGGCGGCGGTGGATGCATCGCCTACCCCGGTACAACGGCTGGTGATCGCGGCAGAGCCGGTGACCAGCATCGATATCACCTCGGCGGACATGCTGGCCGAGCTGGACCGGGCGCTGGAGGCGCGGGGGGTGGAGTTGCAGTTTGCCGAGATGAAGGACCCGGTAAAGGACAAGATGCGGCAGTTCGAGTTGTTCGAGCATATGGGGGAGTCGGCATTTCATCCCACTGTTGGGGCAGCGGTGGACGCCTACCTGGAAGAGAGTGGGGTTGACTGGAAGCCCTAGGTTTTCCTGTACTGGCCTCTTCGCGGGTAAACCCGCTCCCACAAGAATTGCGTGATCCCATGGGCAACGCGATACCTGTGGGAGCGGGTTCACCCGCGAAGAAGCCCACGCCGCATCCGAAGCCGGTCAATCCAGATCAGCATGGCACTGGCATACACCGACACCGCCAGAAACAGCGCCATGCGCACGGCAAAGGCGCGGTACACATCCTGCCCGCCCGCGCTGTCCTGCACCGACTGCCCCAGCAAGATCAGCATGGTCGTCAGGCAACTCACCCAGTACGCCGGGCTTTGCCTGGTATCCACCGCCCGGTAAAGCCTGCGCCCCTGCCAAAGGACGAACAGCAGCACCCACAGGAAAAACATCCACAGGTGCACGAACAGGCTCAACGCGCCCCACATCAATATCGCCAGCAACCCGGCCAGCAAGGTCGAGCCGATCAGCTCGCGGCTGGCATGCCGCGCGCGGGTCTCACCGGCCTGCTGCCCAAGGCTCACTGCCTTCATGATCAGCGGCATGTACTGGTCCGGGGCGATCAGCGCCAGCAGGAAGGCCGGCATGACGATCAGGGTGGCACGCAAGGCAACCCAGCTCACCTGGTCACTGTCGAGCAGAGGCGGTGCCGGTTGCGCCGGCGCATCGGCCGGCTCGGGAAACAACACATGCGCCGCTGCCGTGCCCAGCACCGCCAGCAGCATGCCTTTGGCCAGCGCTTCGACCACCGACAGCGCCAGGCTGAAGTCGCTGGTGCCGGCGGCAGCGATCATGGTCAGGCCGATAACCAGCAAATTGGCCAACAGGCCATTGCCGCCTTTCAGTGCATAACGCAAGGTAAGGAAAACCCCCACGCTCACCAGCAACACCCCACTTACCGGGGCATGGCGCAGCAGCGGAATCAGCAGCAGCCCGCTGCCGCAGGCAAGCAGCACCAGCACCGCCAAGGCCGGTGCCGCACGCAGGGGCAAGGGCTGGCTGCGCATGGCCAGCAACAACACCGCGAACACCGGCGCCAGGATCGGTACCGGCAAGCCGATGCCGAAACTCACCGCCAGGCAAAGCGCCACGCCCCAGGCCAGGCGCAGGGCACGCAGGCGGCGTAGTTCAATAGGCATACGACAGCCAGCTCATCAGCCACATGAACAGCCGGCCCAGCAGGTTCAATGGGTTGCCCTCGCTTGGCAGGGCCATGACTTCGGCCTGGCCACCGACCCGCAATACGGTCTTGTCCTGCAACTGGTCACGCTCCAGTTCGACGATAACCGGGAAGCGCTGTGCGGAGCGCAGCCACTCGCGGCTGTTCTGTACGGTCGGCAACGTACCTGGCGGGGCACTCTGGCCTACGCTCACGCCGTAGCCGATGCTGCGAATGCGCCCCTTCAACACCGTGCCGGGCAGCGCATCGAGCACTACCAGCACCGGGGTTTCAGGGCGCAGCCGACCTAGGTTGTTCTCGGTCATGTCGGCACTTATCCACACGTCATGGATAGCGATCAGGGTCATCATCGGGCTGCCGGCGCCAACATAGTGGCCAACGTCGGTGCGCAGGTCGGTGATCAACCCGTCTGCATCGGCGCGTACCATGGTGCGCGCCAGGTCCAGCCGGGCTTTTTCCACATTGGCCGCCGCGCTGCGCAGTTGGGCGTTGTCGTCCTGCGCCCCACCCTGCTGCTCACGGGCCCGCTCAACTTCGGCACGGGCTGCGGCCACCTGGCTGATGGCCTGGTCGCGGGTGGCCTGGGCGCCCTCCAGGCGGCGCACCGACACCGTGCCTGGGTCTTCATCGATCAGGCGCTTGAGCCGCTCGGCGTCCTGCCGGGCCTTGCGCTCGTTGGCCTGGGCCGCCACCAGCGCCGCCTGGGCCGAGTCGATGCCAGCGGTGTGGGCGCCGATCTGCCGGCGTACCGTGTCCAGGTCGGCTTCGGCTCGGGCCAGGGCGATGCGATATTGCTCCTGGTCCAGTTCGAACAACACATCGCCCTTGCGCACTTCCTGGTTGTTGCCCACCGCCACACGCTTCACCTGCCCAGCCACCTCGGCACTCACCGGCACCACGTAGGCCTGCAGGCGGGCTTGCTGGGTATAGGGCGTGAAGCGATCGGCCAGCAGGTACCACAGCAGGCTCACGACAATCAGCAGCAGCACCCAGCGCATGCCGCGATCGGGGGCTGGCGGGGATGGCGTCGGCGTGGTGTCGCTCATTTCGTTTCACCTTGTGCATGTGCGCTGGGGCCTGGCTCGTCAAGCAGTTCACCCCAGTCGGTGCGTTGCTGCATCTGCTGGCGGGTGGCCGGGTCGATCGGTGCGCGGCTGGCGTCCCAGCCGCCGCCCAGGGCCTTGTACAGCGTCACCAGGCTGCTGACCGCATTGCCGCGACTGACCAGATAGCCGTCCTGTTGCTGCAGCAGCAGTTGCTGGGCGTCGAGCACGCGCTGGAAGTCGGCAAAGCCTTCGCGGTACTGCGAGCTGGCCAGGTTCAGGGAGCGCTGCGCGGCCTGCGAGGCCTGGTCGCGGATACTTGCGCTCTGCAGCGAGCGCACCAGCCCGCTGGCGGCATCGTCGGCCTCACGGGCGGCTTCGCGCACATCCTGGTGATACAGCTCGATCAGTTGCTGCAAGCGGGCATCTTCCACGCGCACAGCGTTCTTGCGTCGGCCGTAGTCGAACGGGTTCCAGATCAGGCTGGGCCCGGCGGCGATGTCGAAGGTATCGGGCAAATGATTGGCCGTGACGAAACTCCAGCCGATGCTGCCCAACAGGCTCAGTTGTGGATAAAGGTCGGCCTCGGCTACCCCGACCAGCGCCGACTGCGCCGCTACCGCCTGCTCGGCGGCACGGATGTCCGGGCGGCGCTGCAGCAGGCGGGCGGGCACATCCTGCAGCACGGCACGGTCCGGCAACGGCAACTGGCCGTGACCGGCATCCAGCTGTGGCAGCGGCCCGGGCGCGCGGCCCAGCAGCGAGCACAGCACGTTGCGCAGGGCATTGAGCTGGTTCTGGAACTCGGGGATGGTGGCCTGGGTAGCCAGATACTGGGTGCGCGCCTGTTGCCAGTCAAGTTCGTCGTTTTCGCCATGACGGAACAGCCGCTCGGTTATCTCCAGGCTGCGCGCCTGGCGGCGGGCGTTTTCTTCGGCGATGTCCAGCCGCGCCTCGGCGGTGCGCAGGGCAAAGTAGGTGTCGGCCACCTGCGCACGCAACAGCAGCATGGCATCGGCGTAATTGGCCTGGGAGGCGAAGTAGACGGCGTCGGCGCTTTCGATGGCGCGGCTGAAGCGCCCCCAGAAGTCGATTTCCCAGCCGATGTCGAAGCCCGCGCTGGATTGCCAGAACACCGAGTCGCGAGCGGTGGCTGTGCCGGACTGATCCTGCTTCAGGTAAAGGCTCTGCGCGCGCAGTTGCTGCAGCTGTGGATAACGCCCGGTCTGCACGATGGCCAACTGGGCGCGGGCTTCGGCAACGCGCAAACCAGCCACGCGCAGGTTGCTGTTATTGGCATCGGCCTCGGCGATCAAGGCATCCAGGGCAGGGTCAGCGAACACGGCCCACCACTGGCGCAGATCGGGCGCCGCAGCTTGCTGCCCGGCCTGCTCCAGCAGCGGGGTGTTCCAGGTGCCCAGCCACGGGTCCTGCGGCGGCTGGAAATCCGGGCCGACCTGGGTACAGCCCACCAACGCGGCAGCCAGGCTCAGTGCACAACCACACAAGCGTCCGGGCATGGCAGGCCTTGGCTTACGCCGACGGTTCGACGGGATTTTCCGGCACCTGCAGCGCCACCCACTGCCAGAACAGTACATAAGTGACGCCCAGGATCACCGGCCCGATGAACAGGCCGATGATGCCTTTGACCACCATGCCGCCCAATGCCCCGATCAGCACCACCGGCATCGGCACGTCCACCCCGCGCCCCAGCAGCAGCGGCTTGAGCACGTTGTCGGCAAGCCCGGCGACGAATGTGTAGATGGCGAAAATGATGGTCGCCACGGTAAAGCCTTCGACGTTGAAGATGTAGATGATCACCGGCACCGTTATCAACGTGGCCGGTGCCTGGGCAATCCCCAGCATGAGGATGACGATTGCCAGCATCCCCGCCCCCGGTACCCCTTTGATGACGAAGCCGACACCGATCAGCAGCATCTGAATGAAGGCAATGCCGATCACGCCCTGGGCCACCGCGCGAATGGTGGCGGTGCACAGCTTGGCCAATGGCTTGCCGCGCTCCTCCCCCGACACCCGCATGGCGATGCGCTGCGCCGCGATTTCGCCGCGATCACCGAACGCCATGATGATGCCCGAGACGATGATCGCCGCGATGAACAGCAGGAACGCGCCGCCTGCGCTGGCTGCTGCCCCCAGCACCGTGCGCCCGGCACCCTTGAGCTGGGGCATCCACTGGTTCAGCACACCGGCCATGTTTTCCGAGGCGGCCAGCCACAAGGCATGCACCTTCGGCCCGATCAGCGGCCAGGCCGCCACCGAGTCGGGAGGGGCCGGCACGGTCCAGGCCCCGCTTTTCAGCAGCGTCACCAGGCTGTCCACCGATTCGCCGATGGACATCACCACCAGGTAGATCGGCACCAGCAGCACGACCAGTACCAGCAGAACGACCAGCGTCGCCGAAAGCCCGTCCTTGAGCCCTGTGCGGCGCTGGATGCGGCAATACAACGGGTACAAGGTCACCGCCAGGATCACCGACCACAGCATCAGCTCCAGGAACGGCTGGAACGTCTGGAAGGCGAATATCACCAGCGCAGCCACCAGGCCGGCCTTGATGAGCACATCGAGCAAGCCCCGCGACAGGCGGCTGTCCATCTTGATACCCGGTTGCATGCTTCACCTCCGAACTCCAGGTGCGCCATGAGGCGCGATTCATTGGCCCGCTTCAGGGGCTGCCGGTGTGGGGCTGTCGTCACGCAACTGCCGCGCCAGGGCCATCATTACCAACGGCACTACCGCCATCGACAAGGTGATGGCCAGCACCAGCAGGTCATGCACCTGCTGCCCCAGCACCTGATGATCCAACGCCAGCTTGAACACCACGAAGGCAAACTCGCCGCCAGACGCCAGCACCACGCCCAGGCACAGCGCCTGGGCCTGGGTGAGCCCACCTGCGGTGCGGCCCAGGCCATACAGCAGCGGCAGCTTGATGACCACCAGCAGCAGGGTCAGCCCCAGCACCATTAACGGCATGCCGAACAGCAGGCGCA
The DNA here is from genome assembly GCF_000814065.1 of Pseudomonas sp. C5pp. Classification (NCBI taxonomy): domain Bacteria; kingdom Pseudomonadati; phylum Pseudomonadota; class Gammaproteobacteria; order Pseudomonadales; family Pseudomonadaceae; genus Pseudomonas; species Pseudomonas sp. C5pp. The sequence continues at coordinate 91,881 of NZ_JWLN01000024.1, read as the reverse complement.
GGTCGGCGCTCATCCCCACGCCAACGAAGAACAGCCCCAGAAGCAAACCCTTGATGGGCTCGATCTGGGTTTCCAGTTCGTGGCGGAAAGGCGACTCGGCCATCAGGACGCCCGCCAGAAATGCCCCCAGCGCCATCGACACGCCCACGTGCTCCATCACCCAGGCGGTGCCCAGCACCACCAGCAAGGCGGTAGCGGTCGACAGCTCCGGCAGGCCCGAACCGACTGTCCATTTGAAGACAGGGGTCAACAGGTAGCGGCCAAAGATGATCAGCACACCTATGCCAACCACCACCGCCAGCACCGGCCAGGCACCTTCGTCGGCGGTACTGACATCACCACCGAGCAGTGGCACCACGGCAATCAGCGGGATCGCGGCAATGTCCTGGAACAGCAGGATCGCCACGGCCAGGCGGCCGTGCGGCTTGCCCAGGTCCTTGCGCTCGGCCAGTACCTGCAGGCCAAACGCTGTGGACGACAGCGCAAGGCCCAGGCCCAGCACGATGGCAGCCGGCTTCGACTGGCCGAACAGCCAGTACGCCAGCAGGCCAAGCACTACAGCACTCAGGCCCACTTGTAGCGAGCCGACGCCAAACAGCGCCCGGCGCATGCCCCACAAACGCCGCGGCGAAAGCTCCAGGCCGATGACGAACAGCAACATCACCACACCCATCTCCGACAGGCGTGCCACGTTATCCGGGTTGTTCAGCAGGCCAAATACCGATGGCCCTATGAGGATGCCCGCCAGTAGATAACCGGGCACCGCCCCCATTTTCAAACGCTGCGCCAGCGGTACCAGAAGCACCACGGCCAGCAGGAACACCACCGTCGCCTGCAACAGGCTGCCATCATGTGGCATAGGCTCGCACCCTCGCTGCTCCCCGCGGGGAGAGATCAGAAACGCTCTTCGACGACTTTGAACGGGTAGTTGACGGCCTTGTATTTGCCGATCTTGCCGCGCTTGGGCAACTTCACCAGCCCGTCGCGGGTGATGTCCTTGTAGGGAATGCGCGTCAACAGATGGCTGATGATGTTCAGCCGGGCACGGCGCTTGTCGTTGGAATGGGCCATGAACCACGGTGCCCATGACGAGTCGGAGGCGGCGAACATTTCGTCGCGGGCCCGGGTGTATTCATCCCAGCGTGTGTAGGACTTGAGGTCCATCGGCGACAGCTTCCACAGCTTGCGGCCATCGTTGATGCGGTCCTGCAGGCGGCGGGTCTGCTCTTCGGCGCTGACCTCCAGCCAGTACTTGATGAGGATGATCCCCGACTCGACCATCATCTTTTCGAACAGCGGCACCACGGTGAGAAACTTGCTGCTCTGCTCTTCACTGCAGAAGCCCATCACTCGCTCGACACCGGCGCGGTTGTACCAGCTGCGGTCGAAGATCACTACCTCGCCCGCGGCAGGCAGGTGGCCCAGGTAGCGTTGCACATACATCTGGCTCTTTTCCCGCTCGGTTGGCGCCGGCAGCGCCACCACGCGGAATACTCGCGGGCTGACGCGCTCGGTAATGGCCTTGATGGTACCGCCCTTGCCGGCGCCATCGCGGCCCTCGAAGACAATGCACACCTTCAGGCCCTTGGCCACTACCCATTCCTGCAGCTTCACCAGCTCCACGTGCAGCTGCTTGAGCTCCTTCTCGTACGCCTTGCCGCCCAGTTTCTCCGGCTGGTCCTTGGGGTCTCTCTTCCTGGACGACTTCGACATGGCACTCTCCTGAGGGCGAATGAAGAGTCAGTATGGTCGATCCATGGCAGTTTGCCGCTTCGCTTGTGGATTTCGCAGGCTTGCCTCTATCTCATTGATTCTGCGAGTGCTGGTGAGTGTTCCGGGGAGGATGTAGGAGCGGGTTTACCCGCGAATGCGTCATTGAATCTACCGACGCATTCGCGGGTGAACCCGCCCCCACAGGGTACGGGGTGCCTTCAAGGCCGGATTACTTGGCCAGTTTGTTGTAGCTGGTCATCAGGTTGCGGTAATCCGGAATATGGTTGGAGAACAGGGTCCCCAGCCCTTCGATGTCGTTGCGCCAGTCACGGTGCAGTTCGCAGGCCACGCCGAACCAGGTCATCAGTTGCGCCCCGGCGGCCTCCATGCGCCGCCAGGCCGAGTCACGGGTCAGTTCGTTGAAGGTGCCGGAGGCATCGGTGACGACGAATACCTCGAAGCCCTCCTCCAGCGCCGACAGTGCCGGGAAGGCCACGCACACTTCGGTCACCACGCCGGCGATCAGCAGCTGCTTCTTGCCGGTAGCCTTGACGGCCTTGACGAAGTCCTCGTTGTCCCAGGCGTTGATGTTGCCAGGCCGGGCGATGTACGGGGCGTCGGGGAACTGCTCTTTCAGTTCGGGCACCAGCGGGCCGTTGGGGCCGGTCTCGAAACTGGTGGTGAGAATGGTCGGCAGCTTGAAGTACTTCGCCAGGTCCGACAGGGCCAGGACGTTGTTCTTGAAGCGGTCGGGGTCGATGTCCCTTACCAGCGAGAGCAGGCCGGTCTGGTGGTCGACCAGCAGCACGGCGGCGTTGTTCTTGTCCAGACGCTTGTATTGGAAGGCCATGACGGGTTTCCTTGCGTTAGCGGGTTGGGAATATCAGCGTAGGCAAGGATGAAAGGTGGATGGGACCGTCAGTCGGTTCGCCTGCCAAGGCCGGCGATGGGGCCGCATGGCGGCCCCTACAATGCTCAGCCGAGCACCTTGCCAGCTACCTCATCGACCGCCACCTTGGTGATGGCGACGATCTTTTCGGCATCCTCCTGGTCCAGCACCAACGGCGGTGCGAAACCGAGAATGTCACCATGCGGCATGGCCCGGGCGATCATCCCGCGCTCAAGGCACGCTGCCGACACCTGTGGCCCGACTTTCAACGCCGGGTCGAACGCCGTACGCGCCTCGCGATCGGCCATGAACTCGATTGCGCAAAGCATGCCGTCACCCCGTACTTCGCCTACCAGCGGGTGGCCTTCGAAGGTTTCGCGCATGCGCCGGTTCAGGTATGCCCCCACCACTTCGGCATTCTCGGTCAGGTTCTCGCGCTCGAGAATATCCAGGTTGGCCAGCGCCGCCGCCGCGCAGATCGGGTGCCCGGAGTAGGTCCAGCCGTGGCCCATCGGGCCGGCCTTCTGCGAGCCTTCTTCGATCACGTTCCACACCTTCTCACCAACGATCACTGCCGACAGAGGCGCATAGGCGCTGGTCAGGCCCTTGGCCGTGGTGATCAGGTCCGGGCGGATGTCGTAGCGCTGGCTGCCCATCTTCGAGCCCAGGCGGCCGAAGGCGCACACCACTTCGTCGGCGATCAGCAGCACGTCGTAGCGATCGAGCACGGCCTGGATCGCCTTCCAGTAGCCTTTGGGCGGCACGATGATGCCACCGGTGCCCATCAGCGGCTCGCCAATGAACGCGGCGACGGTATCGGGGCCTTCTGCCAGGATCAATTGCTCCAGCTCGTCGGCGCAATAGCGCACGAAGGCCTGCTCGTCCATGTCGGCCGGTGCCTTGCGGTACCAGTGCGGGCAGACCGTATGCTTGACGCCCTCCACCGGCAGGTCGAAATGCTGGTGGAAGCTGGGCAGGCCGGTAAGGCTGCCAGTCATGATGCCCGAGCCGTGATAGCCGCGGTCGCGAGAGATGATCTTTTTCTTGAGTGGACGACCGAGGATGTTGTTGTAGTAGCGCACCAGCTTGACCTGGGTCTCGTTGGCATCGGAACCCGACAGGCCGTAATAGACCTTTTTCATCCCGGCCGGCGCCCAGTCGATGATGCGGCTGGAAAGCTCGATGATCGCTTCGGTCGAGTGGCCGACGTAGGTGTGGTAATACGCCAGCTCCTTGGCCTGACGATGGATCGCGTCAGCGACCTCGGTACGCCCGTAACCGATGTTCACGCAATACAGGCCGGCGAAGGCGTCGATCAGTTCGCGGCCTTCATGGTCACGCAGGCGGATGCCCTCGGCACCGGTGATGATCCGGCCCTTGAGCGCGCCGCTGGCGTGGTCATGGGCGTGGGTCGAAGGGTGCATGAAGTGGGCGCGGTCCTGTTCGAACAGCTGGCTGAAATCTTGGCTCATGGCAAACACTCCTTAGAACTGACCGTGGTGGTGCAAGCAAACGTATTTGGTTTCGACGAAGGGTTCGAAGCCCTCGCTGCCGCCTTCGCGGCCCAGGCCCGAGGCCTTCATGCCGCCGAACGGGATGGGGTGGCCGGTGAACTTGACGCCGTTGATCGCCACCATCGCGTGGTCGAGCCGGCGCACCAGCGGGTGCACGACATCGAGGCGGTTGCCGACGATGTAGGCAGCCAGGCCGTACTCGGTGTCATTGGCCATGGTGATGGCCTGCTCCAGCGTGTCGAACGGCATGACCCCGGCAATCGGCGCGAAGTTTTCTTCCTGGTAGATGCGCATCGCCGGCGTGACATCGGCGAGCACCGTCGGCTGGAAGAACCAGCCACCCAGCGCATGGCCCTCGCCACCGACCAGGCGCCGGGCGCCACGCTGCAGGGCGTCCTCGACCCGGGCCTGGGTGGCATCGAAGGCGGCCTGGTGCATCAGCGGGCCGACCTCTGCCGCTGTCTCCTCGCCATCGACCATCGCCGGGCCAACCTTCAGCGCCCGCACCGCTTCGGCGAAACGCATCAGGAATGCTTCGTACAACGGCCGCTGCACCATGATCCGGTTGGCCGCGCAGCAGTCCTGGCCAGACGTCTGAAACTTGGCGGCCACGGCCACCCGCACGGCCAGCTCCAGGTCGGCATCGGCGCAGACGATGAACGGCGCGTTGCCGCCCAGCTCCAGCGCCACTTTCTTCACATCCTGAGCCGCGGCTTGCAGCACCAGCTTGCCGACACGGGTCGAGCCGGTGAAGCTGACCGCCCGCACGCGGCTGTCGCGCACAAGGGTTTCCATGGCCATCTGCGGCTCGCCGATTACCACGTTGAACACCCCCGGCGGGAAGCCGGCGTCCTCTGCCAGCTGGGCCAGGGCCAGCGCCGAAAACGGTGTTTCGTGGGCCGGCTTGACCACCACCGTGCAGCCGGCCGCCAACGCCGCAGCCGCCTTGCGGGTGATCATGGCACTGGGGAAGTTCCACGGGGTGAGCAGCGCGCAGACCCCGACGGGCTCCTTCAGCGTACTCAGCTGGGCCCCCGGAATATGGCTGGGGATAGTCTGCCCGTTGAGGCGCCGGGCCTCCTCGGCAAACCAGGGAATGAAGCTTGCCGCATAGGCGATTTCACCGCGTGCTTCGGCCAGCGGCTTACCCTGTTCCTCGCTGAGAATGCGCGCCAGAGCCTCCTGGTGCTCGAGCATCAATTCAGCCCAGCGCCGCAACAGCGCAGCGCGGCTGTCCGGACTCTGCTGGCGCCAGGCCGGGAAAGCCCGCTGGGCGGCATCCACCGCGGCGACGATCTGCTCGTGGTCGAGCAGCGGCACATGGCCGATGACCTGGCGGTTGGCCGGGTCATGCACGGCGATGCTGTTGCCGCTGTGGCTGTGCAGCCATTGGCCATCGACGTGGCACAGGCTGTTGAATGGGTAGTGGTGTGACATGACTGTTCTCCATACCTCGTTGTCGTGGCGCCAGGTTCAGGCCAGTACGTCGGCGATCACCGCCAGGGTGTCGCCGCACTGCACCAGGCCGGGAAAGTGCCGGGCTGCGAGCAAGCCATCGCGTCGGGCGCGGTACTCGACCGGAGCGCTGCCGGTGCGGCGGATGTCATGGATACGGGCGATCACTTCGCCCTGGCTGACCGTTTCGCCCAGGTCGCGGCACATCTCCAGCAATCCGTCGTGCTCGCTGGCGATGAAGCAATCGCCATCGGGCATGTCCAACAGGGTTGTCTCGCCCTGCTCCACTTCGCCGGCAAGGATGCCGGCGTGAATCAGCACATTGCGCACGCCGCGCTCCGCCAGAGCCACGCTTTTCGCCGTGGAGGTGCCACCACCGCCCAGTTCGGTGGTGATGAACACCTTGCCCTGCTCTTCTGCCGCGGTGTCGTACATCGCCTGCGCATCCAGCTCGAGCATGCGCATGCTGTAGGGCGCGGCGAAGGCCTGCATGCCGGCTTCACAGCGTGCCTGCTGGGCCTTGTCGGGCAGCACATGGCATGCAGCGAACGGCAGGAAGTCGAGGGTGCGACCACCGGAGTGGATGTCCAGGACGATATCGGCCAACGGCAGCAAGGTGCGGCGGAAATAATCGGCGATCTTTTCCGTCACGCTGCCATCAGGCCGGCCAGGGAAGCTGCGGTTGAGGTTGCCCCGGTCGATCGGCGAAGTACGGGTGCCCGCCTGGAACGCCGGTGTGTTCATGAACGGCACGATGATCACCCGCCCGTTTACCTGCTCGGGCTGCAGCTGCTGAGCCAACTTGCTCAGCGCCACCGGGCCTTCGTATTCATCACCGTGATTGCCACCAGTGAGCAAGGCAGTAGGGCCATTGCCATTCCTGACCACCGTCAGCGGAATCATCACCGCCCCCCAGGCCGAGTCGTCACGCGAGTACGGCAGCTTGAGGAAGCCGTGCTGCACACCGTCCTGCTCGAAATCCAAGGTACAGGTGATCGGGTTGGCCACCGTGGCGGCGGCCTGTGCGATTGCATTCATGGGTCAGTCCTTCACGAACAGCTGGCGCGGCACGTTGCACAGGGTCTCGACCCCGGTCTCGGTGATGAGGATGCTTTCGGTGATCTCCAGGCCCCAGTCGTCCATCCACAGCCCCGGCATGAAGTGGAAGGTCATGCCCGGTTGCAGCACGCTGGTGTCGCTCGGGCGCAGGCTCATGGTGCGCTCGCCCCAATCTGGCGGGTAACTGATACCGATCGGGTAACCACAGCGGCTGTCCTTGTGTATGCCGAACTTCTCCAGCACACGGAAGAACGCCCTGGCGATGTCACCGGTGGTATTGCCTGGCCGCGCGGCATCGAGGCCGGCCGCGATACCTTCGACCACCGCCTTTTCGCCATCGAGAAAGTGTTGCGGCGGCTTGCCCAGGTACACGGTACGCGACAGCGGGCAGTGGTAGCGCTTGTAGCAGCCGGCAATCTCGAAGAACGTGCCGGCGCCGCGGGTGAACGGGGAATCGTCCCAGGTAAGGTGCGGCGCGCTGGCATCTGCGCCAGTCGGCAGCAACGGCACGATGGCCGGGTAGTCGCCGCCATGGCCATCGACACCGAGAATGCCGCTGCGGTAGATCTCGGCCACCAGCTCGTTCTTGCGCATGCCGGGCTCGATGCGTTCGAGGATGCACCCGTGCATCTGTTCGACGATGCGCGCGGCGATACGCATGTATTCGATTTCCTGCGGCGACTTGACCGCCCGCTGCCAGTTGACCAGCCCGGCGGCATCGCTGAAGCGCGCCTGCGGCAAGTGCTTGCACAGCGCCTGGTAGGCCGCCGCGCTGAAGTAGTAGTTGTCCATCTCCACGCCGATGCTCAGGCCGCCCCAGCCCTTGGCCAGAATCACCTCCTGGCACAGGTAGTCCATCGGGTGGCGCTCGCGTGACTGCACATAGATGTCCGGGTAGCCGACGATGTTGTCGTGCAGCATGAACACCGTGCGTCTTGCGCCATTGGCGTCCTGGCCGCGGCCAAACCAGATCGGCTCGCCATCGAGCGCCAGCAGCACGCACTGGTGCACGTAGAACGACCAGCCGTCATAGCCGGTGAGCCAGGCCATGTTCGATGGATCGGTAACTAGCAAAAGCTCCAGGCCCTGTTGCTGCATGGCAGCGCGGGTCTTGGCCAGGCGCTGGGCGTACTCCTGCCGGCTGAACGGCAGGTTGACCACTGTCTGTGACATACGGATGCCCTTCTTGTGAGTGGGTTGCGAAAACTGTCAGCTGTGAAACGCCAGGCCTTTGTGGGCGGCGATTGCGCGTTCGAAGGCAAGGTTGGCGATGGCGGTGTCCTGGGCCCCGGTGCCTGTCAGGTCGCACAGGGTGACCTCTTCGGCCTGCGCACGGCCCGGGTGCAGGCCGGCGATGATCTGGCCCAGCTCGGAATGAACGGCCTGTTCGCTGACCGCGCCAGCGCGCAAGGCGTGGTGCAGTTCGCCCAGCACGCGGGTCTGGCTCAGGCGGTCGGCGACATAACGGTCGAGCCGGGCCAGGGCCGTGGGCGCGATCTCGTTCTTGTGCTCGGCATCCGAGCCCATGGCAGTGATGTGCAGCCCCGGTTGCAGGTGATGCGGCTGGATCAGCGGCTCGCGGCTGGGGGTGCAGGTGATGGCGATATCGACCGCCTGCATGGCCTGGTCGACACTGTCGCAGGCCTGTACCTGCAGTTGCCCATCGCGCCCCAGGTCATCACATAACGCTGCGGTTCTCTGCGCATCGCGCCCCCACACCTTGACCTGCTCGATCGGCCGCACCAGGCGCAGTGCCTGCAGCTGCAGGCGTGCCTGTTCGCCACTGCCGATCAAGGCCACGCTGCGGCTGTCCTGCCGCGACAGCCAGCGGGCAGCCACCGCACCGGCTGCAGCGGTGCGCACGGCGGTGAGGTAGCCATTGTCGAGGAGCAAGGCATCGAGCAGGCCAGTGCGGGCCGACAGCAGCATCATCATGCCGTTGAGGCTGGGCAGGCCAAGCTTGGGGTTGTCGAAAAAGCCTGGGCTGACCTTGATCGCGAAACGCTCCAGCCCAGGCAGGTAGGCGGTTTTCACGTCCACCTCGCCGTTGTGCTCGGGCACATCCAGGCGCAGGATCGGCGGCATCGCCACATTGGCCGTGGCAAGCAGGGCAAAGGCCTGCTCGATGGCATCGATCGCGTCGCGGTCGAGGGTAATGCAGCTACGCAGGTCGGCTTCGCTGAGCAAGGTGATGGCCGGCATTCGAATACCTCCAGTGAAGGAACGTGAATTTCAGGCGTCGCCGCCGTTGATGACGCGCTGATGCTGTGCGCTGTCGACGTTGCGCCCGCTGACCACCACCACCACCGGGCCGCGGGCCGTCACCAGGCCGTCGAGCAGCGCGGCGATGCCGACTGCGCCGGCACCTTCGAGTACCAACCGTTCGTGCTGGTAGGCATGGCGCATGCCATTGGCGATCGACGCTTCCGGCAGCAGGTGGAGTTGGTCGAGCAGACGCTGGGTCATGTTCAGGGTGTGCTGGTTGCCCAGGCCGATGCCGCCGCCGAGCGAGTCAGCGAGTGTCGGCAGCTCCTCAACCTCGACCGGCCTGCCGGCCTGCAGGCTGGCGTACATCGCCGCGCCGCGCTGTATGCTGATGCCATGGGTGGTGATCGCCGGCTTGATGCTTTTCATGGCCAACGCCACACCTGCGAACAGGCCACCACCGGAGAGCGGAATCAGCACCTGCTCCACCTCGGGCAACTGCTCGATGATTTCCAGGCCCAACGTGCCCTGGCCGGCGATGACCTGAGGGTGATCGAAAGGTGGGATCAGGGTTGCGCCCTGTTGGTCGGCATGTTGTTGCGCGGCGTGCTGGGCATCGTCCTGGGAGTGGCCGACGATGCACACTTCGGCGCCCAGATCGCGGATGGCCTGGACTTTGTTGGCTGGCACCAGTTGCGAAAGAAACACGGTTGCCTTCACGCCCAGTTGCGCAGCAGCGTGGGCCACCGCCCGGCCGTGATTGCCGGTGGAGGCCGTAACCACGCCGCAAGCGCGTTGTTCAGCGCTGAGTGCGGCGATGGCATTGCTGGCGCCGCGCAGCTTGAAGCTGCCGGTGGTCTGCAGGGCTTCGAGCTTCAGGTAGACCGGCGTGCCCAGGTGCCGTGACAGGCTGGGGGAAAGTTCCAGCGGCGTGCTGCGCACCAGGCCGTGGATACGCTGGCGGGCGAGGTAGAGATCGTGAAGCGAGAGCGCTGACATGACCGGGACCCAACAAGTGAGCTGATGTTGGGCGGAGTGTATGAGGCGAAAATTGTCGTGATGAATGTACTAGGGCAATTTGCCGGGGAATTTGTTTTTGCCTGTACCGGCCTCTTCGCGGGTAAACCCGCTCCCACAGGTTCCGTGCGGGGTTCAGGAAATGCGCGATTCCTGTGGGAGCGGGTTTACCCGCGAAGAGGCCGGTACAGGCCGCTCAAAGCTCGTGGATCTGCGGATACTGCCCGAACAACTCCCGCATATCTCCAAAGGCCTGGCGCAGCTTTGCCTCGGAACACTCGGCGCCCACGCACAAGCGCACGGCCCGTGGCCGCGGTGTACCGCGCACCAGGAACGGCTCCGGCGGCGTCACCGCAATCTGCCGGCGGCGCAAGGCACGCACCAGGCTGTCCACTTCCCAGCGCTCGGGAATGTTCAGCCAGGCACCCAAGGCATGGGCGTGCTGACCACGCACATACTCCCCCAAGTACTCACGCAACAACGCCTGACGCTCGCCCAGCAAGGTGCGCTGCAGCGCCACCAGCTGCGCCGCGCGCCCGTCGTTGATCCAGCGCGATGCAATCTCCGCCACCAGGGGCGTGGCCATCCAGCTGTTGACCCGCAAGATGCTCTCGGTGCGCAGCGCCAGCCGCTTGGGCATGGCCAGATAGCCCACGCGCAGGCCGGTAAGCACCGATTTGGTCATGCTGGTGCAGTAGAACGACAGCTCCGGCGCATAGGAACTGAGCGGCCTGGCATGGCTGCCACCCAGTAGCGGCCCATAAACGTCATCTTCGATGATATGCACGCCAAAGCGCCGGGCAATTTCGGCAATCTCCTGGCGCCGGCTGTCGGGCATCAGGCTGACGGTCGGGTTGTTGAGGTTGGGTGTGCACACCAGCGCGGTCACCCGCTCGTTGCTGCAGATGTCCTCGAAATGTTCCGGGTTGATGCCCTCGCGGTCCATCTCCAGGCCCTTGAGGGTGAAACCGAGCACCTGTGAATTGCCGATCACGCCATGGTCGGTCAACCCCTCGCACAGCACCACATCATCCGGCCCGGCCAGCGAGGCCAGGGCCAGGAAGATGGCGTGGGCGGCGCCGTTGGTTACCAGCACATCGTCACGCTCGACCTGCATGCCCAGGCCGGCAAGCCAGCGCACCGCGGCCTCGCGGTGGCTCTCGAACCCGGCGATGGGCCGGTAGGCATGGATCCACGGCTGCTCCTCTTCCACGGCCAGCTCGGCGCAAGTGTCGCGCCAGATGCGCTCATGCACCTGGGTGTGCAGGATGCGGGTGATGGAGAAGTCGACCAGGGTACGCTCGGGCAGGTCGATGATGTCATCGGACACGCGGTCGCTCATGCGCCGGCTGACGAAACTGCCACGGCCGATCTCGCAACGTACCAGGCCTTGGCGCTCGAGTTCCTTGTAGGCATTGGTCACGGTCTGCACGCTGATGCCCAAGGCATCGGCTACCTGTCGCTGCGGTGGCAGGCGCTGGTCATGTACCAATACGCCGCGCTCGATCTCGCCGGTGACGGCCTGGACCAGGATCTTGTATTTGGACTCGCCGATGCGGGCCGCGTCCAGGGCTGCCTTCCAACTGTTCATCATGATGTTCGCTTCGCTTGCCGGGGCCAGGGTCACAGCATCCCCCGTACAAGTGCTTCGGGCAATTGTCCTAGTGCAATGCCATCGCCGTTTCAGCTTTTGTATGCTCGCCCCAAGGTCGAACTCCCGCTGCCTGGCAGCCTCGAACAAAAGACCGACCTGCTATCGCTGTTTTGCTCCACTGCCTCCTAACACAGAGCCGTCGACGACGGTTTTTATAACAAACAGGAGCTTCATTGATGAGCCAGCCTTTCAACGTTCCACGCCCCTTCCAGCGCCTGCTGATGGCCTGTGCCGCCGTCGGTGTGCTCGCCAGCGCCCAGGCCGCCAGCCTGGACGAGATCAAGGAAACCAGCCGCATCCGCATCGGCTACGCCAACGAAACCCCGTTCGCCTTCACCGAAACCGATGGCCGTGTAACCGGTGAGTCACCGGAAATCGCCAAGATCATCTTCGAGAAAATGGGCATCAAGCAGGTCGATGGCGTGCTCACCGAGTGGGGTTCGTTGATCCCGGGCTTGCGCGCCGGGCGCTTCGATGTGATTGCAGCAGGCATGTACATCACCCCCGCACGCTGCAAGCAGGTGATCTTCACCGACCCGCAGTACGCCCTGCCCGACACCCTGCTGGTGGCACAGGGCAATCCGAAAAACCTGCACAGCTACGCCGACATCGCCAGGAACCCGGACGTGAAGCTGGCGATCATGGCCGGCACGGTCAACCTCGCCTATGCCCGCGACTCCGGCATCACCGATGCGCAGATCCTTCAGGTGCCGGACACCACCGCCCAGTTGCAGGCCGTGCGTGCCGGCCGCGCCGATGCCGCCGTGGGCACCCAGCTGACCATGAAGGGCCTGGCGAAAAAGGGTGGCGACAAGGTCGAGGCGATCAGCGACTTCACGGATGACCCGGCCCACACCGGCTACGGTGCCCTGGCCTTCCGCCCCGAGGACAAAGCCCTGCGCGACGCGGTCAACGCCGAGATGAAGAAGTGGCTGGGCAGCGAGGAGCATCTGAAGACCGTCGCGCCGTTCGGCTTCGACCGCAGCAACGTGACTGACAAGACCGCCGCCGAGCTCTGTGCCCAGCAGTGAATCGAGGTGGCATGGCGCTTGCCGTGCCATTCCCTGTGTAATCCGATTATTCAGGTCGAACCATGGGTGAATTGATACCGTTGTTACTGCAAGGCGCCTGGATCACCATCCAGGTCACCTTCTTCGGCTCGCTGCTGGCCATCGTCGCCGCGATCCTCGCTGCCCTCGGCCGGCGTTCGTCATGGCGGCCATTGAGCTGGCTGTGCGTGGCCTACATCGAGCTGTTCCGCGGCACCTCGCTGCTGGTGCAGTTGTTCTGGCTGTTCTTCGTATTGCCGCTGCCACCGTTCAACGTCGAACTCAGCGCCTACACCGTGGCCATCGTCGGCCTCGGGCTGCACATCGGTGCCTACGGTGCCGAAGTGATGCGCGGGGCGATCAGCTCGGTGGCCAAGGGGCAGTACGAAGCCTGCACCGCGCTGAACATGCCCGCCACCACCCGTTTCCGGCGGATCATCCTGCCGCAGGCATTGCTGGCGGCCATCGCACCTGGCACCAACCTGCTGATCGAACTGCTGAAGAACACCTCGCTGGTGTCGCTGATCACCCTGTCGGACCTTAGCTTCCGCGCCCGTCAGCTGGACCAGGCGACCTTCCAGACCCTGGAAATCTTCAGCCTCACCCTGCTGCTCTACTTTGTCCTGGCGCAGGTCATCAACTTCCTCATGCGTCGGGTCGAACGGCGCCTGAGCCGCGGTCGCCTGCGGGGGAGCCTGTCATGAATTTCTGGGACTGGAACTACGTCGCGCAAATCCTGCCCGACTTGCTGCAGGCGTCGCTGAAAACCCTGGGCATCACCTTGGTTGGCTTCCTGATCGCAGTGGTGCTGGGCCTGTTCCTGGCCATCGCCCGACGCAGCCGCCAGGCCTGGCTGTCGTGGCCGGTGGCATTGCTGATCGAGTTCATCCGCAGTACGCCGCTGCTGATCCAGGTGTATTTCCTCTACTACGTGCTGCCCAACTACGGGGTGAACATGACGGCCATGCAGGCCGGCATCATCGGTATCGGCGTGCACTACGCCTGTTACCTGGCCGAGGTTTACCGCGGCGGCCTCGACTCGGTGGCGCGCAGCCAGTGGGAAGCGGTGGTCGCCCTCAACTTCGCGCCGTGGACCGCCTACCGGGCAGTCATCCTGCCCCAGGCGATTCGCCCGATCCTGCCGCCGTTGGGCAACTACCTGATCGCCATGCTCAAGGACACCCCGGTGCTGTCGGCCATCACCGTGGTGGAAATCATGCAGCAGGCCAAGAACGTCGGCTCCGAAAGCTTCCGCTACCTCGAGCCGATCACCCTGGTCGGTCTGTTCTTTCTGGCCTTGAGCGTCGCTCTGGCCTACCTCGTTCGGCGCCTTGAAGTGCGCCTGGAGCTCCGCTGATGATCGCCCCTGTGACCCACTTCGCCACTGCCACCGCCACCCAGCCGCTGGACACCCACATGCCCACACCGGCCATTGCCCAACCGATCGTCAGCTTCAAGGACGTGACCAAACGCTACGGCAGTTTCACCGTGCTCGACGGCCTCAACCTCGATGTCGCCCCCGGCGAAAAGGTGGCGATCATCGGCCCCAGCGGTTCGGGCAAATCGACGTTGCTGCGGGTACTGATGACGCTTGAGGGCATCGACCAGGGCATGATCGAAGTCGATGGCGAATCGCTCACCCACATGCCCGGGCGCAACGGCGAGCAGCTCATCGCCAACGAGCGCCATGTACGCAAAGTGCGGGCGAAGATCGGCATGGTGTTCCAGAGTTTCAACCTGTTCCCGCACATGAGTGCCTTGCAGAACGTGATCGAAGCCCCGGTCCAGGTACTGGGCGTGAAGCCCTCCGAGGCGCGCGAACGGGCTGCGGAGCTGCTGGAGATGGTTGGCCTGGGCAACAAGTTCGAGCATTACCCGTCGCAATTGTCCGGAGGTCAGCAACAGCGCGTGGCGATTGCCCGGGCGCTGGCGATGCGGCCCAAGGTGATGCTGTTCGACGAAGTGACCTCGGCGCTGGACCCGGAACTGTGTGGCGAGGTGCTGAACGTGATCCGCCGGTTGGGCAGCGAACACAACCTGACCATGCTGATGGTGACGCATCAGATGGGCTTTGCCAGGGAGTTCGCGGATCGGGTGTGCTTCTTCTACAAGGGGCAGATCCACGAACAGGGGACGCCGGCGCAGATCTTCGAAAACCCGCAACAGGAGCGGACCCGGGCGTTCCTGAGTGCAGTGCGAGAGGCGAACTGACCGGCGATCGTCGCGTCAGTACTCGCGCCGCTTGCGAAACGCCCAGCGCCCCACCAGCACGGTGAAGGTCGCCACCAGGGCCACCAGCACCCAGAAACCATGGGGGTTTTCCGCCAGCGGCACACCCCCGACATTCATGCCGAAGAAGCCGGCGATGATGTTGATGGGCAGCGCCAGCACGGTCACCACAGTCAGGGTGAACAGGGTGCGGTTGGTCTGTTCGTTGAGCTTGGCGGCGATTTCTTCCTGCAACAGCTTGATCCGCTCACCGAGGGCGGTGAGGTCGCTGATCACCAGGGTGAACTCTTCTGTGGCCGCGCGCAGCTGGCGTATGTCCTGTTCCTGCAGCCAGTCGGGCGGCCGGTTGAGCAGGCGCAGCAGCGCCCCCGGCTCCAGCGCCAGCAGGCGCTGCAAGCGCACCAGCACCCGGCGCATGCTGCCCAGTTCGGCGCGGTTGTCGCTCAGGCGCTGGGACAGCAACTGGTCTTCGATGCGGTCGACGCTGGTGGTGGTTTCACGCACGATCTGGGTCAGCACATCGCCCTGGTCGCGCAACAGATGGACCAGCAACTCGATGGACGAATGAAAGCGCTCGCCATGCTTGACCGACGAGCGCAGCTTGTCGACCGAATGCAGCGGCTGCAACCGCGCGCTTACCAGCAACTGGCTGCTGGCGCAGGCCCACAGCGTGGAGATGTCCGAGGACACCAGGCCGAAGTTGAACACCACATCGTTGACCACCGCCAGCAGCGCCGAGTCGGCGTGTTCGATACGGGTCGAGCGCGAACCTTCGCGCAGGGTTTCGAAGAAGGCTTCGGGCAACTGCAGGTGGGTGCGCAACCAGCGTTCGCAGGCAGCGTGGGCCAGGTTCAGGTGCACCCAGAGAAACTCGCCAGGTTCCAGCGGCTGGCCGAGCGTGCGCAACAACTGCGCCGAATCGATTTCGCGCCCCGGCTGGCCAGGGCGGAAGGCGAAGGCGTAGAGCAGGCCGAACAGGTCGTGGTCCTGCGGCAGATGCAGCGCGGGATGGCCCATTCGAACTCGCAATGAGGCACGGGGAGATGGCAGAAAGGTTGCTGAATATTCGTTGCAGTCAGATGACAGCTGGATAGCTGAAAGCCCTTTGGGCTGCGCTGTCGCGTAGAGAGCCGAATTCGCAAGCGGTCCGCATACCCTGTGGGAGCAACTGTCTTGCTCAAATTCTAAAAGTTGGCGCAATCCCCTGTGGGAGCGGCTTTAGCCGCGAAGAATCCAACGCGGTGCATGGCACCGGCTGCGCCGGTGTTCGCGGCTAAAGCCGCTCCCACAGGGTCCCTGCTAATTCAATGAGTTATGTGCAGCCTTATGAGAGCGGGCACGCCCGCTCCCACAGGATGCGCAGTGCGAAACCTGAGAAAGCGCAGCCATCACTTCACAAATTCCTGAACTGATTATTTGCCCGCAGCGATTTTTCCCCTCGCCAACCGCCACCAGAATCGCTTCACCACAATCACAAGAACCGTGAGGCCACTCCCGTGGACCAGACACTCCAGGTACGGCAAGCCGCCGCCGACCTCGTTGCGGCGTTCGCCAGCAACGACACCGCTCGCTATTTCGCCTGCTTCAGCGAAGACGCCACCTTCCTTTTCCACACCCTGCCGCAACCGCTGCTGTCGCGCCATGCCTACGAGCAACTCTGGGCCCAATGGCAGGCCGACGGGTTTGCCGTGCTCGCCTGCGAATCGGGCAATGCCCAGGTGAGCCTGCAAGGTGACGTGGCGATCTTCATGCACGATGTGGCCACGCACATCCGCATCGCCGGCGAAGAACACCAGTTGAGCGAGCGCGAGACCATCGTCTTCCGCCGCCACGGCGAACGGTGGCTGGCCTGCCACGAGCACCTGTCGGTCGTATCGCCGGCCTGATCCCCTTTACGCGGCCCTGCCGCCCTGCCATCGCACCCACAAGAAGGCCCGCGCACTGCGCCGGCCCACAACAACCGCGCTGGAGCATCACCATGAGCCACTCGACCGGTATCGAGACCAACGGCGTCGAACAGATCCCCGACGATCAACGCGACGCCTCCCCGCTGGACCTGTTCCGCCTGATCTTCGGCGGCGCCAATACCTTCGCCACGGCCGTGCTGGGCAGCTTCCCGGTGCTGTTCGGGCTGTCGTTCCAGGCCGGCGTGTGGGCGATCCTGCTCGGCGTCAGCGTGGGCGCGCTGATCCTCGCGCCCATGGGCCTGTTCGGCGCGCTCAACGGCACCAACAACGCGGTGTCGTCGGGTGCGCACTTTGGCGTGCACGGGCGCATCGTCGGTTCGTTCCTGTCGCTGCTCACCGCGGTGGCATTCTTTTCGCTGTCGGTGTGGAGCTCGGGCGACGCCCTGGTCGGCGGTGCCAAGCGCCTGGCCGGCCTGCCGGAAACCGACCTGACCCTGGGCCTGGCCTATGGCCTGTTCGCGGTGCTGGTGCTGGTGGTGTGTATCTTTGGCTTCCGCTTCATGCTGTGGGTCAACAAGATCGCCGTGTGGGCCTCGAGCCTGCTGTTCCTGCTGGGCATCGTTGCCTTTGCCGGGCCGTTCGACGCCGGTTATGCGGGTAGCGTAAACCTCGGCCAGGCGGGCTTCTGGGCGGCATTCGTCGGTGCGGCGATCCTGGCCATGAGCAACCCGGTGTCGTTCGGTGCATTCCTCGGCGACTGGTCGCGCTACATCCCGCGTGAAACACCCAAGGCGCGCATCATGCTGGCGGTGATCGCGGCCCAGGGCGCGACACTGATCCCGTTCCTGTTCGGCCTGTGCACCGCCACCCTGGTGGCCACCCAGGCGCCGGACTACATCGCCGCCAACAACTACGTCGGTGGCCTGCTGGCGGTGGCGCCAAGCTGGTTCTTCCTGCCGGTGTGCCTGATTGCGGTGATCGGCGGCATGTCGACCGGCACCACCGCGCTATACGGTACTGGCCTGGACATGTCCAGCGTGTTCCCACGCCTGCTCAGCCGTGCCGGCGCCACCCTGCTGATTGGCGTGCTGGCGATCGGTTTCATCTTCATCGGCCGCTTCACCTTCAACCTGGTGCAGAGCGTGTCGACCTTCGCTGTGCTGATCATCACCTGCACCAGCCCGTGGATGGTGATCATGATCCTCGGCCTGATCACCCGCCGCGGCTTCTACCATGCCGACGACCTGCAGGTGTTCACCCGCGGCCAACGTGGCGGCCACTACTGGTTCCTGCATGGCTGGAACTGGCGCGGCATGGGGGCGTGGATCCCCAGCGCGGCGGTGGGCCTGTGCTTCGTCAACCTGCCAGGGCAGTTCGTCGGCCCACTGGGCGACCTGGCCGGCGGCATCGACCTGAGCCTGCCGGTCACCCTGGGGCTGGCCGGTGTGCTGTACCTGCTGCTGCTCAACCTGTTCCCCGAACCTGCCGGCGTGTATGGCCCCCAGGGCCCGCGTTGGGTGCGTTGCAAAAGCACCGCGCACTCGCCGGTAACCACCGCCGAAACGGCCTGACTGGAAACCGACCATGACCACTTCCCACTACATTGCCGGCCGCTGGGTCGAAGGCCAGGGCAGCGACTGCATCAGCGTCAATGACCCGGCCCTTGAGCAACCGTTTGCCGAACTGATGGCCGCCAGCGTCGCCCAGGTAGACCAGGCAGTGACCGCTGCCCGTGACGCCCTGCCCGCCTGGAAAAGCACCAGCGCCAGCGAACGCGCCGCCTACCTGCGCGGCTTTGCCGAACAGCTCGGGCAGCGCCGTGAAGCGTTGATCACCTTGCAGATGCGCAATAACGGCAAGCCACGTCACGAGGCGGAAATCGACCTGGACGACGCCATCGCCACCTTCGGCTACTACGCCGAACTGGCCGAGCAACTGCCATCGAAGAACCGCGATGTGCCGCTGGCTGCGCCGGGTTTCAGCGCTCGCACCCGCCTGGAACCGGTGGGCGTGGTCGGCCTGATCGTGCCGTGGAATTTCCCGCTTGTGACCAGCGCCTGGAAGCTCGCCCCGGCCCTGGCCGCTGGTTGCACCGTGGTGCTCAAGCCATCGGAGGTCACCCCGCTGATCGAACAGGCCTACGGCCAGATCGCCGATGCCCTGGAGCTGCCGGCCGGGGTGTTGAACATCGTCAACGGCAAGGCCGAAACCGGCGCTGCACTGAGCAACCACAATGGCCTGGACAAGCTGTCGTTCACCGGCAGCAATAGTGTCGGCAGCCAGGTAATGCGCAGCGCTTCGGCGCAGTGCCGGCCGGTGACGCTGGAGCTGGGCGGCAAGTCGGCGATCGTGGTGTTCGATGATTGCGACGTGGGTCAGGCAGTGGAATGGATCGTCGCCGGCATCACCTGGAACGCCGGGCAGATGTGCTCGGCCACTTCGCGGCTGCTGGTGCAGGACGGCATTGCCGATGCATTGCTGCCGCGTTTGCAGGCCGCACTGGAACAGCTACGGGTCGGTAATCCATTGACCGAAGAGGTCGACATGGGGCCGCTGACCAGCCAGGCGCAGTGGCTGAAGGTGGCCGGCTACTTTGCCACGGCGCGGGAAGAAGGCCTGCAGTGCCTGGCCGGTGGCAAGGCGCTGGACCGGGATGGCTGGTTCGTCAGCCCGACGCTGTATGCCGACGTGCCGAAAGACAGCCGCCTGTGGACCGAGGAAATCTTTGGCCCTGTGCTGTGCGCGCGTCGCTTTGCGACCGAGGAACAGGCGATTGCCGAGGCCAACGATAGCCGCTTCGGGCTGGTGGCTACGGTGTGCTCCGCCGACCTGGAGCGCGCCGAGCGGGTGGCCGATGCGCTGGAGGTTGGCCATGTGTGGATCAACTCGGTGCAGGCGGTGTTCGTCGAGACCTCGTGGGGTGGCACCAAGGGTAGCGGGATCGGGCGTGAGCTGGGGCCTTGGGGGTTGTCGGCCTACCAGTCGGTCAAGCATGTGACGCGTTGTCTGGGTTGAGATTTCCGGGGCCGCTTTGCGGCCCTTTCGCCGGCAAGCCATGTGCCATCCCTGTGGGAGCTGGCTTGCCGGCGATCGAGGGCGAAGCCCTCGCCTTGGCCCCTCAGATGTAAGACTTTTCCCAACCTGAAACCAAATGCTTCAGCTGGAAGTAGCTTGGGAATTATCCTACCCGCGCCGCAGCCGTTTCTCTGTTGTTGAACAGGAGCATCAGGGCTAATTTCCCTGGGTCGTCAAAAATGGCGACCGGGTGTGAGAGCCCGTGCTGATCTGGTTGCAACCTCAACGGTAGCTGTGCGCGGGCAGGCTTGGTCCTGGCCGGGTTCCTAGGTCTCCGGTCTCTCACCCCGCGTACGGCTGCCACCCGATCCTGTGAGAGGGAATGAGGTGGTAGCTCCTGACCGACCTAGGGAAACGCAATGAATAAACTTGTGCCCGATCCACCTGTAAAACCTGGCTCCCGCCCGTTCTACACCATCAACAACGACTTGCCCTCACCCGAGGCACTTCGTTACGTCTCGCAATTGCTGCTCGGCATTGAGGACACCCTCGACGAATACATCTGCGCCAACGCTGGCGAACCGGGCATCGGGTTGTTGGTCAATACCGTGCATAACGTGCAAATGACCCGGGCGCTCAACCAGTTGCTGTTGAACCGCGAGTAAGGCCTGGAATTGATGCCGGGCTCACCGGCCTCTTCGCGGGTAAACCCGCTCCCACAGGGATAGCGCAGGCCTGAAGGGCAGCACCGTACCTGTGGGAGCGGGCTGGCCCGCGAAGAGGCCGGTACAGGCTTCACAGGATATGTCGCAAAAAAGCCATTTCGAGAACACGTTTGGCAAACATGTCGCTGGCAGCGACACATTGACAAAACGTGTCGCCGAAATCACAAAATAGCGACACATTCCTTCCCGATCAGGCGCTCGTGTATGACTGCTTCCCACCTACCCTGGCAGGCCGACAAACCGTTCAATCAGCTTCCTGCCTTGCCACCAGCCACTGAACTGGAAACACGGGCAGTGCTCAAACGCTGCATCGAAGCACGTACAGCCTTGGGGGAGCTGAAACAGGCCGCTGAACTGATCCCGAACCAGACGATGTTGATCAACACCCTACCGTTACTGGAGGCCAAAGACAGCTCGGAAATCGAAAGTATCGTCACAACGACTGACATGTTGTTTCAACACGCACAAGATAGTGACGGACATGCAGACCCCGCCACCAAGGAAGCGCTTCGCTACCGAACCGCTCTGTATCGTGGTTTCCAGTCACTTTCCGAACGCCCCCTGTCCACTGGGACAGCAGTCGAGATCTGTCGTACGCTGAAAGGCGTGAACATGGACGTACGCCGTGTTCCAGGCACACAGCTCGCCAATGACCGCACGGGTGAAGTCATCTATACGCCGCCAGAAGGTGAAAGCCATCTACGCGACTTGCTCGCAAATTGGGAGCGTTTCCTGCACAACGAAACCGAGCTGGACCCTCTGGTGCGCATGGCCGTGGGGCACTATCAGTTCGAAGCTATTCACCCATTTTCCGACGGCAACGGTCGTACCGGTCGCGTGCTCAATATTCTTTTTCTCATTGAGCAAGGTCTGTTGAACCTGCCCATCCTTTACCTGAGCCGTTTTATCATCGCCAATCGCAACGACTATTATCGACTGCTACTTGATGTTACGCGAGAGCAAGCCTGGGAGCCTTGGTTGTTGTACATGTTGAGTGCGGTCGAGCAAACCGCTAGATGGACAAGCGCCAAGATCACCGCTATCCGCAGCCTTGCCGAGCACACCACTCAATATGTACGCGAGCGATTGCCTAAAATCTACTCGCGCGAGCTGGTCGATGTCATTTTTGAACAGCCCTATTGCCGTATTGGCAACATCGTTGAAAAGCAGATCGCTCAGCGACAGGCCGCATCACGCTATCTACAAGATCTGGCGGGAATAGGCGTCTTGCAGGAGATGCAAGTAGGCAGAGAAAAGCTGTTCATTCATCCAAAGCTGATGCAGCTGCTGGTCCGTGACAGCAACGAATTCAGATATTACGAATGATCACCCCATCCGATATTGGATTGGGTAGTAAGGCGGGATACCGGGGCCACTTTGCGGCTCTTCGCGGGCAAGCCCGCGAAGAGCTGGCACAGGCGACACAAAACTCTGCGTCCGCGTGACTTTGCCCGCCCACCGCAAAGTCCCACATCCTGGTACCCCCACAATCACAACACCAGGCCGGACCACCCATGCACCCTCAACGCACCGCCTTGCACAACGAACTGCACGCCCGCCCGTCGCTGTATTTCGACGGCCCGGCGCATGTCTTCCACCTGGCCTTGCTCGGCGGCGATGCTGCCTGTGCGGCACTGCTGCAACGATGCTGCCCGGATGCCCTGGACACCGCAGCCGCCCAAGGCATCACCCGCCTGGATGGTCATCCGTTCAAGTGGGAACGGCACACCGAGTTCTTCACCCTGACCCTGGTGGTGCCCTGCACTCCCGCCGACACCGAGTGGCAAACGCTGCCGCCGGTGCTGGCCGAGGCTATCGCCCCGCAAGCGGCGCAAGTGATCAATGCGGTGCAGGTGCTGGTCCGTGACGAACACGAACTGGACCTGCCCCACTACGGTTTCAAGGACCCGTGCGGCTCCTGCGTCGGCGGTGGCGATGCGGTGGTGTGGAGCGATTTTCGCCTGACCGAGGACGGCACCAACCGCTTCCTGTTCATCAACCGTCGCCTCAATGCCTACCGACAGGGCCGCATGATCCGCCGTCTGCTGGAGATCGAGACCTACCGCATGATGGCCTCGCTGACCCTGACCACGGCCAAGGACCTCAGCCAGGAACTGGATGCCTTCGACAAGACCCTGGTCAACCTCTCGGAGCGAAGTGCCGGTGTCGATGACCATGATTCCAAAGGCTTGCTGGAAGCCATTGCCCACCTGTCACGCCAGGTGGTCAGCCGTACGGTGAAAACCCGCCACCGCTTCGGCGCCACGCAAGCCTATGCGCAACTGGTGTTCGAACGCCTGGGCGAGCTGCGGGAAAGCCATGTGGGCGACTGCCAGCGCCTGGGGGTTTTCATCGAACGCCGGTTCAAGCCGACCGTGCGCTACTGCGCGGCCACCGAGCAGCGCCTGGAGCAGCTGGCAAAGAATGTGGCCAACCTGGGCGACCTGTTGCAGGCGCGGGTACAGGTGGAAATGGAAGAGCAGAACGCCGGGATCCTGCGCAGCCTCAATGCCCGGGCTGATGCCCAGGTGAAGATTCAACGGGCGGTGGAGGGGCTGTCGATCATTGCCATCACCTACTACCTGCTGAACTTGTTCAAGCTGCTGTATGGCGGGCTGAATGTGCTGGGGTTGGGGCTGACGGCGCGGGATGGGCTGTTGGCCATGGCGCCGCCTGTGCTGTTGGTGTTGCTGGTGATTTTGCTGAGGATCAGGCAGGCCAAGCAGCATTGAGGCAGGGGGCTGCCTTGCAGCCCAATCGCCGGCAAGCCAGCTCCCACAGGTACTGCGTATGGCTTGAAGTCGACGCGGTCCTTGTGGGAGCTGGCTTGCCGGCGATTGACTTCACACCGACTCGTCAGCCGAGCGAGCGCCCTCCTGCACCAACACCATGCTCTGCGGCGACGACAGGGCAATACCTTCATCACGCAGGCGCCCAAGGATGGTGAACAACAGGTCACTGCGCGTACCGGACACCTGCCGCGGCCCCGCCACGTAACCACTCACACCTATCACCATGCCGCTGCTGGTCAGGTCCTTGAAGGTGACCGAGGTAGCTGGCGCATCCAGAATCGCCTCGTGCTCCTGGTAAGCCGCCAGCAGCAGTTCACGCACGCGGTTGGCATCGGTCTCCAGCGGCATGGTCAGGGTAATGCCGACCACGCCCAGGGCGTTGCCCATGGTCACGTTACGCACGTTCTGCGAGATGAACTGCGAGTTGGGCACGATAACCGTCGAGCGGTCGGACATCTGGATCTCGGTGGCGCGCACGTTGATACGGCGAATGTCGCCCTCGACACCCGCCAGGCTGACCCAGTCGCCCACCTTGACCGGGCGCTCGGTCAGCAGGATCAGGCCGGAAATGAAGTTCTGCACGATCTGCTGCAAGCCGAAACCGATACCCACCGACAGGGCACTGACCACCCAGGTCAGGCTGGTGAGGTTGATGCGCAGGGTCGACATCACCAGCATGGCCAGGAAGATGAAGCCCAGGTAACCCACCAGAGTCACCAGCGAGGCACGCATACCGGCGTCCATGTCGGTTTCCGGTAGCAGGCGATCGCTCAGCCAGCGCTTGACCACACGGATGGCGAACAGGCCGCCGAGGAACATCACCACTGCCAACAGAATGTCCTGGGGGACAATGTTCATGTTGCCCAGCAGCTTGCCGCCGGTCTCGTCCCAATCACCCAGGCTCAACAGCAGTTCGCTGGGGCTGGTGCCCGACGGCATCAGTGCCAGCAACAACGCCAGGAACAGCACCACGGTGCGGCCGATACCGGCCAGGATGGTGCTGGCCTGGGCCTGGTGACGTGGCGCCAGGCCCAGGGTCGAGGCCAGCGCCAGGCCGCCGGGCTGGCGGGGCGACAGCAGGGTTTCGCAGAGGTCGCCAAAGAACGTGGTCAGCAGGTAGGCACAGGTAATCACCAGGCTGACCCACAGCAGCTTGGCGGTGAGGAAGTAGGCGAGTGTCAGGTAACCGGCGAGCAAGGCCAGCAGGATCAACGTAAGCCAGATCACCATCACGAACGGGATCAGCCCGGCCAGGCCTGTGGGGCGCTCCAGGTCATGCTTGCGCAGGGTGCGGCGGTAACGCAGCAGCGCACCGGCGAAGGTGAACGCCACTACCAGCGCGGTCAGGCCGTTGACCGCCACGGTCAGCGCCAGGCTGGCACCGATCACGCTGTTGATGCGTTCCATGGTCATCATGACCATCAGCGCCAACGCCAGCACCTTGGGGAACCAGCCCAGGGCGCTGGCCACTTCATCGTGAATAGGCGGCAGGCGCCAGGACGGACGCTGCAGCATCAGCATGGCGCGGCCCAGGCCGGTGATGAAGGCACTGAACACCACCAGGGCAAGTACATGATTGGCCAGGCTGGCGATATCGGCGCCCAACTCGGCGCTGCTCTCCAGCCCCCAACGCAGCAGCGAGACCGAGCCGGCGATGGTGCCCAAGGTTGCCAGGCTGACACCCAGCGCCAGCGCACTGCGGCGCAGGCGGCCTTCGGGCAGCCAGCTGACCATGGCGCCGGCGAGAAGGCGCTCGAGCACGCGGCGCACCAAGGTCCAGACCAGGATTGCCGCCACCAGGCTGGTAATGAACAACCAGCGATTTTCAGCGCTGAAGGCACTGCCGATGGCATCAGCCGTCTCACCACGCAGGTCTCGCAGGCGTGCAACATCGTCCTGGGTGGGGCGAATGATGCTCTGCCAGAATGCCGGGGTCAGCGGTGAGGCCGCGCGGCTGGTGATCTGCGAGTTGAACTGGCTGCGGCGCAGGTTGACGATTTGCGTGGACAAGTCGCGCGCCGACTGGGTCAGCTTGGAGGCCTGGCCCTGCTGCGCCACCAAGGCCTTCTTCTCGGCCTCCAGCGCTTTACGCTGCTGGGTCAGGGTAGCCGCCTCGTCCGGCTGGACCGGGCCGATGACCTTGAGCTTGTCGTCGACTTTTTCAACATCAGTGGTGCGCAGGGCAGTCAACGCGTCGGCCTGACGCTGCACCTGCATTGCACCCAGGCGCAACTGCGAAAGCAGATCGTCATTGGCGTCGCTGGTAACGCCCTGGCGTATCTGGTCCAGCCGCTCGCTCAACTGCTCGATGCTGGCGTTTTCATCCAGCGCGTCCGCTTCGGCAACCGCCAGATTGGACAATGGCGTGGCCGGGGCCGACCAGGCCGGGCTGGCAATGGCCAGCATCAGGGCCATGAAAACCATCAGGCCTGGACAATAACGGGCAAGGCTGACACGCCTCATCGAATATTCCTCTTTACAATTCGATTTGGCGGGTGATTCTACGCGGCTTCACGCGATCAGGAGAGTGCCGTTTCTCGTTTGAGCAACTGCTGTTTGCGCTCGATGCCCCAGCGGTAACCACTGATGTCGCCGTCGCGGCGGACCACCCGATGACAGGGGATGGCCACGGCGATGTGGTTGGCCGCGCAGGCCATGGCCACCGCACGCACCGCCTTGGGCGCGCCGATGCGCTCGGCGATGTCGGTGTAGCTGACCCGGCTGCCGGCCGGCACCTCGCGCAGGGCTTGCCACACCCGCTCCTGGAACGCAGTGCCTTGCACATCCAGTGGCAGGGCCAGGCCCAGCGCGGGTGCTTCGACGAATCCCACCACCTCGGCGACCAACCGTTCGTAAGCACTGTCGCCGCCGATCAGGTGGGCCTTGGGGAACTGGTCCTGCAGATCGTGCAGCAGGGCCTCGGGATCGTCGCCCAGCAGGATCGCGCAAATGCCCTTCTCGCTCTGGGCCACCAGGATGGCACCCAAGGAGCATTGGCCAAGGGCGAAGTGGATGGTTGCCCCGGCGCCGCCGGCGCGGTATTGCCGCGGACGCATGCCCAGGCGCTGGTCGGCGCTTTCGTAGAAGCGGCTGTTGGAGTTGTAGCCGGCGTCATAGATGGCATCGGTGACAGAGCGCTGGCCATCTTCCAGGTGGGCGCGCAGGCGCCGGGCACGGAAAGCGGTGGCATAGGCCTTGGGGGTCAGGCCGGTTTCGGCCTTGAACAGGCGATGCAGGTGAAAAGGGCTGACGGCCAGTTGGGCGCTTAGTTGGTCGAGGCTGGGTGCCGGGTCGATGGCTTCGATCA
The DNA here is from genome assembly GCF_000814065.1 of Pseudomonas sp. C5pp. Lineage (NCBI taxonomy): Bacteria > Pseudomonadati > Pseudomonadota > Gammaproteobacteria > Pseudomonadales > Pseudomonadaceae > Pseudomonas > Pseudomonas sp. C5pp. The sequence goes on along the minus strand of NZ_JWLN01000024.1, from coordinate 65,351 downwards.
GGCGGCAGGCGCGGGTGACCAGCTGGCTATGGCGGGTAGCGCTGGTGCTGGCGGTGCAACGTTTGCAGGCGCGGTAGCCGGCGGTTTCGGCGGCAGCTGGGGTGTCGTAGAACTCGACGTTGGTTCGCTTGGCAAGACGCGATTTGCAGCCGGGGTGGCAGTAGATGCCGGTGGTGCGCACGGCGTAGACGAAGTGGCCGGTGGCGGCGGTTTCGCGGGATTCTACGGCTTGCCAGCGTTGGTCGGGGGTGGTGTAGGGGTTCATTGGTAAATGTCCAGATAGGTTGTTGCCTGTGCCGGCCCTTTCGCGGGTAAACCCGCTCCCACAAGTACTGCATAGCCTTTCAAGGCTGTGGATATCCCTGTAGGAGCGGGTTTACCCGCGAAGAGGCCGGCACAGGCAGTGCAAAACTTCAAGCCCGCCACAGGTACCAGGCCGCCACGGTTCGGTATGGGCGCCAGCCGCCACCCAGCGAACGCATTTGCGCCGGCGTCGGCGCCTTGTCCAGCCCCTTCAGCCGCCGATACCCCTCGCGTACGCCAAAATCGTCGACCGGCAGAACGTCCGAACGCGCCAGGCTGTAGATCAGCAACATCTCCACCGTCCACCGCCCTACCCCGCGCAATGCCACCAGCCGTTCGATCAACGCCTCGTCAGCCATGGCCAGCGCCTCTTCCCGGCTCGGCACCAGGCCATCCAGCCGGCCTTGGGCAATACCCTGGATCGTCGCCATCTTGCTCGCGGAAAAACCACAGGCGCGCATGGTTTCCGGTGTAACCGCCAACAACTGCTCCGGCCCTGGGAAAGCAGCCTCCGGGAACAACGCCAGCAAGCGCCCAAGAATTGCCTCGGCAGCACGGGCATGCAGTTGCTGGTAGGCAATCGCCCGCACCAACACCTCGTAAGGCTCACGCCCCGGCGTGGCCTGGTGCAGGCAAGGCCCGGTCGCCTCGATATGCCGCGACCAGTCCGGGTCGAGCGCCGCAAGGTATTCGGTGGCCTCGCGGTACGCGTCAGGCGAAAGGTTGGCCAAGATCATGGCACCTCCATCAAGTCGATTGCAGGTCCAGCTTAGCGCAGCCGTTCATCGGGCAAACGCCGGTTCTTGCGCGACTAATTCCTGGCATGCCATTGCTCCGCGCCAGCATCCCCGCATAGAATTGAGAACCATTCACAATCGCATGTATCCACAGGACCGGGCCTTCGCCAAGATGCAGATCAACGACACGCTCAAGCCGACCGAGGTCGCTCTGCTCTACCAGGCCCACCACAGCTGGCTTAGCGGCTGGCTGCGCAGCCGGGTCGGTTGCAGCGAGCACGCCGCCGACCTGGCCCAGGATACCTTCGTGCGGCTTTTGCGGGCGCGCCAGCTGTCGCCGCTGAAGAAGCCACGCGCCTACCTCAGCAGCATCGCCCGTGGCCTGATGATCGACCAGTTCCGTCGCCGTGCGCTGGAACGGGCCTACCAGGAAAGCCTGGCTCACCTGCCCGAAGCCGAAGTGCCCAGCGAAGAAGATCGACTGGTCATCCTTGATACCCTGGCGCGCCTCGACCAAGCCCTGCACCAGCTGAAACCGCGTGCCCGCCAGGCATTCCTGCTGGCTCAGCTCGACGGTTTGAGCATCGTGCAGATCGCCCTGCGCCTGGGTGTGTCGCGGGCCACCGTCGAGCGGGACCTGGCCAAGGCCCTGGGCGTCTGCTACCGGTTGCGCTATGCCGACGCCTGACAGCGCGCCCGCGCAGGCGCAGGTCGACCAGGCCATCGACTGGTTGGTGAAGTTGCGCTTCGACAGCCCCTGCCCGCGTACCGAGCAGCAGTTCCAGCACTGGCTGGCCAGCCATCCACACAACCCCTTGGCCTGGCAGCGGGTCAGCCACCTCAGTGACGAACTGGCCGGGCTGCCCAAGGGCCTGAGCCGCCGCACTCTGGATGGCAGCCAGCGCCAGCGCATCAGCCGCCGCGACCACCTCAAACTGCTGGCCGTGCTGGCCGTGGGCGGCAGCCTGGGCTGGGCCGCGCGCGAACCGCTGGGCATACCCCAGCTGCTGGCCGACAGCAGCACCGCCACTGGCGAGCGCCGCCAACTGCAAGGCAGTGATGGCAGCCGCATCCAGCTCAATACCGCCAGCGCCATCGACCTGCGTTACAGCGCCGAGCAGCGCCGGCTGCAACTGGTGCGTGGCGAGGTGAGCCTGGACAGCAATCCCAACGATAACCGCCCGTTTCGCATCGACACCCGCGTTGGCCAACTTGCCACCCTCGACGGCCAACTGCTGCTGCGCGAGAACGACCAGGGGCTGTTGCTGGCCGTACGCCGGGGCGACGTCACGCTGTTCCCCACCTCGGCCTCGCCACGTCGGGTGCTGCCAGGCGAAACCTTGCAGGTGTGGGCGAGCGGCAGCTTCCAGGCGGTGACGCTGCACAGCGACCCCTGGGGCTGGACCGACGGCGTGCTCAGCGTGCAGCAGATGCCGCTGGGCGATTTCATCGCCGAGCTGGCGCGCTACCGCCCGGGCCTGCTGCGCTGTGCTCCCGAAGTGGCAGACCTGAAGGTGTCCGGTACCTACCAGCTGGCCGACACCGGGCAGATCCTGCAGTTGCTCACCCGCAGCCTGCCGGTGCGGGTCGACTACCGCACGCGTTATTGGGTGAGCATCGGTGCGGCCTGAAAAAATTCCGAAAATAAATGAGGTGGAATCTCATTCTCGTCCGGCCTGAAGGAACAAAACCCGAAAAGTGGTCTTCACAACCTTCAGGAGCGCTTCATGATTGCCCCGTGTTCCCCTCGCAACGACAGGCTGCGCCGTGCCGTGCGCGCGGCCGTGTTCGGCCTTGGCCTGGCAGCTGGCGGTACCTTCCCGGCCATGGCCCAGGCTGCAACAGCCAGCCAGAGCCAGCAGACCGACTGGAACATTCCGGCCGGCCCGCTGGCCCCCGCGCTGGACCAGTTGGCCCGCCAGGGCGGCCTGAGCCTGTCGTTCGACGCGAACAGCCTGCAGGGCAAGACCACCCGAGGGGTGCAGGGCCGACATGACAGTGCGGGGGCGCTGTCGATCCTGTTGCAGGGCAGCAACGTGCAGGTCCAGCAGGAAAGCGCAACCAGCTTCCTGCTGATCCCGGCACTGGATGTGGGAAACGCCCTTGAGCTGGGCGCGACCAGCATCTCCAGCGATCGTCTGGGCGAAACCACCGAGCACACCGGCTCCTACACTACCGGCGAAGTGACCATCGGCAAGATGCCGCAAACCCTGCGCCATACTCCGCAATCGGTCAGCGTGATAACCCGCCAGCGCATCGATGACCAGAACATCACCAACCTGACCAACCTGCTGGAGCAGACACCCGGCGTGGTGGTCAACTACACCGACAGCGAGCGAGTGCAGTACTACTCGCGTGGCTTTGCCATCGATGCCATCCAGTACGACGGCGCCACCGTGGTGCAGAGCAGCGGTGGCGGTTCGTTCATCCAGACCGACTCAGCGTTCATCGACCGCGCCGAAGTGCTGCGCGGCGCCACCGGCATGCTGCGTGGCGCCGGCAACCCGTCGGGCACGGTGAACCTGGTGCGCAAGCGCCCGACCCATGACTTCCAGGCTACGGGCAGCGTGACCCTGGGCTCGTGGAATGCCCAGCGCTACGTGGCCGATATCTCTGGCCCGCTGACCGAAACCGGCAACGTGCGCGGGCGGGTGATCGCCGTGCATGACGACCGCGACCTGTTCCAGGACTCACGCATGGAGCGCAAGGAAGCATTCGGCGGCTCGCTGGCCTTCGACCTGGACGACAGCACCACGCTGACCACCGGTCTCGAGTGGACCAAACTCGACGCCACTGGCGCCTGGGGCAACCTGCCCGCCGACGCCAGCGGCGCCCCCCTGCCCTTCGGCCGCAGCACCTACCTGGGCGCCGACTGGAACCGCTGGGACCGCAGCAACCTGAACACCTTTGCCGAACTGGAACACCGCTTCGACAACGACTGGACCCTGAAGCTGATGGCCCTGCGTACCCACTTCGAGCTGGACGACCATGGCTTCAAGCAAACCTATATGGAGCGCGCACCGGCCAACCTGAATCCCACCGGCAACCCGTACCTGATGCGATACCAGGTTACCGAAGGCGACGGCGGCGAGAGCCTGCAGAACAATCTGAGCGCCACCCTCAACGGCCCGTTCGACCTGTTTGGCCGCACCCACGAGTTGATGGTCGGGGTCGAGCGGATCCGCAACGACTCCTACGCCTCGGCCACCAACCGGGTGATTTCCGGGCTGTACGACATCCGCTACTGGGACCCGAAAACCAGCCTGCCCGAGCCGGACATCGACATAACCGCCCACCCGGTGCGCACCCGTACCACCCAGCAAGCCGCACACGCCACCTGGCGCATTTCGCTGGCCGAACCGCTGACCGCGATCATCGGCGCACGGGCCAACTGGTATGACTACGAGCAGGAAAACAACACCGGTGCCAACGGCAAGTTCAGCGTCGACGAGAAGATCGTGCCGTACGCGGCGCTGATCTACGACCTGAATGACAACTTCAGCGTGTACGCCAGCTACACCGAGATATTCAGCCCGCAGACAGTGGTGGACAAGAACAACTCGGTGCTCGACCCGATCATCGGCGAAGCCTACGGAACGGGCATCAAGGGCGAGTTCTACGATGGCCGGTTGAACACCAGCCTGGCGTTTTTCCGTATCAACCAGGTGGGTACACCGGTGGATGACATGTCCACGGAGATCGGCTGCAACGGCACCACCGGCCGCTGCAAGATCGCCTCAGGCAAGAGCCGCAGCGAGGGCATCGACCTGGAGATTACCGGCGAAGTGCTGCCGGGCTGGCAGGTCACCGGCGGCTACACCTACAACACCACCGAGTACCTGAAGAACTCGGCAGCCACCAATGGCAACGCGATCCGCACCACCGACCCGGAGCACATGCTGCGGCTGTTCACCAGCTACCGCCTGCCGGGCACGCTGGACGCCTGGACCATTGGTGGCGGCGTGCAGGCGCAGAGCGACATCTATTCCGAAAGCGGCACGGCCAAGGCGACCCAGGCGGGGTATGCGGTGTACAACGGCATGCTCGGTTATCGCATCAACGACAACTACTCAGTGCAACTGAACGCCAACAACATCTTCGACAAAAAGTACTACCGGCAGATCGGTACCACGGCGACGGGGTACTACTGGGGCGAGCCACGCAATGTGTCGGTGACCTTGCGCGGGAGTTTCTGACAGGCATTTGCCTGACCGGCTGTGCGGCCCCTGTAGGACCGCGCAGCCCTGAAGGACATCAGTCCGCCACCGCCCGCAACCGCCCCGCGCGCCGGTACGACTGCCGGGCAAAGCACACGAACAACCCGGCCATCAACGCCAGTGCGATAGGCAGACCATGCGGCGCCACATCCATTGCCGCACCGCTCACCAAGGGCCCGACCAGGCTACCCACACCCCACAGCAAACCCACGCTGGCATTGGCGGTAACCAGGTCCTGCCCCTTGAAGCGCTGCCCGATCAGTACCAGCGCCAGGGTATAGATGCCGCCTGCCACGGCGCCCAGCAGCACCAGCAGCGGCCATAGCAACCAGGTCAGGTTCAGCAGCCAGGGCAGGCCGATACCGATCGCCATCGCCAGCAGCCCGCATACCAGGTGCAGCCCGGTGCGCTCCACCCGGTCGGCCAACCAGCCAAGCGGCAACTGGAACAACATGTCACCGGCAAACACGACGGTCACCATCAGCGCCGCCACGCCCACGGCAAAGCCATGGCTGGTGGCATACACCGGCAGCAACGACAGCACCACGGCATCGAAGAACGAGAAGAACAGCACCGCCACGCACAACGCCGGCGCCACACGGAAGAAACCGGCCAGGCCGAAGCTCTTTTCACCCTCTTCATGTTCGACATGGTCGTTGGGTACGGTCAGCACGATGCACAGCAGCGCCAGGCCATAGCAGGCGGTGACCACACCGGTGATCCACGGGCTGTCGGCGCCCAGCACCGCCAGCATGGCCGGGCCGAGCACTTGGAAGCCGGTGAAGCTGGTGGCGTACAGGGCCATGATCTTGCCGCGGTTGTGCTCCGGGCACAGTTCGTTGACCCACGACTCGCCAAGGATGATGGCGATACCCATGCCCAGCCCCAGGCCCAGGCGCAACAGCGCCAGCTGCCACAGCGAGCCGAACGCCGACTCGAGCAAGGCAATGCTGAGCGTGCACAGGCTGAAGCACAGCAGGTAGATGGTGCGCCGGGTCAGGTGGCGACAGCAGGCGTCGACCAGGAACGCCGAGAGCATCATCCCCGCAGCGGGGATGGCCGAGATGATGCCGATTTCCAGGGTGCTCGCACCGGCTTCATGCAGGCGCAACGACACCAGCGGCAGGCTGGCCCCCAAACTGAAACCCACGACCGAAACGGCGAACAACAGGCCCGCCAGCAAACGCATGTTCATGTACCACTCCTTGCAAACCGAAAAGACGTGCAGACACAGGCGCGCACGCCAGGGCGGCGAGCGACGCGAAAGCGCAGATCAGTTCAGGCGAGGTGTGGTGAGAAGGTGAAGGCAAACAGCACGCTGCGGCGACGCTTGAGCACCGTGTCGCTCGGCCACGCACGACGCAGGGCCTGGAAGGCAGGCTGGCGGGCGTTTGGCAGGAGCTGGGTACGGCACATTGCTTTGACTACTACGCAGGTGGTTGAAGAAAGGGCGGACTCTAGGCCAAGGGTGGTCACGTCGTCAAATTTCGCGGAACAACCGCCTTGCATGGCCTCCAGACTTGCGCGGGCCCTTGTAGGAGCAGCCTTGTGCTGCGAAGAGGCCGGCAAGACAACAAATTATCTTCGGCAGTAATGGCCTCTTCGCAGCACAAGGCTGCTCCTACAGGTTCTATGCATGCTTTCAGCGCTTGCCGGTACTTGGCAAGAACACCGCCAGCAACCCGAACAAAGGCAGGAACGAACACACCTCGTACACGTACTCGATGCCACGCAGGTCCGCCACATACCCCAGCAAGGCCGCACCGATGCCACCAAAGCCGAACATCAGCCCGAAGAAGATCCCGGCAATCATGCCCACGCTGCCCGGTACCAGCTCCTGCGCATACACCACGATCGCGGAAAACGCCGAAGCCAGGATAAAGCCGATCACCACGCTCAACACGGTGGTCCAGAACAGATCGGCATACGGCAGCACCAGGGTGAACGGCGCCACGCCAAGGATCGAAAACCAGATCACGGCTTTGCGCCCGATGCGGTCACCGATCGGCCCGCCAAAGAAGGTACCCGCCGCCACCGCACCAAGGAACAGGAACAGGTGCAGCTGCGAGCTGGCCACCGACACATCGAACTTCTCGATCAGGTAGAAGGTGAAATAGCTGGTAAAGCTGGCCATGTAGAAGTACTTGGAGAACACCAGCAGGCCCAGCACGATCAGCGCCGCCACCACCCGCCCGCGGGAAATGCCGTGGGTCGCCTGCACAGCCTTGCGCGCCTTGGCCTGGTTGAGGTGCTCCTTGTACCAGCCACGCAGCATCAGGGTGACGCCGAGAAAGAACAGCGCAGCCAGGCCGAACCAGGCCACGTGGCTCTGGCCGAACGGAATGACAATGGCTGCCGCCAGCAGCGGCCCCAAAGCCGACCCGGTGTTGCCACCGACCTGGAAGGTCGACTGGGCCAGGCCGAAGCGCCCGCCCGATGCCAGGCGCGCAATACGCGAGGTTTCCGGGTGGAAGGTCGACGAGCCGATACCCACCAGGGCCGAGGCCAGCAGAATCATCGGGAAGCTGCCGACGAAGGCCAGCATCACGATACCCACCAGGGTACACAGGGTGCCCAGTGGCAGCAGGTTCGGTGCCGGTCGGCGATCGGTAAAAAAGCCGACCCAAGGCTGCAGCAGCGAGGCGGTGATCTGGAACGTCAGGGTGATCATGCCGATCTGGGCGAAACTCAGGTCGTAGTTGGCCTTGAGCATCGGGTAGATCGCCGGCAGCACAGACTGGATCAGGTCATTGATCAGGTGCGCCAGGGCGCAGAAACCGATTATGCGCATCACCAGCGGCGTGGCTTGGCTCGCTGCCGCACTGGTGGGCGCCGTGGAGGCGCTACTGATAGCCATGTGCCTGAATCTCCATCCGTAGTTTGGGATCCGATTATCGGAAAACAAATAGATACATAGCTACCTTTTATTTCCTTGGTCCGCGACACACTTGAAAATGGTTCTCAATATAATTAGCATCCTTGGCCAAAATACCCGTCATCGTTGGGCGAAACGGCCCTAATCGCGAGCACACCAACCCCATGAGCCCAATGCCCGTTCGCGTCCGTCCACGGCAGATCAACGCGCACCGCAGCCATCTGGGCAAATGGCTGGCGCTATTGTTCCTCCTGGGGCTGGCTGCTACCGCCTACCTGTACTGGCCGCTGATACAGCGCCTGGGCAGCGAATTGCATACCGATGCAGGTGAGCGCCGCAGCATCCGCCTGGCCGATGGCACCACCCTGCACCTGGGCAGCGCCAGTGCGATGAACGCCGACCTGCGTGGCCGCACGCGCCAACTGCACCTGGTGCAGGGCCGGGTATACCTGGAAGTGATGCTCGACGGCAGGGCCATGGAGATAGCAGTGGGCGACGCGCGCATCCAGGTGTTCGGTACCCGCCTGCAGGTCGCCCGCCATGCAGGCCATGACGAACTCGTGGTGCTCAGTGGCAAGGCCATGGTTATCCAAGGCAGCGAACAGCGCATGGTATCGATGGGTGAGCGGGTAACCTTCGATAGCGCGCATATCGGCCCGGTACGGAAAGCCGACCTCAAGGCCGCCGATGGCTGGCGCAGCGGGCAGTTGAAAGCCGGCGACATGCCGTTGGGCAAGGCAGAACCCGGGCCTGGCCGCTAAGTTTTTGAAAGCGTGCAAATTTTTTTTGAAATGAGTGTTGACAGGGGGGCCGTTCAAGAGAATAATGCGCGCCATCGGCTACATAGCTCAGTTGGTTAGAGCATAGCATTCATAATGCTGGGGTCCGGGGTTCAAGTCCCTGTGTAGCCACCATACAAGACGAAGGGCTTACCGCAAGGTAAGCCCTTTTTCTTTGCCTGCGGAAAATTACCACAGGCCTGCACCCTTCCCGTACAGGGCATGCAATTGCCACCTCAACGCATTCCGGTCACCGCCACGGCCAGGCCCAACCCGATCAGCGCCAGGCCGATTACCCGGTCCACCAGCCTTTGCCGCTCGATCATCGCCTCGCGCAATGCCGTACTGGAGAAAAATACCGCCACCAGGCTGAACCACACCCAGTGAGCAATGGACATGAAAGCGCCGTAGGCAAAATCCAGCGCCAACGAGCTGCCCGGTTGCACTACCTGGGTGAAGGCACTGATCACGAACAGCATGGTCTTGGGGTTGAGGGCGTTGGTCAGAAAGCCCGTGCGCAGGGCCTGCGTTACGCTGGCTGCGGTTGCGGCAACCCCGTCGAGGCTGATGCGCCGGGTGTTGGTCATCGACTGGAAACCCAGGTAGACCAGGTAACCCGCGCCCAGCACTTTCATGCCCAGGAACAGGGTCGGGCTCTGGCTGATGATCACCGCGATGCCCAGCACCGTGTACAGGACGTGCACCTGCACTCCCAGGGCAATGCCCACGGCAGCAGCCAGCCCGGCCTTGCGGCCCTGTGCATAACTGCTGCGGGTGACCATGGCGAAGTCGGCACCGGGGCTGATGACGGCGAGCAGGGTGAACAGGGCGACGGCAATGAGTTCGGTCATGCTGGTGGCTCTCGATAGGCGATGGAAATGCACAGACCATGTAATTATCGAGAGCTTATAGCCCAGGAAAAATCGATTTATAGTGAGGCAAATCTGATAGCTTTCCTCACAGATATCTAGAGCCTGTGTCGGCCCCTTCGCGGGTAAACCCGCTCCTACAGGGGCGGCGCATCACCTGTGGGAGCGGGTTTACCCGCGAGAGGCCGGCACAGACAAACAGGAATGCCATGAAACTGCCGCCACTCAATGCCTTCCGCTACTTCGACATCGCCGCCGAAACCGAGAGCTTCGTGCGCGCCGCCGAGCACCTGCATGTCACCCATGGCGCGGTCAGCCGCCAGGTGCGCCTGCTTGAAGAAAGCCTTGGTGTGGAGTTGTTCGAGCGCCGCAACCGGGCCATTTTCCTCACCCCTGCCGGCCGTGCCTTGCAGGGCACTACCCAGGCGATCTTCGAGCAGCTCGAAGGCGCCGTGCAGCGTTTGCAACAACAGGCCCGCGACAACGTACTGGTGCTGTCGTGCGAGCCGACCATCGCCATGCGCTGGCTGATCCCGCGCCTGCCCCGCTTCCACGCCGCCCATCCCGACCTGCAGTTGCACCTGGTGGCCGCTGGCGGGCCATTGGACTTCGCACGTAGCGGTGTCGACCTGGCAATTCGCCGCGATGACTTCCACTGGGACAAACAGCTGTACAACCAGAAGATCTGCGACGAATGGATCGGCCCGGTCTGCCACCCCACCGTCCCCCTCCAACTCGAAGGCCAGCGCCTGCTGCACAGCGCCACCCGCCCCGGCGCCTGGCCCAACTGGCTGCGCCTGAGCGGCCAACAGGTCCGGCACACCGAGCGCAGCGACTACCAGCACTTCTACCTGTCGATTCAGGCCGCCAGCGCCGGCCTGGGCCTGGCCATGGCCTCAGCCCTCATGGTGCGCGACGAACTCGACAATGGGCAGTTGCAGGCACCGTTCGGCTTCGTGCGTGACGGCTCGGCCTACCACCTGCTCAGCCCCTTGCCGCTGGAAGACGACGGCAAGCGCCAGCGCTTCGCCACGTGGGTGATGGGCGAATGCAGGAGCTGCCTGGCTCATCTGGGCTTGATACAGAACGACGACCCCGCACGGCCGTCACCACCCCAGGTACGGTAACCCGCGGTATCCACATGAATACGCCCGGAGGGGTAGCGCCCCAGGCCCATGTTCCAGGCCTGGCCGTATTGCTGCCAGAACCGGCACAGCGGGTTGGGGTCCGCCCAGTCGGGCAGCAGGATATCGACAGCGAACGCCCGGGTATGGGCGCTGTTGGCCGCCCCGCCGGCGCAGGCATTCAGGCGCGGGGCTCGATAGGCTGAAACCACCTCGAACTGACGCAGGATGCCCTGGTCATGAAGCGTCTTTATCAGCGAGAGCGTCGAGCGCACTGCCGGCCAGTTGCTGGCGGGCGGCACGGCGAAGGGGGACGCGTGGCACTGCTTCCAGTCCGAAGCCGAACGCAGCAGCTGATGGATCGGCACCACGCCATAAAGACGGGCATCCACAAGCATCTCGCGAAATGGCCGTGTCTGATGGTCCCCGGCCCATTGCGCGAACAACCAGATATCACGCTCATCGGCCTGCGCTCCTGCACCCAACATGCCCAGCACCAGCGGCAGCCATCCTGCCCTTTTCATCCCTGCTCCCCTTGCCACAGTATGTACCACGCTGCCGAATACGGTTGCGCCCAACAAGGAGTTAAGCATGCACAAGATGGCATTACCGAGCCTTGCCGCACTGGCCTTCAGCGGCCTTGCAGCCGCCGATGCGCGAATCGACCTGGGCGACGCCCAGCGCGTCACCCGCCTTTTCGCCTTCCCCAACAACTGTCACGTGATCTGTTATCGCGACTGGACCCTGGAGCAAACCGTAGAACACTATCTGACACAGAGCGTACGCCGCGACGGCCATGCCGCGGCCCAGGTGCATGTAAGCCGCGACAACGATCGCCTGCACGCAACCATCAGTGGCGTACCCGCCAACTATGCAAAACCCCTGCGCAAGCTGCTCGACAGTGGTGAACTGGCCTATCAGGCGGCCACCCGGCTGAACGAGGACGGCAAATGGTCCTACGACTGGTATCTGTTCCTGCCGCTGGGCATGGCCCTGCAGAACCGCCGCAGCATCGAACTGCTGCACTTCCCGCCGGACTACTCGCTAACCCAGGCCCAGGACTACCTGCGCTCCAACACCACCGACCGCTGGGCCGAGCTGTTGACATTCAATGGCGTCGACGCCAGCCAGACCCCGGCCTACCAGACCATCATCGATATCGCTCCCATCGCCGCACCCGCCAGCGCGGGTGAAACGCTGAAGGAAACCTACAGCTACTTCAAGGACTACCAGGTGCGCATGGTCAGCGAGATGACCCTGCAAAACCCCGCCAGGCCTCTGCCGATGGTGGCATTCGGCGCGCCGGTACGCAGCTGGATCCAGCAGCAGTACGGGCCGCAGGTGAATGTGCTGGGCCTGGTCAGCATCAGCCCGCAGGCAGGTGCCAAGGTACCGGTACTGGGTGCCAACCACCCTAGTGCCATCTGGTATGCGGCAAACAAGGATAGCCACGGCGGCGACCAGGATGCAGCTGATGCTGCCGGCTTGAAAATGATGGGGCAGGACCTGACGGCGGCCTGCTGGCAGGCAGGGATGGGGCGCAATCAACGGGCCGATGCCAAGCTGACGCTGGATGCCTGCTCGACCAAGTGGCAGGTTACACAGAAGAAACAGACCTGCGAGCTGTTCTTCCGCACCATTCGCAAGTACACGCCGGAGCAGGCGGCGGCAAAATGCAATACCGGCAGCGTGACCAGAAGCCTGCGCGACCTGGCCAAGCCGATGGAGGCTCAGCCACAGGACCTGTGATTGAAGCCCGCGCTGCTCAATCTTCGAGCAGGGTGCAGGCCATCACCAAGGCGTCTTCACGGCCGCCGGCAACCGGGTAATAGTCGCGGCGGCGGCCGATTTCGTTGAAACCAAAGCGTTCGTACAAACGATAGGCCGACTGGTTGCTGGCACGCACTTCCAGGAAGCACTCGCGGCCATTGAGCTGGTAGGCCCGGGCCATCAGATGCTCGAGCAGCCGCAGGCCCAGGCCGCGGCCCTGGTTTTCCGGCTTGACGGTGATGTTGAGCAGGTGGGCCTCGTCGATGATCACGTTGATCACGCCATGGCCCACCTGCTGCTGGCCGTCGAACATCAGCCAGACTTCATACGATTTGAGCGCATCCTGAAAGATCCCTCGAGTCCAGGGATGACTGAACGCGGCATATTCGATCTTAAGTACGGCATCCAGATCCGCCTCGGTCATCCGGCGGAAGCTGATCGAGTCACTCATTCAACGCTCTTCCAGCGCGCCATCAGCTGGCGCATGGCTTTCCAGACGTCCGCCTTGCGCTGCGGCTCGTCCATCAACAGTTCAAGGCCCGGCAAGGCCCAGGCTTCGCCCAGGCCCTCGAGCTTCAGGGTTTGGTAATAGGCTTCGCCGTCGACATTGGCGGCAAAGCGCAGCGCCGGCAGGCCGACCAGCCACAGGCAGGTGCACGGGGCGTCCTCCAGGCGCGCCTGGACAAAGCCCTGGACAAAATCGCGCGCCGCCTCCGGGCCCTGGTCCATGTTGCCGCGCACCAGCAGCGGCCAGCGCACCGGCTCGCCGATGATCTGCGGTGCGTCGGGCAGGCCGGCGGCGCGCAGCATGTCCTTGAGCAGCAAGTACGACGGGTCGCGGCTCTGGAACGGCTGGCCGGTGGCCAACTCCACCAGCAGCAGGCAGCTGCCGGCTCGCAGCAGCTGCAGCGAGAAGCGCGGGGGTGGCACCATGGCCGGGCGCGGTGGCGTGGCTTGCTCCTCGGCCTCGACTGGCTTGGCGGCCGGCTTGGGCGCACTGCCCGGGCGCGGAATCTCGATTTTCGGCCGCTCGCCGGAGCGGGCCTGTGGGGTGACTGGCGCCTCGTTGGCAGCCGGTGCCGGCCTGACGTCGAAGTCGAGGTCCTCGACCGGCGCCACCGGCAGCAGCAGCTCGGGCCGCGACGGTGCGGCGAACGGCAGTTCGGCGCGCGGCAGCCAGTGCACCACTTGCATGGCGGAAAGGTAGGCGCGGCGACGGGGTTCGGTGAGCAAGGGGCGGGGTTCCGAGGGGTGGAGACAAAGGGCCATTCTAACGCCGTTGGCATTCGAGTGCCGCAACTGGTCGGCGGATTTTTATTGCCTGTACCGGCCCTTTCGCGGGTGAACCCGCTCCCACCGGTACTGCGCAAGGCCCTGTGGGAGCGGGTTCACCCGCGAAAGGGCCAGTGAATCCCGCACAACGACAAAGGTTATCTCTCAATACAGACCAAGGGGTGAAAACCTACCCCCCGGATGCAGTACAATCGCCCCCTTTTTCTTGGCAACGAGTCGAAGCCAATGATCGAACCCAAGCGCGTCCTGCGCGCCCTAGCCGAACACTGGGCCCTGATCGAGCCGCTGTGCGAGCGTTTCGACCAGGGCACCCTGAGCCTGGTCGAATTGCGTCAGCATGTGGCCCGCCAGCAGGTCGAGAGCACCCCGCAGGACATCACCCAGCTGCTCGACGTGTGGATCCGCCTGGATATCCTGGTCCCGGTGGCCAAGAGCCCGAACCGTTTCGAGCTCAACGCGCAGATCCACGACTTCCTCGCCTACCTGCGCCGCGAACACCGGCTGGGCCTGTGCCTGGAGATCGAAGCCTACCTGCGCCACCTGGAGCGCCTGGCCGGGCATATCCAGGACGCCTTCGACAACCGCGACAGCGACGACCTGGCGCGCCAGCTGCGCCTGCTCGACATGCGCGTGCGCGATGTACTGAAGAAGCTCGACAACGACGAACAGGCACTGGTGGCCGTGGCCGAGCGGGCCAAGACCAGCAACCGCCAGATCCCGCTGCGCCAGCGCTATGCCGAAGTACTGGCGACCTGGGACGAGTATGTCGAGCCGATGATCCAGCTGGTCAACGCCGACGGCGCCTTCGAACAGGGCGTGCGCAAGGTCGAGACCGTGCTGCTGAAGCTGCTGGGTGAACAGGCGCGCCTGGGCCACCTGGTCGACGACGACATGCTGCTGCGCACCCATGCGCGCATCCTGGAAATGCAGACCAGCGCCCAGCTGACCCTGCGCCACGCCCGTGAATTGCTGCTGCCGCTGCGTGAAGAAGCCCGCCGGCACAACGCCGTGACCCGTGGCGCCGCACTGGCCCTGTCGGTGATCCGGCGCAAGGGCATCGACGCCGTACCGCAAGCGGCCATGCCGATGTTCACCCGCCCGCAAAGCACCTTCCTCGGCAGCGCCAGCCAGGTCGAGGCCTATGTCTACGCCCTGGCCCGCTTCGAGCCCAAGCCGGCACGCTTCCCCAAGGCCCACAAGACCCAGTCCGGCGCCCTGCCCCGTGCACCGCGCACGGTCAAGGAAATGGCCGAACGCTGCGAACAGGCCCTGCCGCTGCCCGACCTGATGGTCTGGCTGCTGGAGCAGGAACCCGAAGGCGCCACCGACGAGCTGCTGTACTGGTTCTCGCGCCTGTCGCGGGAAAAGCGCTTCAAGCGCGAACGCCTCGACCGCCGCGAGTACATCACCCAGGAACACCTGGTCAGCCTGCGCTCGTTCGCCCTGACCTCCAGCCGCGAAGACGCCGCCAGCGCGCCTACCGAATCCAACGCGAGCCCAGCCCATGCATCTTGATCTTTCCGAACTGTCCCAGCTCGCGCCGATCTTCCGCGAGCTGTTCAAAGGCTTCCACGTCAGCCGCCGCGACCCCGAGCTGTACGCCCAGCTGTCGAACTTCCAGGACCAGTACCGCACCCTGTTCAAGGCCCTGGGCTTCGAACTGGTGTGCGACACCCGTGGCTTCTACTACTTCGTGCCGGACATGACCGCCGCGCAGGTCAACAAGACCGCGCAGCGCCTGTCGCTGTTCACCTTCATCCTGGTCGAACACCTGGCCGACCAGGGCCGCGACCCGATGGCCGTGCTCGATGGCGGCAGCATCGGCCGTGACGAACTGCCCTCGCTGCTGGACAAGTACCGCGACCTGTTCCTGCAGGCCGAAGTGCAGACCGTGGACGAGCTGGAAGAAAAAATCCTGCGCCGCATGACCCAGCTCGGCTTCGCCTTCGAGGAAGGCGGCATCTACCGCTTCCTGCCGCCGATGCATCGCTTCCTCGACGTGTGCCTGGCCGTGCAGCAGGACCGCGACCTGGCGGCCACCCTGCACAGCGACCTGCCGCTGCCGACCCCGGTACTGGTCGAGGAAGAAAGCCCCGAAGAACTCAACCGCACCGACGACCCGCTCGACCTCAGCCCCTTCGAGGGCGAGGAAAGCGAAGAGGAAGCCCTGGCCCGGGCCATCCGCGAAGAGCAACAGGAGATTGACGCATGAGCCAGGAACGCTACGGCATCCGCCGCTTCGCACTGCTCAACACCGCCGGCTACAGCCTTGGCCTGTTCCCGCTGGAGCACCCACTGTCGGTATACGGTGCCAACAACCTGGGTAAATCGGCGTCGATCAACGCCCTGCAGTTCCCGATCCTGGCGCGCATGTCGGACATGAGCTTCGGCAAGTACAGCCTCGAGCAGTCGCGCCGCTTCTACTTCGCCAGCGACACCTCGTACATTCTCTGCGAACTGAGCCTGCCCCACGGCCCGCACGTCATCGGCGTTGTCGGCCGCGGCCCGGGCGGCGGTTTCGGTCACCAGTTCTTTGCCTACAAGGGCGAACTGGACCTGGCTCACTACCAGAAGAACGACACCTGCCTGCGCCAGAAAGAGCTGTTCACCAACCTCGAGCGCCTGGGGATCAAGGCCTACGAGCTGAAGCCGGACGAACTGCGTCGTCTGCTGGTCGGTGGCCACACCTCGGTGCCGCTGGACCTGACCATGATCCCGCTGCGCTCGACCAGCGAGCAAAGCCTGAAAACCTTCCGCGCGCTGTTCATCAACCTGCTGCACATGCGCGAAATCACCGCCGCCAAACTCAAGCAGCTGTTCCTCGACGCTTTCGAGCACAGCCTGCGCTCCGGTAGCGTCGACTACATCGCCGCATGCGAGGAAGCCTTCCGCGACGTGCGCCGCATGGAACAGGACTACAACGCCCTGGTCGCCGCCGGCCCGCTGGTCGAGGCCCTGGCCGGTGGCGTGGCCCAGCGCGACATCCTGCGCGGCAAGCTGCACCGCATTTCGCCAGTGCTCGACACCCTGCTGGGCACCTGGCAGGAATACGCCATGGCGCGCAAGGAAGAGCTGGTGATCCAGGCCGAGCACTACCGTGGCGAGCAGGACCGCCT
This sequence comes from Pseudomonas sp. C5pp, assembly GCF_000814065.1. NCBI lineage: Bacteria > Pseudomonadati > Pseudomonadota > Gammaproteobacteria > Pseudomonadales > Pseudomonadaceae > Pseudomonas > Pseudomonas sp. C5pp. The sequence goes on along the minus strand of NZ_JWLN01000024.1, from coordinate 48,268 downwards.
GCAGAACGACCAGCGCGGTGGCACTCAGGAGCTGATGCGCCTGGAGCGTGAAATCACCGGTATCCAGCGCTGGCTGGGCGAGCTGTCGGTGCTCAAGCACCGCTTCGCCCTGGTCGATGACGTCAAGGTGCTGGAGCAGCAACTGCTGGCGGCCAAGGACGCCCACGACGAACTGGCCGGCGCCCTGGCCCAGTCGCGGCAGTTCAGCGCCGAAGACCTGGACGAACGCGTCCGCGACCTGGAAAAGCGCCTGAAGCAGGTCAAGCAACAGCTCGACCACGCCGACAACAACAGCTACGCCCGCCTGCGCGAAGAGTTCTCGCAGCAGGACGTCGACCGCCTGATGCGCCTGTTCAATGGCGCGCTGTTCAGCCTGCCGCTGGGTGACCGCGGTATCGAACTGGACGACAGCGACCTGTGGGTAAAATCGCTGGAAGCGGTGCTCGACGGCTTCAAGGGCGAACGCTTCGAAGCCCCGGGCCTGTCCATCGACCTGTCGCACATCGACCCACCGGCACTGCAGGCCCTGGCCGACCGTGCCGCCCTGCGTGACCAGAAAGAGCGCCTGGAAAAAGAGCTGAAGCAGCTCAAGACCCAGCAAGCCGTGGCCGCCGACCGCTCCGCCTCCAAGGCGCAGACCGAAGCCCTTTACCAGGAAGTACTGGACGCGCAGAAAGCGCTGGAAGACTTCCGCCGCAGCGAAACCCTGGCCGCGGAAGAGCCCGAGAAGCTGGAACAGCTGTCGCAGCTCGAAGCCGCCCAGGACGAACTCAAACGCTCCAGCGACGCCTTCACTGAACGTGTCCAGCAGCTGTCGGCCAAGCTGCAGCTGGTCGGCCGGCAGATCGGCGACCTCGAGGCCAAGCAGCGCACCCTGGAAGACGCCCTGCGCCGTCGCCAGCTGCTGCCGGCCGACCTGCCCTACGGCACGCCATACATGGAAGCCATCGACGACTCGATGGACAACCTGCTGCCACTGCTCAACGACTACCAGGACAGCTGGCAGAGCCTGCAGCGGGTGGACAACCAGATCGAGGCGCTGTACGCCCAGGTGCGCCTGAAAGGCGTGGCCAAGTTCGACAGCGAAGACGACATGGAACGCCGCCTGCAGCTGCTGGTGAATGCCTACGCGCACCGCACCGACGAAGCCCTGACCTTGGCCAAGGCCCGCCGCGCCGCGGTCACCGACATCGCCCGGACCCTGCGCAACATCCGCAGCGACTACGACAGCCTCGAGCACCAGCTGGCCCTGTTCAACCGCGAGATCAACAAGCGCCAGGTATCCAACCTGGAGAGCTTCCGCGTGGTGCTGGCGCCGAACAAGGAAGCGCTCAAGCACATCGACCAGATCATCCACAGCGCCGGTCAGTACGAAGAAGGCGAAACCCTGTCGGTATTCGACCTGACCCAGAGCGCCGAGCAGGACAACAAGAACGAAGAGGCCAAGGAATACCTGGCACGGCTGGTGGCGGCCAACCACAACCAGCTGGGCCTGAAGGACCTGTTCGAGCTGGCGTTCGAGATCACCAAGGTCAACGGCCAGCCGGTGATCCATGCCGACATCGACGGCGCGGCATCCAACGGCACCACCATGACCATCAAGGCGCTGACCAACATGTACCTGTTGCTGCACCTGATGGACCGCGACCTGGCCGGGCGTATCCGCCTGCCGTACTACCTGGACGAAGCGGCGGACATCGACGAACGCAACCAGGCTGCACTGCTGGAGACCAGCCTGCAGCTCGGCTTCGTGCCGATCCTGGCGAGCGTGAAGCCGCAGGTGTCGGCGCGCGTGGCGATCGACCTGGAAGGTGGCAGTGGGCCGAATGGCATCTACATCGACGAGGCGGACTGGAAGTTCATCAGCCGTCGGGATGAGGTGAAGGCGGTTGTGCGTGAGGATCATCAGGCCGAAGAGTTGGCCTGATATCGGAGTAGTGGGGCCGCTTTGCGGCCCTTTCGCAGCACAAGGCTGCTCCTACAAGGTATGCATACGCCGATCAATGTAGGAGCAGCCTTGTGCTGCGAATGGAGGCCAAAGGCCTCCCCAAAAATCTACCAAGCTATCAATGAGCCCAAGGCAGAATCGGAATCGCGGTCACCGCATTCTGCGGGCTGCCTTCGATCATGCGGTCGCTGTACACCAAGTACACCAGCGTATTGCGCTTCTTGTCGAGGAAGCGCACCACCTGCATGGTCTTGAACACCAGCGAGGTGCGTTCCTTGAACACTTCCTCGCCATCCTTCAGCTCACCCTTGAAGTTGATCGGCCCGACCTGGCGACAGGCAATCGATGCCTCCGCCCGGTCCTCCGCCAGCCCCAGCCCACCCTTCACGCCGCCGGTCTTGGCCCGCGACAGGTAGCAGGTCACGCCCTCGACCTTGGGGTCGTCGAACGCCTCGACCACAATGCGGTCATTCGGCCCGAGGAACTTGAACACGGTGGACACCTGGCCGATTTCCTCGGCCCCGGCCAGCATTGGCAGCACCAATGCCGCCACGCCGATTACCCGCTTCAGCACGCTCATACCAGCACCAGGTTGTCGCGGTGCACCAACTCCGGTTCTGCGCTGTAGCCCAGCAGGCTTTCGATGGCATCGGATGGCTGGCCGATGATCTTCTGCGCCTCAAGGGCGCTGTAGTTGGCCAGCCCACGGGCTACTTCCAGGCCGTCCGGGCCGACGCACACCACCATCTCGCCACGACGGAAGCTGCCCTGCACGGTCTTCACGCCAACCGGCAGCAGGCTCTTGTTGGCCTGGCGCAGCGCCTGCACGGCACCGGCATCCAGCACCAGGGTGCCACGGGTCTGCAGGTGGCCGGCCAGCCACTGCTTGCGCGCGGCAAGCATGCCGCGCTCGGGCGACAGCAAGGTACCCAGGCGTTCGCCAGCCTTGAGGCGATCCAGCACGCGCTCGATGCGGCCACCGATGATGATGGTGTGGGCACCGGAACGGGCAGCCAGGCGCGCGGCGCGCAGCTTGGTCTGCATGCCGCCACGACCCAGCGCGCCACCGGTACCGCCGGCCACGGCATCCAGTGCCGGGTCGTCGGCGCGAGCCTCGTAGATCAGCTGGGCTTCGGGGTTGTTGCGCGGGTCGGCGTCGAACATGCCATCGCGGTCGGTGAGGATCACCAGCAGGTCAGCCTCGACCAGGTTGGCCACCAGCGCCGCCAGGGTGTCGTTGTCGCCGAAGCGGATCTCGTCGGTGACCACGGTATCGTTTTCGTTGATCACCGGCACCACGCCCAGGTCGACCAGCGTGCGCAGCGTGCTGCGGGCGTTCAGGTAGCGCTTGCGGTCGGACAGGTCGTCATGAGTCAGCAGGATTTGCGCGGTGTGCTTGCCGTGCTCGCCGAAGCTCGACTCCCAGGCCTGCACCAGGCGCATCTGGCCGATCGAGGCAGCCGCCTGCAGCTCGTTCATCGCACTCGGTCGCGACGTCCAGCCCAGCTGGCTCATGCCGGCAGCCACGGCCCCGGAGGAGACCAGTACCAACTCCACGCCTGCCTCACGCAGCGCGACCATCTGCTCGACCCAAACGGCCATGGCACCGCGATCGAGGCCTTTGCCATCGGCGGTCAGCAGAGCACTGCCAATCTTCACGACCCAGCGCTTGGCGCCCGTCACCTTGCTTCGCATCTTCTTCCAACCTATGTCGAATCTGTAGATACCGTGGATACAAAAACGCCGCTCCAAAGAGCGGCGTTTAGTGTACTGCAACCGGTCAGTCGCGCACGTAAATGATTTCCGGGCCGTCTTCGTCGTCCTCGAAATCATCGTCCCAACCGTCATCGTCGCCGATGTCGTGCACGCTCTTGACACCAGTACGGCGCAGGGTACGGGCGTCGTCCAGGGCCTGCAGCTGGGCACGGGCTTCGTCTTCGATGCGCTGGTCGAGGTCGGCCAGCTCTTCGGCGTAGGCCGGGTCGTTGGCCAGGCGGTCGGCGCGGTCTTCGAGGTAGCGCATCAGGTCGTGGCTGAGCTTTTCGGTGCCCTGCTTGGAGATGGCCGAAATCACGTAGACCGGGCCCTCCCACTGCAGGCGCTCGACCACTTCCTTGACCCGCTCGTCGCGCTCGTCATCCATGACCATGTCGGCCTTGTTCAGCACCAGCCAGCGCTCACGCTCGGCCAGCGACGGGCTGAAGCGGGTCAGCTCGTTGACGATGACTTCGGCGGCATCGGCCGGGCTGCTTCCATCCAGCGGCGCCATGTCCACCAGGTGCAGCAGTACGCGGGTACGCGCCAGGTGCTTGAGGAAGCGGATACCCAGGCCGGCGCCCTCGGAAGCACCTTCGATCAGGCCGGGAATGTCGGCGATGACGAAGCTCTTCCAGCGGTCGACGCTGACCACACCCAGGTTCGGCACCAGGGTGGTGAACGGGTAGTCGGCCACTTTCGGCTTGGCGGCCGAAACCGAGCGAATGAAGGTGCTCTTGCCGGCATTTGGCAGGCCCAGCAGGCCGACGTCAGCCAGCACTTTCATTTCCATCTTCAGGTCACGCTGGTCGCCTGGCTTGCCCGGGGTGGTCTGGCGCGGTGCACGGTTGGTGCTGGACTTGAAGCGGGTGTTGCCCAGGCCGTGCCAGCCGCCTTGGGCGACCATCAGTTTCTGGCCCGGGGTGACCAGGTCACCGATCACTTCCTGGGTGGAGGCGTCGATCACGGTAGTGCCGACCGGCACGCGCAGGTACAGGTCGTCGCCTTTCTTGCCGGTGCAGTCGGTGCTGCCGCCGTTGGCGCCACGCTGGGCCTCGTGGTGACGGGTGTAGCGATAGTCGACCAGGGTGTTGAGGTTTTCGTCGGCGATCATGTACACCGAACCACCGTCGCCACCGTCACCACCGTTGGGGCCACCGTTCTCGATGAATTTCTCGCGACGGAAGCTCATGCAACCGTTGCCACCGTCACCGGCCTTGACCCGAATGGATACTTCGTCAACAAACTTCATTCAAAACCGCCTCTCGCCTGCTGGCGAGTTGAATACCTGAAAAACCTGAGGCTCTTGCAAAAATGAGCGCGGCGGCCCCGTACGACCGTAGAAACCCACGCCGGCAGCCCATACAAACAGCTTTGCAAGAGGCTCACCACAAACGAAAAAGCCCCGTCGCATGACGGGGCTTCTGGAGCGACGTCGCGATTAAGCGGCGACGATGCTCACGTAACGGCGCATGAACTCGCCTTTTTTCTCGAACTTGATCACGCCTTCGATCTTGGCGAACAAGGTGTGATCCTTGCCCATGCCAACACCGTAGCCAGCGTGGAATTCGGTGCCGCGCTGACGGACGATGATGTTGCCTGGCTTGATAACCTGGCCGCCATACATCTTCACGCCAAGGCGTTTCGATTCTGAGTCGCGACCGTTACGAGTACTACCACCAGCCTTCTTGTGAGCCATGGTTCAATTCTCCAAATAAATTCAGGGGATCTAGGGGATTAAGCCTGGATACCGGTGATTTTGATCTCGGTGAACCACTGGCGGTGGCCCATACGCTTCATGTGGTGCTTACGACGACGGAACTTGATGATGCGAACCTTGTCGTGGCGGCCTTGCGAAACGACTTCGGCCACTACTTTAGCGCCAGCAACAACTGGAGCACCGATGGTGACTTCTTCACCGTTGGCGACCAGCAGGACGCGATCGAAGGTCACGGATTCGCCAGTGGCGACTTCCAGTTTTTCGATCTTGAGGAATTCACCTTCAGCGACTTTGTACTGCTTGCCGCCGGTAACGATTACTGCGTAAGACATGGTATTTCTCCGATAATCCTGCTCACCCAGCGCTTTATATGATGAGTATTGGCTGGCATGGCTGCACAGGGCTGGAACGGCCCGGCGCAATTGCGTAAGGCAGGTGCTGCCCAGGAAGTTAGGGTGCGCGATTGTACGCAACCGCGGTTTTGCTTGCAAGTGCCGCCCCCGGGGCGCTGGCACCGCGCCTTGACACACCGGGACCCGCGACCTAGCATGCCGCGCAACCTCACTGGAGCAGCCGATGCAACCCCAATCCTTCTACCGCGCGGTGGCTGATGATTTCAGCGCCGTCGACGAGATCATCAAGAAGCAGCTGACCTCGCGCGTGCCGCTGGTATCGAAGATCGGCGACTATATCACGTCCGCCGGTGGCAAGCGCCTGCGCCCCCTGCTGGTGCTGCTGTGTGGCAAGGCCCTGGGCCGCGAAGGCGACGACCTGCGCCTGCTGGCTGCCACCATCGAATTCCTGCACACCGCTACCCTGCTGCACGACGACGTGGTCGACATGTCCGGCATGCGCCGTGGCCGCTCCACCGCCAATGCCCTGTGGGGCAACGCGCCGAGCGTGCTGGTGGGCGACTTCCTCTATTCGCGCTCGTTCGAGATGATGGTCGAACTGGGCTCGATGCCGGTCATGCAGATCCTGTCCAAGGCCACCCGCGTGATTGCCGAAGGTGAAGTGCTGCAGCTGTCGCGGGTACGCGACGCCAGCACCACCGAGGAAGTCTACATGGAGGTCATCCGCGGCAAGACCGCGATGCTGTTCGAGGCTTCGACCCACAGCGCCGCCGCGCTGGCGGAAGCCACCGACGAACAGCGCGAGGCCCTGCGTACCTTCGGTGACCACCTGGGCGTCGCGTTCCAGCTGGTCGACGACCTGCTGGACTACAAGGGCGACTCGCAGACCCTGGGCAAGAACGTCGGTGACGACCTGGCCGAAGGCAAGCCTACCCTGCCGCTGATCTACACCATGCGCGAAGGCACCGCCGAACAGGCTGCGCTGGTGCGCCAGGCGATCCAGAAGGGTGGCCTGGAAGACCTGGAGCAGATTCGCGTGGCAGTCGAGGAGTCGGGTGCTCTGAAGTACACGGCGGAGCTGGCGCGTGACTATGTGAAGCGTGCCATCCAGTGCCTGGAAGTGCTGCCGGCCAGCGAATATCGTGATGCGCTAGTCGAGTTGAGCGAGTTTGCTGTCGCGCGTACTCACTGATAGACCGAGTCGTCTTCATTCGCGGGCAAGCCCGCTCCTACAGGATTGCGTCGCCTGTATGAGCTGGCTTGCCCGCGATGCTTTTGTCCGGACATAATCACTTCTGAAAAAATACCTTATACAATTCGGGTTTTTAACCGCCCGTCTGTTTGTTTGAGGAACCGAAGTGAGCACTCTGCCACCCTGCCCGAAATGCAACTCCGAATACACCTATGAGGATGGCACTCAGCTGATCTGCCCTGAATGCGCCCACGAGTGGTCGGCCAGCGGCGACGCCGAAGCGGCCAGCGACGAGGTGGTGAAGAAGGACTCGGTCGGCAACATCCTGCAGGATGGCGACACCGTCACCGTGATCAAGGACCTCAAGGTCAAGGGCTCGTCCCTGGTGGTCAAGGTCGGCACCAAGGTCAAGAACATCCGCCTGTGCGACGGCGACCACGACATCGACTGCAAGATCGACGGCATCGGCGCCATGAAGCTGAAGTCCGAGTTCGTACGCAAGGTCTGATTTTCCAAAAAACCGCCAATTGGCGCTTGCTATTCAGATAATAAGAATTATTCTCATTGGGACTGCTATCCAAGGAGAATAGCCATGACTTATCTGATCGACGCCTGGCTGGACCGCCCTCACCCCTACCTGCGCATTCTTCATCGGGAAACCGGCGAAGTGTGCGCGGTGCTTGAAGAAGAAGCGCTCGACGAGCTGCGCGACCAGGGCGACCTGGACATGAGCGGGCTGAACTCGAGTGAACCGGGGGTGCTCAAGGAGCTGGTGCGGAATCTGTTTCTGTTCTGCTATGCGCGGGCGTTGCGCCCCGGGGGGACAGACTGGAATTGAGGCCAGCAGGACCGGCCTCTTCGCGGGTGAACCCGCTCCCACAGGGACTCCACAGCATTTGAATCCTGCGCTGTACCTGTGGGAGCGGGCTTGCCCGCGAATGGGCCGCAAAGCGGCCCCGAGGGCATTACAGAACGTCGAGCAGCTCGACGTCGAACACCAGCACGCTGTGCGGCGGGATGCTGCCAACGCCTTGGGCGCCGTAGGCCAGCTCGCTCGGCACGTACAGGCGCCATTTGCTGCCAGCGTTCATCAGCTGCAGGGCTTCGGTCCAGCCAGCGATCACACCACCTACCGGGAATTCAGCCGGCTGACCACGGTCGTAGGAGCTGTCGAACACAGTGCCGTCGATCAGGGTGCCGTGGTAGTGGGTGCGCACATTGTCTTCGCGGGTCGGCTTGGCGCCTTCACCTGCGGTCAGTACTTCGAACTGCAGGCCCGAAGCCAGGGTGGTGATGCCGTCACGCTTGGCGTTCTCGACCAGGAATGCCTTGCCAGCGGCAGCAGCGGCTTCAGCCTTGGCAGCTGCTTCGGCTTGCATCACTTCGCGGATGACCTTGAAGCTGGCCGACAGGTCGGCTTCGCTGACGCGGCTGTCGGCGCCGTTGAAGGCATCGGTCAGGCCAGCCAGGATGGCTTCCAGGCTGACGCCCGGTGGCGGGTTGTCGCGCAGCTGGCCGCCCAGCTGACGGCCGATGCCGTAGCTGACGCGCGTTTCGTCGGTGGACAGGTTGAGTTCGGACATTGTCGTGCTCCACTGCAGGGCGCAGTGAAGCCGCGCCCTTGATGAAAAGGGCGAGCAGCCTAGCACACTGGGGCGCTGCGAGCAGCTACCAGGCCGAGCGCTGGGAAATCGGCACCTTCAAGTCTTCTTCCGGGTGCGTGCCCATGCCGCACATTTCGTCCTGCACCGACCAGTGCACCAGGTTCATCGAGACCATGGGGATGGTTTGCAGCAACTTGCGTGCATCCTCCACCGAATGCACGCGCAAGCGTTCACCACGTGTGTCGGAGAGAGGATGGGGGTGGCCTTTGATCCGCGCTTCGAGAAGGTAGTCACCGCCTTCGATGGCGATCAGGTTCAGTTCGTCGACATGGCCAGCCCTGGCCTCGGTGTTGAGCTGATGCAGGTTCATGAGAGCACCTCGCGATGGGAACCACGCATGAGAGCTCATTTTTTGTACAGAAAGGGCGAATGCACAAGGCATGACTGACGCCGCTCGTCAGTTGGACCGTGTCGGCCTCTTCGCGGGCTTGCCCGCTCCCACAGGGATTGCGAAGAGGCCTGAAAGGTTCAGTGCTTGGTCAGCTTGTCCAGATAACCCATGCAGAATGCCGAGACCACGAAGGTCATGTGGATGATCACGTACCACATCAGGTAATCGGTGGAGATGTTCTGAGCGTCCATGAACACCCGCAGCAGGTGGATGGACGAAATGGCCACGATCGATGCGGCAACCTTCATCTTCAGCGACGAAGAGTCCATCTTGCCCAACCAGTTGAGCTTTTCCTTGCTCTCGTCGATGTCCAGTTGCGAGACGAAGTTCTCGTAGCCGGAGATCATCACCATCACCAGCAGGCCGCCCACCAGCGACATGTCGATCAGCGACAGGATCACTAGGATCAGGTCGGCTTCGCTGAGGGCGAAGACGTTGGGCAGGACGTGGACCACTTCCTGGAAGAATTTCAGCGCCAGGGCCAGCAGGCCAAGTGACAGGCCGAAGTAGATGGGGGCGAGCAGCCAGCGCGAGGCATACATCGCATTTTCGAGGATACGTTCCATGGAGTGTCGGGACTCATCAGGTGACTAAAAAAGCGACGGCGAGTATAGCCAGCCACCTGTTACAGCAAAAGCCCGGGGCTGCCATGCAGCCCATTCGCTTGTAGGAGCAGCCTTGTGCTGCGAATGGGCCGCAAAGCGGCCCCCTGCATCAATCAGGTCTCAGGATGAAACTGGTAATCCCCCAGATTCCGACACCGCTCACCATTGATCCGCCGCAACTGCGCCTGCAAATGCAAACACCAGATCTGCGGATCCTCGGCCACCTGATACCCATGCAAGGTCAGGCTGTCGACAATGGCATTGAGTACCGATTCGGCCACCAGCGGCCCATGGAACGGCCCTTGGGCCTTGATCGCGGACGGTTGTTCACCGGCCATGCCGGCGGCGAACAGCAGCGTCCACATGCCGTTATCCCCGGCCAGCGGACGGATGCTGCATTCGATGCGGGTCACCAGGCCCAGGCACTGGCGTGTGAGGCTGAGATTGCGCATGGCCGCGCCCCCTCCAAAAAGCCTTGTTCAGCCTGAACCTCAGGCTGTTTCCATCCTGAACGCTGTTACCGTCCTTAAGTTCCAGCATAGAAGAACGGTACAGAAAGATGGAAAACCGGCGCTGAACGGTAGCACATCGCCGCTAGCGCCGGTTTCTTGACTCAGGCCGGCTTGGCCTGGGCAATTACTTCTTCCAGGCGTTCTTTCTCCGCCTTCTCGATTTCTTCCTCGCTGATCATCTCGGCAATCTCACGCAGGCGCTCCACCACCCGCGCGTTGACGCTGCCTTCGGTGAACTGGCCCTTGTCATCCAGCACACCGGCCTCCTCGCCCACCAGCAGGCTCAACGCCTCGTCGGCCTGGCTGACCGCGTACACGTGGAACATGCCGTTCTCCACTGCCTGCAGCACACGCTCGTCGAGCATCAGCGTGGCAACGTTGGCACGCGGGATGATCACCCCCTGCTCGCCGGTCAGGCCACGCGCCTCGCACAGGCGGAAGAAGCCTTCGATCTTCTCGTTGACCCCACCCACCGCCTGCACTTCACCAAACTGGTTGATCGAGCCGGTAATAGCGAAGCACTGCTTGAGCGGCGTGCGCGACAAGGCCGAGATCAGCGTGCAGGCTTCGCCCAGCGAGGCGCTGTCACCGTCCACATAGCCGTAGGACTGTTCCAGGGCGATGCTCGCCGAGATCGCCAGCGGGAACTCCTGGGCATAGCGGCTGCCCAGGTAGCCGGTGAGGATCATCACACCCTTGGAGTGGATCGGCTGCCCGAGGTTTACCTCACGCTCGATGTCGACGATACCGCTGCCGCCCGGGTACACGGTGGCGGAGATACGCGCCGGCATACCGAACGCCGAATCACCCACTTCCAGCACGGTCAGGCCGTTGCACTTGCCGATGGCCGCGCCTTCGGTGTCGATCAGGATGATGCCGGCGAGCATGTCGTCCAGAACCCGCTGCGAAACACGCCCGGTGCGGGTGGCCTTGGCCTTGAGCGCACGCTCGATGTGCCCGGCGTCGGTCATTTCGTCACTGGCCAGCTGGCGGATGAAATCAGCTTCGCTGACCAGCTGGAACAGGTCGCCGATACGTGCCGACAGGCGCGACTGGTTTTCTGCCAGGCGGGCGCTGTAGGTGGCCAGGCGCGCCACCGCGTCACTGGTCAGTGGCGCCATGCCCTCTTCGTTGGTGCGGGTGCGCAACAGCTGGGCGAACTGCTCCAGGTTCTCATCGACCATGGGCATGTCTTCGTCGAAGTCCACCAGCACCCGGAACATTTCCTGGAAGTCCGGGTCGTGGTCCTGCAGCGCGTAGTAAAGCTGGCGCGAACCGATGATGACCAGCTTGATGTTCAGCGGGATCATCTGCGGCGTCAGGCTGACGGTAGCCACCCGCCCCAGCTCGCCCAGTGGCGACTCCATCTTCAACTTGCGCGACTGCAGCGCACGCTTGAGTGCGTCCCAGACGAACGGCTCGCCCAACATCTTCTCGGCTTCCAGAATCAGGAAGCCGCCGTTGGCGCGGTGTAGCGCGCCTGGGCGCAGCTGACGGTAAGAGGTGTACAGCGCACCCTGGTCGGTGCTGTATTCGATACGGCCAAACAGGTTGTCGTAGGTCGGGTGCGGCTCGAACACCACCGGCGCACCGCCATCGGCGTGGTGGCCGACCACCAGGCTTGGGGCGTACTGCTCTTCCAGCAGCTTGCGCGCGGCCGCGTCGGTCTTGCTGTCATCGACCAGTTGCTCGACCACGGTACGCAGCAGGTTCAGCTGCACCGACTGCAGGTAGGCGCAGACCGCAGCGTTCTCGGCGTACTTCTCCGACAGCGGCGCCAGCAACGGCTGCAGGGCCAGGGTGATGGTTTCCTCGTTGAGCTGGCGCAGCTGGTTGTTCGACTCGCGTTTCCATTGCGGCAGGCTGGCCAGCTCTTCGTTCAGGCGCTCCTCGAGCAGGGCGATATCCTCGTGGAACTGCTCGCGCACCTCTTCCGGCAACTGGGCGAATTCGGCTTCATCCAGCGCCTTGCCGTCGGCCATCGGGGTGAAGGCGACGTTGCTGGCGTCGCGGTACAGGGCCACGTCCTTTTCCAGCGAGGCGCGCTCGATCACATCCAGGGCGCGGTCGTAACGCTGGTTGAAGGCGCGGTCGATGGCGCCTTTCTTCTGCTGGTACGACGGGTGCTCGAATACTGCAGGGAAGGTCGACAACAGGTTGTCGATCAGCCCGTTCATGTCGGCGATGAACGCCCCGGCGGTGCCGGACGGCAATTCCAGTGCGCGGGGTTCACGCGTGTCATCGAAGTGGTTGACGTAGACCCAGTCGGCCGGGGTTTGCTGACGCTTGCCCTCGGCCTTGAGGTAGCGCTTGACGAACGAGAAGCGGCCGGTGCCGGGCTCGCCCATCACGTACACGTTGTAACCAGGGCGCGGCATGGCCACGCCAAACTGCAGGGCCTCGACAGCACGCTCCTGGCCCAGGACTCCGCGAAACGGCTCCAGATCGTCGGTATTGGTAAAGGCAAACTGCTCGGGGGAGAAACGCCGGGTCAGGGCTTCAGGCGCGAGACGCAGGCGCGCAGCGACAGGATCGGGCATTGGGTTTCCTTACTTCGGCGGGGCAGATACGCAGCATTCTGGCGCTGCCCGCGCGCGCCTTGCAAGGCTCCGCGGGACTTTATGTCGCAGCCGGTGCGGGTCATGCAACAGCAAATTTTTCGCAATCAACAACGCAACTCTTAGATCGTGCCTAAACTCCAAGCTGCGCGGGTGGGTGAAAAGCTTTCCCGACCTGGCAACCGAGTTGCCAGAAACCCTGACCCTTGGTTAAGTCAAATAGAGAACAAATGCTATGAAACGGATTCTTCTGGGTACTCTGTTCACCGTGGTCTCGATCAATGCCATGGCCGAAGCGCCAGGCGGCCCGAACTGCGGCTGGGGCAACATGCTGTTCGAAGGCCAGCGCGGCACTCCGGCACACTTCCTGGCTTCCACCACCAACGGCACCTCCGGTAACGCCACCTTCGGCATGACCTCCGGCACCAACGGCTGCTCGACCAAAGCGTCGCTGACCTACGGCGGCAAGTCCTGGTTCGCCATGAACGGCATGATGAATGAGCTTTCCGAAGACATGGCCATGGGCCAGGGCGAAGCACTGACCACCTATGCCGTGGTTCTCGGCGTGGCCCCTGAAGACCGTGGCTACTTCGCATCGGTCACCCATCAGCACTTCAACCAGATCTTCAGCAGCGCCGACGTCACTGCCGAAACCGTCCACAGCAACACCCTGGCTGTTCTGAAGAACGACCCACGCCTGGCCAAATACGCAACCGAGGCCTGAGTGCAGCTCCTCCCGCCCCGGCCCCGGGGCGGGTTTCGCCTTTTTTCGGCATCGTTAAGAAGTAGTTGCCCGACATGCTCAAACGCTTCGTATCCCTGGCGCTGTGTGCCTGCGCCCCTGTTCATGCCGCGCCTGTGCTGGACCAAGGCCGTGTCCAGCAACTGGCCAACACCCCTTACTGGATTGCCCTGGGCCATTACGAAACCGCCAAGCTGGGTGGTTGGCGCAGCTACGTGGATGATGATGCGTTCTTCCTTGCCGAGGACGGCGCGCACCACCCCGACCAAGAGCTGCAAGCCACGGTCGAAGCGCTGTACGCCCCGGCCAGCCTCGGTGACAAACATGCCCAGTGCGTATTCCCGGCGCGCACCCGCTGGCTGCGCGAACAGCTCGACCTGCAAGACTTGCCGCAACCTGACTGCCAGGAGTTCACCACCTGGTACCAGTCGATCGACCCACACAGTGCGGCGCTGATCTTCCCGGCGGCCTACCTGAACAGCCCGTCATCGATGTTCGGCCACACCTTGCTGCGCATCGACCAGTCCAACACCCGCAGCGACGACACCACGCTGCTGAGCTACGCAATCAACTTCGGCGCCTACATCGAAGGCAGCGACAACAGCATCCTGTATGCCTGGAAGGGCCTGATGGGTGGCTACCCGGGCCTGTTCGCGCTGATGCCCTACCAGGAGAAACTGTCCGAATACCGCAGCCTGGAAAACCGCGACCTGTGGGAGTACCAACTGGACCTGACCCCGGAAGAAACCGGGCGCATGGTCGAACATGTGTGGGAGCTGAAGCAGATCCAGTTCGACTACTTCTTCTTCGATGAGAACTGCTCGTACCGCCTGCTGGAGCTGCTGCAAGTGGCCCGGCCGGGCCTTGACCTGACCTCGCAGTTCCCGCTGACCGCCATCCCGACCGACACGGTGAAGGCCGTGAAGCAGTCCGGCATGGTCGCCAGCGAGACGTACCGCCCCTCTCGCGAACGTGAACTGCTGGCCCGGGCCGAGCCGCTCGATCACGACGAAAAGCGCCAGGTGCTGGCTGTAAGTGCCGACACCGGGCAACTGCAGAGCCCCGAATTCAAGGCCCTCCCCCGCCAGCGCCAGGCGCTGGTGCAGGACGCCGCGTACCGCCTGGAGCGTTACCGTGCCAATGGCCAGGAGCGCGACCCTGGGCAGGCGAAACGCAGCTTCGAACTGCTGCGGGCAATCAACAGCAACCCGCCCCCGCCCCTGCAGATCGAACGCCCAGGCCTGCCCGAGGACGGCCATGACTCGCGCACCTGGCAGCTGGGCGTAGGCACCCGCGAAGACCGCGCCTACGCCGAGTACGGCCTGCGCATGGCCTACCACGACCTGAATGACAACGCCTATGGCTTCCCGCTGGGGGCGCAGATCGAGATCCTGCAGCTGAAGCTGCGCCAGTACGAAGGCAATGACTGGCAGGTGCAGCGCCTGGACCTGGCCACCATCCGCTCGCTGACACCGCGCAACGAGCTGCTCAAGCCCTGGTCGTGGCAGGTGGCCGGCGGGCTGGAGCGCGTGCCGGGCAAGCATGATGACGAAGTGCTGGTAAGCCATGTGAACGGCGGGGCCGGCGGCACCTGGCAACTGGCCGACGGGTTGCTGGGCTTTGCCCTGGGCACGCTGCGGGTCGAGCACCACAATGATTTTGCCCAGTTCATCGCCCCGGCGGCGGGCTTCAATGGCGGGCTGCTGTGGCGCAACGGGCTGGGCAACATGACGCTGGAGGCCAAGGGCGATTATTTCACCAATGGCGAAGTACGGCGCAGTGTGAGCCTGAACCAGCAATGGGAGATCAGCCAGAACCTGGGCCTGCGGTTGAGTGCTTCGCGAGAGTTCAGCCACCTGGCCACGGCGCAGAACGAGGTGATGCTGGAGTTGAAGTGGTATCACTACTGAGGCTGCTTTGCGGCCTTTCGCGGGCATGCCCGCTCCCACAGGTACCGCACTGGCCTCGAATCCTGGGGTGATCCTGTGGGAGCGGGCGTGCCCGCGAATGGGCCAGTGAGGTCAGCAGAGCAGTGTGAACCAACCGACTCTTTGACACTGTTTTAACGGCTCCCCGACAAATCGCCACCTAGACTTTCCAGTATCAACCGGAGGGTTTTGTGGTTATGTCGCGGTACTGGTTCGGCGTGTGCATGGCGTTGTTGCTGTCTGGTTGCGAAACCACCCACGAGCAGATGGTCCACCAGGGTTATCCCCCCGCCTATGCCGATGGCTTCCAGGACGGCTGCAGCAGCGGCCGACAGGCGGCAGGGCTGATGGTCGGCGCTTTTCGCAAGGACGTGCCGCGCTACCTGCACGAGCGCCAGTACGAAAGCGGCTGGGACGACGGTTTTCGCCAGTGCCACGCCATGCAGAACAGCGAAGAACAGCGCCAGTACCACGAGCGCTTCTGGGACCAGCGCGAGCGCGACTGGGAGCAGGAAAAGGACCGCGACGCCGCACGCGCCTATCGCCACAACTGAGTCGCAAACGGACATCCCTTGAAACCGGCGGCCTGCGATGATGGTCTCCTGCAAAAGGAGGCCCCGCATGAGCCGAGCATTCGTCAACGAAGACCAGGCCGCCGCCCAGGCTGATCAGCCGGTCGAGCGACGGGTCAGCGAACAACCCAACTACGTGACCGCCAGTGGCCTGCGCCAGCTGCAGGAGCGCGTGACCGAGCTGAATGCCCTGCGCAGCGAACTGCAGGCACAAGGTGAACGTGGCGACAAGCAGCGGCTGGCGGATACCGAACGGGACCTGCGCTACTTCAGCGCGCGAGTGCAAAGCGCCCAGGTTGTGCCGGCGGCGACGTCGCGCAGCAGGGTGCAGATTGGCAGCCGGGTGCGGTTTGTCGATGCGCAGGACCAGGAACATGTGGTGCGGCTGGTGGGCGAGGATGAGGCGGATGCCGGGCGGGGGTTGATAAACTGGGGTTCGCCGTTGGGGCGGGCTTTGCTCGGGGCAGGGCCAGGGGATGAGGTGGTCTGGCGGCGGCCGGTGGGGGAGCAGGTGATCGAAGTTATCGAAATTGATGGTGGGCCCTAGGGGCCGCTACGCGCCCCATCGCCGGCAAGCGCGGCTCCCACAGAAAGCGCGCAGCGCTCAAGCCTTGTACAGTACCTGTGGGAGCCGCGCTTGCCGGCGATGGGCTGCAAAGCAGCCCCCAGGGCCTCGAATCAGACCACGCCCTGCGCCAGCATCGCATCAGCCACTTTCACGAAGCCCGCGATGTTCGCACCTTTGACGTAGTTGATGCTGCCATCCGCCTCTTCGCCGTAATGCACGCAAGCATGGTGAATCGACTGCATGATGTTGTGCAGCTTGCTGTCCACCTCACCGGCAGTCCACAGCAGGCGCATGGCGTTCTGCGACATCTCCAGGCCCGACACGGCCACGCCGCCGGCGTTGGAAGCCTTGCCCGGGGCGTACAAGATGCCGGCCTCCAGGAAGATATCCACAGCCTCCAGGGTAGTCGGCATGTTGGCGCCTTCGGCCACGCAGATGCAGCCATTGCGCAGCAAGGTGCGGGCGTCTTCGGCGTCCAGTTCGTTCTGCGTGGCACACGGCAGGGCGATGTCGCACGGCAGGCTCCACGGGGTCTGGCCCTTGCGGAACTCCAGGCCGAACTGCGCGGCCAGTTCGCTGATGCGGCCACGCTTGACGTTCTTCAGCTCCATCACCGCATCCCACTGGGCATCGGTCAGGCCAGCTTCGGCGTACAGGGTGCCTTCGGAGTCGGACAGCGAAATCACCTTGCCGCCCAGGTCCATGACCTTGCGCGCGGCATACTGGGCCACATTACCCGAACCGGAAATCGCCACGCGGCAGCCATCGATACGCTTGTCCTGGCGCTTGAGCATTTCCTCGGCGAAGTACACGCAGCCGTAGCCGGTGGCTTCCGGGCGGATCAGGCTGCCGCCGTAGGTCATGCCCTTGCCGGTCAGCACCGAAGTGAACTGGTTGGCCAGGCGCTTGTACTGGCCGAACATGAAGCCGATTTCGCGGGCACCCACGCCGATATCACCGGCCGGGACGTCCAGGTCAGCGCCGATGTGGCGGTACAGCTCGCTCATGAACGCCTGGCAGAAGCGCATGACTTCGGCGTCGCTCTTGCCTTTGGGGTCGAAGTCCGAGCCGCCTTTGCCGCCGCCCATGGGCAGCGAGGTGAGAGAGTTCTTGAACACCTGCTCGAAGGCCAGGAACTTCAGCACGCCCAGGTTGACCGACGGGTGGAAGCGCAGGCCGCCCTTGTACGGGCCGATGGCGCTGCTCATCTGGATGCGGTAGCCGCGGTTGACCTGCACCTTGCCCTGGTCATCGACCCAGGATACGCGGAACAGTACGGCGCGCTCGGGCTCGACCATGCGCTCCAGAATGCCGGCCTGCAGGTAATGCGGGTTGGCCTCGAGGAATGGCCACAGGCTGCGCAGCACTTCTTCCACAGCCTGGTGGAATTCAGGTTGGGCCGGATCGCGTTGCTTCAGGCGCGCTAGGAAATTGTCGACAGATTCGATCATGGTAGACATCTCACCAAGAGGATGGACTTATTGGTTTTTTTTCAGGAATGTACCAAGAAGCAATCGCACCGGAATAGGGCGAAATGTCGTTTTTTTGAAATTATTTGGTGCGTTTTCTATAAGTGTATACAAATTCGCTATCAGCGTTGGCCTCTTCGTGGGTAAACCCGCTCCCACAGAGGAGCTGCGCAAGCCCGAGAGCTATGGGCATCCCTGTTGGAGCGGGTTTACCCGCGAAGAAGCCAGCACCACTTTCCAGCCAGGCACAAAAATGGGGCCACAAAGGGCCCCATTCTTGTGCATCAGAACACCGGCTTACTGGGCCAGCTTCTTGTGCCGTACACGGTGCGGCTGGGCAGCAGCATCGCCCAGGCGCTTCTTGCGGTCGGCTTCGTACTCGGTGTAGTTACCCTCGAAGAACACCACGTTCGAGTCGTCTTCGTACGCCAGGATGTGGGTAGCCACACGGTCCAGGAACCAACGGTCGTGGGAGATCACGATCGCCGCGCCCGGGAAGTCCAGCAGGGCTTCTTCCAGCGAACGCAGGGTTTCGACGTCGAGGTCGTTGGACGGTTCGTCGAGCAGCAGGACGTTACCGCCCTCCTTCAAGGTCAGGGCCAGGTGCAGGCGGCCACGCTCACCACCGGACAGGTCCTTGACGAACTTCTGCTGGTCGCCACCCTTGAAGTTGAAGCGGCCCACATAGGTACGCGACGGGATCTCGTAGTTGCCGATGCGGATCATGTCAGAGCCGTCGGAAACCTGCTGGAACACGGTCTTGCCGCCGTCCAGGTCTTCGCGGCTCTGGTCGACGCAGGCCAGCTGCACGGTTTCACCGATCTCGATGCTGCCCGAGTCCGGCTGTTCCTTGCCCATCAGCATGCGGAACAGGGTCGACTTACCGGCACCGTTACCACCGATCACACCGACGATGGCGCCTTTAGGCATGGAGAACGACAGGTTGTCGATCAGCACGCGGTCGCCGTAGCCCTTGGTGACGTTCTTGAACTCGATGACCTTGTCGCCCAGGCGCGGACCGGCCGGGATGTAGATCTCGTTGGTTTCGCTGCGCTTCTGGAATTCCTGCGACTGCATTTCTTCAAAGCGCTGCAGACGTGCCTTAGACTTGGACTGGCGGGCCTTGGCGCCTTTGCGCACCCACTCCAGTTCCTCTTTCATGGCCTTTTCGTGGGCGCTCTGCTGCTTGGATTCCTGCGCCAGACGCTCGGACTTGGCTTCCAGCCAGCCCGAGTAGTTGCCTTCGTACGGGATACCGGCGCCGCGGTCCAGTTCCAGGATCCAGCCAGCGACGTTGTCGAGGAAGTAACGGTCGTGGGTAATGGCTACCACGGTGCCCGGGAAGTCGTGCAGGAAGCGCTCCAGCCAGGCCACCGAGTCGGCGTCCAGGTGGTTGGTCGGTTCGTCGAGCAGCAGCATGTCGGGGGCCGACAGCAGCAGGCGGCACAGGGCCACGCGGCGCTTCTCACCACCGGACAGGTGCTCGATGCGTGCATCCCAGGCCGGCAGACGCAGGGCGTCGGCGGCAACGTCCAGCTGGCGCTCCAGGTTGTGGCCGTCAGCGGCCTGCAGGATGGCTTCCAGCTTGGCCTGCTCGGCGGCCAGCTTGTCGAAGTCGGCATCCGGTTCGGCGTAGGCAGCATAGACCTCGTCCAGGCGTGCCTGGGCGTCCTTGATCACGCTGACCGCTTCCTCGACCACTTCGCGCACCGACTTGTTCGGGTCCAGTTGCGGTTCCTGTGGCAGGTAGCCAACATTGATGTCGGGCATCGGACGGGCTTCGCCGTCGAATTCCTTGTCGACGCCCGCCATGATCCGCAGCAGGGTCGATTTACCCGCGCCGTTCAGGCCGAGCACGCCGATCTTGGCGCCCGGGAAGAACGACAGGGAAATGTTCTTGAGAATTTCCCGCTTCGGCGGCACGACCTTGCTCAGCCGATGCATGGTGTAGACGTATTGAGCCAAAACCAAGCCCTCTAATCAGATAGGTAAAGACATCGACGATCGCCCCGGCGCGCTGGCCAGGGGATGTATTTACGGGGTGTCATTGAACAAAGTCGCCCATTCTACGCCAACGCGCGGCGTTGCATAGGAGGGGCGGATGGTGGGGGGGGGTAGGACCGGGGAGAATCTATTGCCTGTGCTGGCCTCTTCGCGGCTAAAGCCGCTCCCACAGGTACTGCACAGTTCTCGAAGGCAGTGATAATCCCTGTGGGAGCGGCTTTAGCCGCGAAAGGGCCGGTACAGCTGCAGATGACTCAGACGTGACGCTGCTTGGCCTTGCCCCGCGGCAAGCGGCAACGGTCGCCCTGCTCGGCCAGGCGCGCGGCCCAGGCGGACTTCACGCTGAAGCCACCGCTACGAGCCGGCTGCTGCTCGGCAGCTTTGGCCGGTTTGGCGGCCGCAGGCACGCTGACAACCTTGGCCGCCGGCTTGACCTCGGCCACGGTAACAGCCGGCTCAACTGCCGCCTTGGCGGTCTTGCGCAGTTCGGCCAGCGATGGGCTCTTGCTCTTGGCGACAGCTGCCGCCTCGGGTTTGCTCAGCGAACGCTGGCAAGACTTGCAGGATACGTCCTCGGTCACGGCAGTGCTGACAAGGGTCTGACTGCTGCGCCCGCAGGCGGAATCGAGGCCATTGGAGGAAAAGTGAGTAACCAAAACCGAACATCTCCGATGCGTTGTCATTTGAAGCGGGCGCTATTCTCGCACAGGTTGCAGGGGCTTGCCGAACCACCGGGCAGGCACCACCGGTCACATCGGCTGGCACTTTGCCATAATCCTAGGCATGCTAGCCCGTTTCGGGTGTCCGGCCTTATAGTGCGCCACCGCGGTCTGGCAACCAGACACCGGCACACACCGTGCATGATCCATCCCTGCCATCGCCAGCCCAATCGCAGGATCAACGCTTGACCAATCTTACTCATCCGTCGACATTGCGTTCCGCGCCACAGGCGCCCGTGGCCTCGCTGCGCGGGTCGATCAAGGGTGCGCTGGCGCTGCTGGCCCTGATCCTGCTGGGCCTGCTGCTGTGGCAGCTGTTCGCCCAGTTCAACCATACCCAGGCCGACCTGCGCAAACAGAGCCTGGACGCCACCGCCGAACTGGCCGACCACCTGAGCCTGAACATGGCCCTCAAGGCGCAACAGGCCGTGAATGTGGTGCAGCCCTACGTCAAGGCGCCGACGCCCTCGGCCCTGCCCAGCCTGCTGGGCACCCTTCGCGAGCGCCTGCCGGCCCTGCAGAGCATGGCCTGGCTGGACGCTACCGGGCAGGTGCAGGCCGACAGCCTGGCCGGCAGCCCCGACCGCCATTTGCTTGACGAGCTGCTGAGGCTGAACCAGGGCAGCCCGTACTTCTTCACCAATTCGGGCGACAACCGCACCGTCTACCTATTGCTACGCCAGGCCACCGAACAAGACCGCGGCTACTGGCTGCTGCGCCTGTCGCCGGACTACTACCGCACCCTCACCCTCCACCTGGATGGTGCGGGCCACCCGCTGTGGCTGTTGGAAAACAGCCGCAACGGCGAGGTACTGCAAAGCCATGCGCCGGCCGTTACCAGCAACGAACCGCTGCAAAGCGTGATGCTGGCTTTCATCGACAACAGTACCTGGCAGTTGCGCGGCCTGTTCGACGCCAAGCTGGCCCAACAGAAGCTGCTGCCGGCGCTGCTCGGCAAATGCCTGCTGGTGCTGTTCTGCGCCCTGCTGCCGATGCTGGCCCTGGTCAACATGCGCCGCCGCCAACGGGCGCTGCAGGACGACCGCCGGCGCTATCAGGAAATCTTCGAAGGCACCGGCGTGGCCTTGTGTGTGCTCGACCTGTCCAGCCTGCCCGGCCAACTCGACCGTTACCACCTGCGCAACCGTGCCGCGCTCAAACACAGCCTGGCCCTGGACCCCAACCTGCGCCGCTCGCTGCTGCTGGAGCTGAAGATCACCGAGATCAACCAGGTGGCCCGCCAACTGTTGAACATCGACAGCCACGAAGGTGCCTGGCAGCGCCTGATCGATGGCACTGGCGATGGCCGCGACAGCATCGGCATGCAACTGATCGACGCGCTGATCGAGCAGCGCCCGCTGCTGGAGCTGGAGGTGCGCCTGCCGGCGCCGCTGGGTGGCGAGCTGCACCTGTGGCTGATGGCCCGCCTGCCGCAGCAGCGCCGCGACTACCAGGCGGTCATCCTCAGCATCAGCGACATCACCAGCCGCAAGCAGGTGGAGCTGTCGCTGCTGGAGCGCGAGAGCTTCTGGTCGGACGTGGTGCGCACCGTGCCCGACCAGTTGTATGTGCAGGACGTGCTCAGCCAGCGCATGATCTTCAGCAACCGCCACCTCGGCCAGACCCTGGGCTACGACCGTACCGAGCTGGCGCATATGGGCGAGCGCTTCTGGGAGCTGCTGCTGCACCCCGAGGATGCCACGCACTACCAGGCGCTGCGCCAGCAACAGCGCGACAGCGGCCATGACCAGCCGCTGCACTGCCAGTTGCGTTTCCGCCACCGCGATGGCGGCTGGCGCTGCTACGACATCCGCGAACAAGTGCTGACCCGTGACGCCGACGGCCTGGTGACACGCATCATCGGTGTGGGTAAGGACGTGACGGTGCAGATCGAGGCCAGCCAGTCGCTGCGCGACAGCGAGCAGCGCTACCGCATGCTCGCCGAAAGCATCAGCGACGTGATCTTCTCCACCGACAACCTGCTCCAGCTCAACTACGTAAGCCCCTCGGTGCAAAGCGTGCTGGGCTACCAGGCCGACTGGATCTTCGCCAACGGCTGGCAGTCGATCATCGCCAACCCGTCCCAGCTCACCGGCATCTACAGCCTGATGGAGCGCGTCAGCAAGGCCATGGGCGACGCGGCCCAGCTGGCCCAGCTACGCAACCAACTGCCCACCCAGCTGTTCCTTTTCGACTGCCTGCGCGCCGATGGCCGCAAGATCCCCATCGAACTGCGCCTGGTGCTGGTGTGGGACGATGAAGAGCGCTTCGAAGGCGTGCTCGGTGTTGGCCGCGACATCAGCCAGCAACGCCGTGCCGAGAAAGACCTGCGCATGGCCGCGACGGTATTCGAGCACTCCACTTCGGCCATCCTCATCACCGACCCGGCGGGCTATATCGTCCAGGCCAACGAAGCGTTCAGCCGCGTCAGTGGCTACGCCGTCAGCGAGGTGCTCGACCAGTTGCCGGGCATGCTTACCGTCGACGAGCAGCAGGAAGGCCACCTGCGCTACGTGGTGAAGCAGCTTTACCAGCGCGGCAGCTGGGAGGGCGAAATGTGGCTCAAGCGCCGCGACGGCGACCACTACCCGGCCTGGGTCGGCATTACCGCAGTGCTGGACGACGAAGGCGACCTTGCCAGCTACGTGTGTTTCTTCACCGACATCAGCGAGCGCAAGGCCAGCGAACAGCGCATCCACCGCCTGGCCTACTACGACGCCCTCACCCACCTGCCCAACCGCACGTTGTTCCAGGACCGTCTGTACAACGCCCTGCAGCAGGCCGAGCGGCAAAAGGCCTGGGTGGTGCTGATGTTCCTCGACCTGGACCGCTTCAAACCGATCAACGACTCCCTCGGCCACGCTGCCGGCGACCGCATGCTCAAGGACATGGCCCAGCGCCTGCTGGCCTGTGTGGACAACGACGACACCGTGGCGCGCATGGGCGGCGACGAGTTCACCCTGCTGCTGCAACCGCGCGCTACCCGCGAGATGGCACTCAACCGCGCCATCCACGTGGCCGAGAACATCCTCGGCAGCCTGGTGCGGCCGTTCGTGCTGGAAAACCGCGAGTTCTTCGTTACCGCCAGTATCGGCATCGCCCTCAGCCCGCAGGACGGCAGCGAGCTGAGCCAGCTGATGAAAAACGCCGACACCGCCATGTACCACGCCAAGGAGCGCGGCAAGAACAACTTCCAGTTCTACCAGGCGGAGATGAACGCCAGCGCCCTGGAACGCCTGGAGCTGGAGAGCGACCTGCGCCATGCCATGGAGCAGAACGAGTTCATCCTCTACTACCAGCCGCAGTTCAGTGGCGACGGCAAGCGCCTGACCGGCGCCGAAGCCCTGCTGCGCTGGCGCCACCCGACCCGCGGCCTGGTCCCGCCGGGCGACTTCATCCCGGTGATCGAAGAACTGGGCCTGGTGGTGGACGTGGGCGACTGGGTGCTGCGCGAGGCCAGCCGCCAGCTCAAGGCCTGGCACAAGGCCAAGGTGCGCGTGCCCAAGGTGTCGGTGAACATCTCGGCGCGGCAGTTCTCCGACGGCCAGCTGGGCACGCGCATCGCCACCATTCTGGAAGAAACCGGCCTGCCACCGGCGTGCCTGGAGCTGGAGCTGACCGAAAGCATCCTGATGCGCGAAGTGAACGAAGCCATGCAGATTCTCGCCAGCCTGAAAAACCTCGGCCTGAGCATCGCGGTGGACGACTTCGGCACCGGTTATTCGTCGCTGAACTACCTCAAGCAGTTCCCGATCGACGTGTTGAAGATCGACCGCACCTTCGTCGACGGCCTGCCCGAAGGCGAACAGGATGCGCAGATTGCCCGGGCGATCATCGCCATGGCCCACAGCCTCAACCTGGCGGTGATCGCCGAAGGGGTGGAGACCCACGAGCAGCTGGAGTTCCTGCGCGAGCATGGTTGCGACGAGGTGCAGGGCTACCTGTTCGGACGGCCGATGCCGGCGCATCAGTTCGAGGCGCAGTTCGCCAACGAGAAGCTCTTCATGTTCCATTGACCCCGACGCCTCCTGGCGTGCGCGTACTCTGTAGGAGCGGCCTTGTGTCGCGAAAGGACCGCAACGCGGTCCCGACAATTTCGGCGGCAACGCTGCAATCGCGGGGCCGCTGCGCGCCCCTTTCGCGACACAAGGCCGCTCCTACAGGGACCGCGCCCGGCCTGAGAAGCGCACCTGTAAAAACGGACCTGCGAGTCAACTCCAGTTCCCACCCAGCCCAGAAACGGCGCGGGATGCAACGTGAAGCCCATTGGTCCGCGACTTGATGCCACTTCATATGCCAGCCGCGGATCAATCGGTTAGAATGCCCCCCCAATTCACCCCGATCCTTGAGGACCGCCATGTTCAGCCGTGATTTGACCATTGCCAAGTACGACGCCGAGCTCTTCGAAGCCATGCAGCAAGAAGCTCTGCGCCAGGAAGAGCATATCGAGCTGATCGCTTCGGAAAACTACACCAGCCCGGCAGTCATGGAGGCCCAGGGCTCGGTCCTGACCAACAAGTACGCCGAAGGCTACCCAGGCAAGCGCTACTACGGTGGTTGCGAGTACGTCGACGTCGTCGAGCAGCTGGCCATCGACCGTGCCAAGGAACTGTTCGGCGCCGACTACGCCAACGTCCAGCCGCACGCCGGCTCCCAGGCCAACGCCGCCGTCTACCTGGCCCTGCTGTCGGCCGGTGACACCATCCTGGGCATGAGCCTGGCCCACGGTGGCCACCTGACCCACGGTGCTTCGGTAAGCTCCTCGGGCAAGCTGTACAACGCCATCCAGTACGGCATCGACAGCAACGGCCTGATCGACTACGACGAAGTCGAGCGCCTGGCCGTCGAGCACAAGCCGAAGATGATCGTTGCCGGCTTCTCGGCCTACTCGCAGGTTCTGGACTTCGCCCGCTTCCGCGCCATCGCCGACAAGGTCGGTGCCTACCTGTTCGTCGACATGGCCCACGTTGCCGGCCTGGTTGCCGCTGGCGTGTACCCGAACCCAGTTCCGTTCGCCGACGTGGTCACCACCACCACCCACAAGACCCTGCGCGGCCCGCGCGGCGGCCTGATCCTCGCTCGCAAGAACGAAGAGATCGAGAAGAAGCTGAACTCCGCCGTCTTCCCTGGCGCCCAGGGTGGCCCGCTGGAGCACGTCATCGCTGCCAAGGCCATCTGCTTCAAGGAAGCCCTGCAGCCTGAGTTCAAGGCTTACCAGCAGCAGGTCGTGAAGAACGCCCAGGCCATGGCCAGCGTGTTCATCGAGCGTGGTTTCGACGTGGTTTCCGGTGGCACCCAGAACCACCTGTTCCTGCTGTCGCTGATCAAGCAGGAAATCTCCGGCAAGGACGCTGACGCCGCCCTGGGCAAAGCCTTCATCACCGTCAACAAGAACTCGGTACCGAACGATCCACGTTCCCCGTTCGTCACCTCGGGCCTGCGTTTCGGCACCCCAGCCGTTACCACCCGTGGTTTCAAGGAAGCCGAGTGCCGCGAGCTGGCTGGCTGGATCTGCGACATCCTGGCTGACCTGAACAACGAAGCGGTGATCGACGCCGTGCGTGAGAAGGTCAAGGCCATCTGCAAGAAGCTGCCGGTTTACGGCAACTGATTGGCGATTGCCTGACAGGAAAAAGCCCGGCCTAGTGCCGGGCTTTTTCGTTTTCAGGTGGCGAATCCTGTGGGAGCGGGCGTGCCCGCGAAGAAGACGACTCGGTGGATGGCACCGGCTGCGCCGGTATTCGCGGGCACGCCCGCTCCCACAGGTTATGATTGCGTTCCTCCCTTCAAGCACGGGCCCTACCTTGACCAGAGAGCAACTTGAAACCCACCAGGTCCCGATCTATTTCGTCGCCGTGCTCGCCGCCGTCACGTTCGGCCTGCTGACAAGCGACACTGCACAGCTCCTGAAGGCGCTGGTCACACCCGCCATCGCCGTGCTGATGTACGCGATGTTCCTGCAGATCCCCTTCCTCGACTTGCGCCAGGGTCTGGGCAACCGCCGCTTCACTTCCGCCCTGCTGCTGGCCAACTTCGTCCTCGTGCCGCTACTGGTATGGGCCATCACCCGCGGGCTGGTCGAGCACCCGGCGATCCTCATCGGCGCGCTGCTGGTGTTGCTGACACCGTGCATCGATTACGTGGTGGTTTTCACCCACATCGGCAAAGGCGACTCCCGCCTGACCCTGGCCGCCACCCCTGTGCTGCTGTTGGTACAACTGGCAATGCTGCCGCTCTACCTGGCCCTGATGCTGGGTGACAACAGCAGCGTCGCCATTTCCATCACCCCGTTCGTGGAAGCCTTCGTGCTACTGATCGTGCTGCCGATGGTCCTCGCTGTACTCACCAGCGCCGGCGCCCGTCGCTCACGCACGGTCTCGACCTGGAACGACGCCTGGGCGTGGATGCCGGTACCGGCCATGGCTCTGGTGCTGGTGGTGGTCATCGCCTCGCAGATTGCCGTGGTACTGCGTGATTTCGACCGTTTGCTGCCGGTGATTCCGGTGTACATCGGCTTCGTGCTGCTGGCGCCAGTGCTCGGGTTCGTTGCGGCGCGCTTGCTGCGCTTGCCGGTGACCGAGACACGCTCGGTAACCTTCAGCGCCGCCACGCGCAACTCTCTGGTAGTGCTGCCGCTGGCGCTGGCGTTGCCGGAAGACATGCGCGGTTTGGCGGCGGCAGCTGTGATTACGCAGACATTGGTGGAACTGCTAGGCGAACTGGTCTACGTAAAGGCGATACCCCGGTTTGTGCGCTGACGCGGGGCGTCAGCCGCTTTGGGTCAGGAGCGCTCAGGGCACACGGCAAACACCTGTACCTCGACCAGGTAACCCTCTCCCAAGTCTGCGCCTACGCAAGCCCGTACTGGTTTCGGACAACCCTGCAACCAGGCGTCGTACACCTCATTGACCAGGTCGAAGTGGCTGTAGTCGGCAATCCATAACTGAACCCGGGTCAAATGTTCCTTGCCGACGTTGGCCTCAGCCATCAGCCCATCGATCGTACTCAACGCCTGGCGCAACTGCCCCTGCACATCCTGCTGCAGGTCGTCCGCGACCACGCCAGCCGTTTCGAACAGGCCCCTGTAGCAGACCGCCAGCGACATCCGTTCGCCTTGTCCATACCGTTCGATCATCAAGATTCCTCCTATTAGCCCATCTGGTTGAGGCAGACGACTTTGGGCTGGGTCATGTCCTCGTAGGCGAACCGCACCCCCTCGCGCCCAAGGCTCCCATATTTGGAGCCACCGAATGGCATGGCATCGAAGCGGTAGTCGGACGAGTCGTTGATCATCACGCCACCCGCCTCGATACGCCGCGCCAGGCTCAATGCCAAGGACAGATCGCGGGTAAACACACCGGCGTGCAAGCTGTACTCCGGGGCGTTGGCCAATGCAATCGCCTGCTCGATATCCTCGAAAGGCGCCAGCATCACCACCGGTGCGAATACCTCTTCACGCCACAGCCGGCTGCCATGGTCAACGCTTTCCAGCACCGTCGGCACATAGGTAGCCCCTTGCCGCTTGTGGCCGCAGAGCAGGCGAGCGCCGCCCTGAAGAGCCTGGCTCACGCGCTCTTCAATCTGCCGTGCCGAGCCTTCGGTGATCATCGGCCCCATGTCGGTTTCGCGCAGGCCAGGATCACCCACCACCATCGTCTGGGTCAAGGCAACGAAGCGCTGGCGGAACGCCTCATAGATCGAAGCGTCCACCAGGATGCGCTGGGTGCCGATGCAGTTCTGCCCGGCTGCCCAGAACGCGCCAGATACACAAGACTCGACAGTGGCCTCGAGGTCGCAGTCCTTCAGTACCAGCACCGGGGCGTTGCCACCCAGGTCCATGGCCAGTTTCTTCAGGCCCGCCCCGCGGGCAATCTGTTCACCCGTGGCGAAACCGCCGGTGAAGGAAATCATCCGCACTTCACGCACGGCCACCAGGGCCTTGCCCAGTTCGGCACCGCCAGTGGCCACGGTGACGACGGCCTCTGGCAGCCCCGCGTCGACCAGGTACTGCACCAGCTTCAAGGCAGAAAGCGGGGCCAGCTCCGAGGGTTTGAGAATGACCGCATTGCCCCCGGCAATCGCTGGCCCCAACTTGTGCGCCACCAGGTTGAGCGGGTCGTTGTACGGCGTGATGGCCAGGATCAGCCCCAGCGGCTCGCGTGTGAACCAGCCCTGACGCGATTCGGAGCCTTCGTAGGCATCGAACGGCACCACCTCGCCGGCATTGCGCCGCGCTTCCTCGGCAGACAGCTTGAGCGTGTTGATGCAGCGTTTCACCTCCTTCTCGGCCTGACGCAGGGTCTTGCCCGCTTCGTCGACAATCAGGCCGGCAAAATCCGCGGCGTCACGTTCGATCAGCCGGGCCGCCTGCTCCAGGATGCTCGCGCGACGGTGCCGAGGCAGCGCAGCACTTTCGTGCACGCCCTGCCGAGCACGCACGAGCAGACCTGGCACGGCATCGGCAGCAAGGTTGGCGACGCTGCCGACCAGGCTACCGTCGAACGGGCTGTACACATCGATCAAGGCGGGTTGCTGGACGGCTACCCGGGACACGGAAGTCAGGCTCATGAAGGTTGCTCCTCAGGCCGAGCGGCCAGCAGTGTGGATAGCGACGATATCCGACAACAGGGCGAATGCCGTTTCGACACGCCCCGCACCCGGGCCGGACACGGTTACAGCGCCCAGCAATTCGGTATTGAACGCAACCGCATTGGTGGCACCGGAAATACCCGCCAGAGGGTGGTTGCCGGGCAACAGGCGCGCTTCGACGCTGGCACGCACCGAACCATCGGTTTCACGGCTGGCACTGCCGATCAGTTTCCAGCGCTGGCCCGCCGCCTGCGCTTGCTGGATAGCAGCGCTATCGAGGCTGCTGATCCCGCTGCAGGTCACATCACTCACCTGCAAGCAAGCGCCGAGCAGCTCGTTGGCGAGGATCACCACTTTCAGGCGTACGTCATACCCCTCCACATCGGCGCTCGGGTCCGCCTCGGCATAGCCAAGTGCTTGCGCCTGGGCCACTGCATCGGCAAAACCGAGTCCCTCTTCCATACGCGTCAGCACATAGTTGGAGGTGCCGTTGAGGATGCCCTCGAACCCCACCAGGCCTGCGCCGGCCAACGTCTGGCGCGCCATGCGCAGCACCGGCGTTCCGCTCATGACCGCGCCTTCGTACTCGAACGACACACCATTGGCCTTGGCCAGGGCCTTCAGCGCCGCAGCATGCAAGGCGATCGGCCCCTTGTTGGTAGTGACCACGTGCTTGCCAGCTTCCAGCGCCCAACGGCAGAAGGTTGCCGCCGGTTCACCGTCCTTGGGATTGGTGAATGTGGCCTCGGCGATGATGTCGGCACCGGACTGCTTGATCACCGATTCGTTGAACGCTTCAGCCGAACCTTGCGGGATCTGCGCCAGCGCCCCCTTCTGAGCAGGCAGGGCAGCCAGCGTGGCCGCATCCAGGCCGTTGCGGTCGATTGCCGAACCCAGGAACAGGTCGGTGACGCCAACGATCTTCAGGCCAAAGCCCAGCTCTTGCTGCCAGCGCGCATTGCGTTCGGCGATCAGTTGGGCCAGGGCACGGTTCACACCGCCAAAGCCAACAAGTGCAATTTTGTATTCGGTCATGGTTCGCTGTCCTTTCCAGGCGGTTGGTCGATGGGGACAAGCGTAAGAGCCGTGCAATGCCAGTTGAATATGGCAATCCGCTGTATTTACTGGCCAATCTGACCAGTAGCCGATGCACGCCTGAGCGCCGCCGGAATGCAAAACGCCGCCAGGGCGCAAACCCGGGCGGCGTTGTTGTAGCAATGGGCCAAAAGGCAAACGCGCGTCTCAGATCACCGTGGCCAGGACGAACGATGTCACGGTGTTCTCGACCCCAGGCATGGCGGCAATCTCCTTCCATACATGGTGCACCCGTTCCGGGCTGGAAGCCTCGACGCGCAGCAGCAGGTCGAATTCGCCGCTGAGCACTTCACACTGGATCACCTCGGGGATCTGGCGCAACGCATCGAGCACAGCCTCTCCGCGCATGCGGTCGTAGCGGTAGACGAAGATGACCGCGTTGATCAGCGAGGTCGGTCGTCGCCCTTCACCGATACGCAGGGTATAGCCCTGGATGGCCCCGTCACGCTCCAGGCGCTCGATGCGCTGGCGTACCGCATTACGTGACAGGTTCACCTTGAGCCCCAGTTCGGCATGGGCAATGCGTGCATTGGCGGTGAGTTCGGCGAGAATTCGCTCGTCCAGGGGGTCGAGGATGCGCTTCATCGTCCTGCCTGCAACCGGGCCAATATCTCATGAACCCCCGCCAGGTCCTCTGGCGCCAGCAGCGGCCCACTGCCCGCGCTGCCAACACCACAGGCCGGCACCTCGCCATGCCAGGCCCCAAGCTCCGCCAGCAACCCGGCAGACTTTTCCGGGGCAAACTGGCCCAGCGTGACGATCGGCGCACCAATGTTGCGCCGGTGCAGGCGCCCGGCGAATGCCCCGGTGGCAGCGTGTGGGTCTACTGCGCAGCCGGTTTCCTGGAACAGCGTGACGATTTCTTCGCGAATGAGCGCGTCATCCACGGCGTAGGAGTCGAACAGCATGCGCGCGTGCAGCCACTGGCGGTTGCCGATGCTCAACTCGCCACAATCCTCGAAATGCTCCATCAGTGCCCGGGTCGCCCCACCATCGCGGTCATACAGCTCCCAGACGAAACGTTCCAGGTTGGAGAACAGCGAAAAGTCCATGACCGGCGACAAGGTCTGGCTGGTGGAACCACGGCTGTAGCGATTGCAGTGGATGAACCGGTGCAAGGCATCGTTGCGGTTGGTGGAAACAATGATCTGGTTGATTGGCAGGCCCATTTTCTGGGCAATGAACCCCGCGTAGATCTCGGCAAAACTGGCCGTGGGGATGCTGAAACCCACCGGCCGAATCCCCCCACCCAGCTGAAGCGCCGCGTGAAAATAGAACACGATCTGCGCCAGCACGCCGACCCAGTTGGTCGAGTTGAAGCTCACGGGAATCAGCCCGGGGCACGGCCATGCACGCAGCAGCGCCGACACCAGTGACTGGCAGTCATCGAAGCTGCCGTCCACGGCCACGCAGCTCACGCTTTCGGAAGCGGCACTGCGCATCACCGCCGCCCGGTCGGCCGGTGTCCCGGCACTCGGGTAAAGCGCCAGCAAGCGTGCCGTAGGGCAATGCCGCAAGGCTTCGATAGCGGCCACCGCCGTATCGCCGTTGCTGGCACCGACCAGCATGACCCGTTCGCAATCGGGGCCCAGGAAATGGCGGATGAGCCGCGCCTGCAACTGCGCGGCGAAATCCTTGGAGGAACGGGTAGGCCCGTGAAACAGCTGCAGGATCCATTCGTTATGGCCAATCTGCTGCAACGGTGCGATGCCACGGTGCTTGAAGCCGCGGTAGCTGTCGCTTACCAGCGCCCTCAGGGTCGGCTCATCGAGCGTGTCGCCGACAAACGGCGCCATTACCCGCCAGGCCAGTTCGTCGAACGGCAACCACGACCAGCTGGCAATATCCTGCTGGCTGAACGTCGGCACCGCAGTCGGCACGTAAAGCCCGCCATCGTCGGCCAGCCCGGAAAGCAGCGCCGTGCGGAAATCAACCCGTGTCTCGTTGCCGCGCGTGGATGTGTACTGCATCGGTGCTCCAGGTAAATATTTGATTAACGGTGGGCCATCGCCACCAACCAGTGGCTGAAGGCTTGGGCATCCGTGGACAACGCCTCACCCAGGCCACGTACCAGGTAAAACGACTCGCTCGCCTCGATGCGCTGCGCAAAAGGCGCCACCAGGCGCCCCTCCTGCAGCAAGTCCTCGACCAGCGACGAGCGCGCCAGTGCCACCCCAAGCCCCAGTTCCGCCATGCGCAAGGTCGCCACCAGGGTGTCGAACTGCAGGCCGCTGGAAGAATCGACCTGATCGGCGCCTACCCGCTCCAGCCAATAACCCCACCCCTCCTCGTAACCCAGCACGTGCAGCAACGGGACGCGGGCCAGGTCGCGCGGCTCGCGTAGCGGGGAGCCGGCAATCAGCGCAGGCGAGCAGACTGGCACCAGCAGGTCGCGGGTCAGGCGCTGCGCCTCCACGCCAGCCCACTGGCCGCTGCCCCAGCGGATTTCCAGGTCATCCTCTGCATCCAGTTCCTTGACCCACAGGTTGCTGATGTAGCGGATGTCCACCTGTGGGTGCGAACGGCGAAAATCGGCCAGGCGGGGCGCCAGCCAGAAATGCAGGAACGACAGGCTGCCGCGCACTTTCAGGGGCCGACGCTGGCGTTGCCCGAAAATTTCATTGGTGCCTACCGCCAGGCGGCTTATCGCATCCTGCACCACCGGCAGGTAGGACTGGCCTTCTTCGGTCAACCCCAGCCCCCGGGGCAGGCGCTTGAACAGCGCCACCCCCAACTGGCTCTCCAGGTGGCGGATCTGCTGGCTCACGGCCCCTTGGGTGAGGTGCAGTTCCTCGGCTGCATGGGTGAAGTTCAGGTAACGCGCCGACACTTCGAAGGCTCTGAGCCAGTTCAAGGGGGGCAGGGTTTTCTGGGTCATCGGCGGTTTCTCGTGGCAACGTTCCGGTGCCCTAGTATCACCCTGCTCTGGCGGCCTCGGAACCTGTTGCCAAGGCTTCCGGTTGCAGCGGGCGACGGTCGCGGTACTTGCGGGTCAGCCAGTAGGCCAGGTAACACCAGGCGATAAATGGAAGACCGAAGTACAGGGCCACGCGCTGTGCCGGGTCGAAGGCAATGCCGACGCAGGCCAGCACGCAGCAGAAGATGGCCGCCAGCGGCACGAACGGGTAGCCGCGCACGCGGAACTTGAGGTCTTCGAGCTTGCCGCCATTGGCGATGTAATGGCGACGGAATGCCATCTGGCTGGCCGCGATGCTGATCCACACCACCACCACCGCCAACCCGGAAATGGACACAAGCGCCAGGTAGATGGTGTCGGGGGCAAACACACTGCTCAGCAGCGAAGCCATACCACCCGCCATGCTCAGGACGATGGCATTGAACGGCGTGCCACGACGCGACAGCGCCGCGTACCGGCGGGGCATGTTGCCTTGGTCGCTGAGGGTCCACAGCATGCGCGCCGCAGCATAGAGCCCGGAATTGGCTGCCGACAGCAACGCAGTGATGATGACGAAGTTCATGATGTCTGCGGCATAGGGGATACCGATCATGGCAAACACCATCACGAACGGGCTTTCAACCAACCCTGCCTGTTCACGTGGCAACAAGGTTGCCAGCACGAAGATGGTACCGACGAAGAACAGTGCCAGGCGCAGGACCGTGGTACGGATGGCCTTGGGTACGTTCTTTTCCGGGTCGCGGGTTTCGCCGGCGGCGATGCCGATCAACTCGGTACCCGAGAACGCGAAGGCCACCGCCAGCAGGGTCATGGCGATCGACCAGAAGCCCGTAGGGAACAGCCCCTCGCGGGTGAAGTTGCCCAGCCCGACACTGTGCGCCTGGGTAATTTCGAAAACGCCCAGGATCGCGCCGCCGCCCACCACCAGAAAGGCGATAACCGCCAGCACCTTGATCAGTGACAACCAGAATTCGGTTTCGGCAAACGACCGCACCGAAATGATATTGCTGATGAACACCGCAAACCCGAACAGCGCACTCCATATCCACACCGGCGTATCGGGGAACCAGCGCACCATCAGGATACCGGCGGCGGTGAATTCCGAGCCGATGGCCACGGTCCAGGTCAGCCAGTACATCCAGGCCACCATGTAGCCTGTTCCCGGCCCGAGGTAGCGCGTGGCGTAACTGCTGAACGAGCCGACTTCCGGCATGTGTACCGCCAGTTCGCCCAGGCACATCATCACCAGGTAGACCATGATCGCGCCGAGGATATAGGCGATGACCGCCCCCAGCGGGCCCGCCTGATTGACGGTGTAGCCCGACGTCAGGAACAGGCCGGTACCGATGACACCGCCCAGCGCCAGCATGACGATATGGCGGGTTTGCATATCCTGCTTGAAGCTATGCGTCGAAGCATTTCTCGTTGTCGTTGTCTGCAGGGACATTGTGGTTTACTCATGAAAGTTGGCGGGCAAGGACGTTGCAACGACCTCGTCTTGGCAGAGCGAAGCGAATTGCCTTGCATATTGTTTTTGTTCGACTTCATGAAATGGCACCCACCGCAAGGAGCGGGTGCTACACGCCTGCCTCAGGCCTGTGCTTCGGCCAGGCAGGCGTCTTCGTCACCGTGCAATTCCTTTGCTGCGGCCAACTCCTGGCGCACCGATGCACAGGCCTGTGCCAGGTCTGCCAGCAGGTCCTCGGTGTCCTCGATGCCCACCGAAATGCGCACCAGCCCTTCGGAAATGCCCAGGGCCAGCCGTTCTTCGAGGGTGTTTTCCACATGGCTGGTTGTACGCGCCGGACCGTAGATGGTTTCTACCGCGCCCAGGTTGCCCGCCCGATGGGCGTATTTCAGGCGCGGCAGCAGCCGCGCTACGGTGGGCATGCCACCTTTGAGCACGAAGCTGACAATGGCGCCGAAGCCACGCATCTGCGCTTTGGCAATCTCATGGCCCGGGTGCTGGGGCAACCCTGGGTAGTTGACCGCTTCGACCAGCGGTTCGGTAGTCAGGTAATGCGCCAGGGCCTGGGCACTGGTCTGTTGCTGACGCAGGCGCAGGGCCAGGGTCTTGATACCGCGGATGATCAGGTAGGCGGAAAACGGGTCCAGCGCCGCACCGTTGATCTCGCGGTAGTGGCGCACCTGGGCCATCAACGACTCGGCACCGCACACCACCCCGCCCAATACATCACCGTGCCCGGACAGGAATTTGGTGGCACTGTGCACCACTACATCCACGCCCAGGGCCAGCGGGTTCTGGTTCAGCGGGGTGGCGAAGGTGTTGTCGGCCACCACCACGGCGCCAGCCTTCCGGGCGGCAGCGCTCAGGCGCTGGATGTCCAGTACCTTGAGGGTGGGGTTGGTAGGGGTTTCCAGATACAGCAGGTCGCAACCCGCGGCGATCTCGCGTTCCAGCGCTTCGGTGTCGAGGGTGTCGCACAGGCAGACCTGCACGCCCATGCGCGGCAGGAACTCTTCGAAGATCTTGTTGGTACCGCCGTAACTGTCGCGGGTCGATACCACACGCTTGCCGCTTGAGAGGAAGGTATGCAGCACGGCACTGATGGCTGCCATGCCGCTGCTGAATGCCACCGCCGACTCGGACTGTTCCAGCTCGCAGAGCTTGGCTTCCAGGGTAGCGACTGTCGGGTTGCTCATGCGGCTGTAGATGTAGCCGGGCAGCTTGCCCTGCGCCACGTCGTACCAGGCATCGATGTCGTTGTAGCCGTAGGCGGCACTGACCACGATCGGGGTCTGGGTAGCGTTGTACGGGTGCTGAACCTGCTC
Source organism: Pseudomonas sp. C5pp (assembly GCF_000814065.1). Classification (NCBI taxonomy): domain Bacteria; kingdom Pseudomonadati; phylum Pseudomonadota; class Gammaproteobacteria; order Pseudomonadales; family Pseudomonadaceae; genus Pseudomonas; species Pseudomonas sp. C5pp. The sequence goes on along the minus strand of NZ_JWLN01000024.1, from coordinate 12,174 downwards.
CCCGCTCCACACCACACGCGTACCGATACCGGCCGCTGCATTGCCCTCGAATTTCTCGTTCTTGTTCATATCCGGTTCCCGCACCGCTGAGTTGTGTACACCGATTCGGCATCGGCTTTCAGCGGACTATAGGGGCATGGCGGGGCGACTGAAAAACGATGGAATCCGGGTCTGAGTAACGTTTTTTTTAATGGCTGGGGCCGAGCGGGTGCGGAAGCCGCCCTGCCCCTTCAAGGCTTTACGCCAGGTTGCGTTTCAGCTCGGCGATATGCTCCGGGCCAATGCCACAGCAGCCACCGATCATGCTGGCACCCCGTTCACGCCAGTCGCTGGCCCATGCCAGGTAACCCGGCGGGTCAAGGTCTTCGCGCAGCTCATCCAGGCCGTCGTTGGCGGTGGCTTCCTTTGGCTGTGGCGGGAAGGCGTTGGCATAGGCGCCAATGGCGATGTCGGCGTTGTGTCGCTCGATTACCGAGCGCGCTACATCCAGTGCAGCGCCAATGACCTCGGGCTGGCTGCAGTTGAACAGCACGGCCGCCGCGCCCAGGCCGACCACGGCTTCGATCGCATCGGCCACCGGCTCGCCGGAACGCAGGCGTGGCACCTCGTCGACTTCTTCGTCCTGCAGGGTGAACGACACCCAGAACGGCCTGCCGTCTGCCGGCAATTGGCCGTGAATGGCTCGCACCTCGGCAACCGAGCTCTGGGTTTCGGCCAGCCACAAGTCAACATGCGGGGCCAGGCCCTGCAGCAACGGGACCAGCACCTCCTCGACGCGCTCGGGCTGGAACAGGTCCGGGCGATAGGAGCCGAACAGCGGCGGCAGCGAGCCCGCCACCTTGACCGGGTGTGCTGCGGCATCGGCGGCATGCCGCGCCAGCTGGCCTGCGATATTGGCCAGTTGTCGGCCGTCCTTTGCAAAACGCTCTTCGCCGATGTGGAACGGCACCACCGCATAGCTGTTGCTGGTAATGACCTGGGCACCGGCAGCGATGAACGCTGCGTGCACACGAACCACCGCTTCCGGTGCCTCGCTCAGCGCCAGCGCCGACCACTCGGGCTGACGAAACGGCGCCCCACTGCGCTGCAGCTCACGGCCCATGCCACCGTCGAGAATTACCATCGCTCGCTGTTTCATATAACTACTCTAAAGGTGCTTATGAATAAAATTCATTATGTAGGTGACATTTATAACTATTAAATACCGCTTCCTATAATTGGCCAACATTTCAGGTATGTCCATGCGATTTTCTACTGTGCTCGGTGCGGGCCTTGTGCTGCTCGCAACTGCTTCCCAGGCCTTTGCCGGTGCCACGCTGGAGCGGGTTGAATCGCGCAAGGAACTGGTCAATGTCCTGATGGAAAGCTACCCACCGTTTTCCTTCCTCAATGACCAAAACCAGCTGGACGGTTTCGACGTGGATGTGGCCAAGGCCGTGGCGGACAAGCTCGGCGTCAAGCTGCGCCTGGAAACCCCTTCGTGGGACGTGATCGCCGCAGGCCGCTGGAGCGGCCGCTACGACATCTGCATCTGCTCGATGACCCCGAGCAAGGCCCGCGCCGAAGTGTTCGACTTCCCGGTGGAGTACTACGCATCGCCTGCGGTGATCGTGGTCAACGCCAAGGATGAGCGCATCCATGGCGCCAAGGACCTGGAAGGCCGCAAGGTAGGCCTGACCAGTGCATCGAGCTACGAGAGCTACCTGAACAAGAACCTGGTGATCGAAGGCGACGAAGACAAGAAGATCGAATACCCCTTCGATTTCGTGCAGATCGCGCCCTACGACACCGACAACGTCGCCTTCCAGGACCTTGGCCTGGGTGCCGGCGTACGCCTGGACGCCATCCTCACCAACCTGGTGACCGCGCAGCCGCGCCTGGACCAGGACAAGCGCTTCAAGCTGGCAGGTGCCCCGCTGTATGAAGAGCCGAACTCGGTGGCCATCGAGAAAGGCGACCCCGAGTGGGATGCCAAGGTGCGCCAGGTGTTTGCCGAGTTGAAGGCTGACGGCACCCTGGCCAAGCTGTCGCAGAAATGGATTGGCGCCGATATCAGCAAATGAGCACCTTCCCCTCCTCCCCCAAGCCCGTGGCCAAGCCCACGGGTGCCGGCCTGTTCGGCTTTCGCACCCGGCTGCTGCTGACCTGGCTGGCGCTGTTTGGCCTGTTCGTTGCGTTTTTCCTCAGTTTCGATCTGAAGTTCTCGATCATCCTGGAGAAGTTTCCGAACCTCGCCGGGTTCAAGCTGGGGCCCAACGGCTTTCTGCAAGGCGCGGCACTGACCCTTTTCCTGTGCCTGTGCTCGATGGTGGTGTCGGTGCTGTTCGGCTTCGCCGCCGCGCTGGCGCGGTTGTCGAACAGCGCGGTGCTGGTGGGTGTCGCCAGCTTCTACACCTCGTTCTTCCGCGGCACACCCCTGCTGATCCAGATTCTGCTGATCTACCTGGGGCTGCCACAGCTGGGCCTGGTACCGGGCGCCATCAGCGCCGGCATCATCGCCTTGTCGCTGAACTACGGGGCCTACCTGAGCGAAATCTTCCGCGCTGGCATCCTCGGCGTCGCGCGCGGGCAACGTGAAGCGGCACTGGCGCTGGGCATGCGCACTCCGCAGATCTTCTGGCATATCGTCCTGCCCCAGGCCATGCGGGTGATCATTCCGCCTACGGCCAACCAGTTCATCTCGATGCTGAAGGATTCATCGCTGATATCGGTGATGGGGGTATGGGAGGTGATGTTCCTGGCGCAGTCGTACGGGCGGTCGAGCTATCGATACCTGGAGATGCTGACCACGGCGGCGGTGATCTACTGGGTGCTGTCGATCCTGCTCGAGCTGGTGCAGGCGCGGCTGGAGCGGCATTTTGGCAAGGCTTACCAGCGCTAGGGGCCAGGCTGGGTTGGCAGCCCCCCCTTATTGAACTGCACGTAAACTCATTGAATTAGCAGGGACACTGTGGGAGCGGCTTTAGCCGCGAACACCGGCGCAGCCGGTGCCATGCACCGCGTTGGATTCTTCGCGGCTAAAGCCACTCCCACAGCGTTACAGCGCCTTCATTTCAGCAATATCCCGCGCCACCTGATCAGCCGATTGGTCAAACATCGCCTGCTCCTGCGCATCCAGCGGCAACTCGATCACCCGCGCCAGCCCCTCCTCTGCCAGTACACAAGGCACACCCATGGCAATATCCGTGCGCCCGTACTCGCCTTCCAGGATCGCCACCGCCGGCAAGATGCGGTTTCGCCCGTTGGCGATCGCATCGACCATCTGCGCAATCGCCACGCCCGGCGCATCGCAGGCGCTGCCCAGCTTCTTCAGCCCCAGGATCTCGCCACCACCCTTGCGGGTGCGCTCGACGATCTGCTCGATCTGCTCACTGGACAGGAAGTGCGACAACGGCACCGAACCGATCTGGCAGTAGCGCATCAGCGGCACCATGCTGTCGCCATGCCCGCCCAGCACCAGCGCCGTGATATCCCGGGCAGAGAACCCGGTCTGCTCGGCGATGAAACACTTCATGCGTGCGGTATCCAGCACCCCCGCCTGGCCGAACACCTTGGTGCGCCCCTGCCCGCTCAGGCTCCAGGCGCGATAGGTGAGCACATCGACCGGGTTCGACACCACCAGCACGGTCGCAGTTGGTGCATGCAGCTTGATGTCGGCCATGATGCCGTCGAGGATTGGCAGGTTGATACTCAGTACATCCTGACGCGACTGCCCCGGCTTGCGCGGCACGCCTGCGGTGATGACCACCAGTTCAGAGCCGTCCAGCATTTCAGCCTTTGCCCCGCCGTGAACCCGGGTATCGGAACCCGACTCGACTGCCGCCTGCCACACATCCAGCGCCTTGCCTTGCGCCATCTCGCCCTGCACATCCATCAACACCAGCTCACGGCACAACTCTTCCCGAGCGATGATCTGCGCCGCCGCCTCGCCGACCATGCCGGCACCCACGATTGTCAGTTTGTTCACACGACACCTCCCAGCGGCGCGCGCCACCAGGAACACGCCTGCAATACAGAGAAGTATCGCCTGCTGAGGCGAAAAGACCACACAAAGGCAAATGGAAGCGGTACGCGTACCCCGTGGGAGCGGCTTTAACCGCGAAGAATCCAACGCGTTGCCTGGCACCGGCTGCGCCGGTGTTCGCGGCTAAAGCCGCTCCCACAAGGACCGCGCCACCTTCGAGTGCAGTGCAGTACCTGTGGGAGCGGCTTTAACCGCGAAGAATCCAACGCGTTGCCTGGCACCGGCTGCGCCGGTATTCGCGGCTAAAGCCGCTCCCACAAGGACCGCGCCACCTTCGAGTGCAGTGCAGTACCTGTGGGAGCGGCTTTAGCCGCGAAGAGGCCGGTGCAGGCTGGCCTAGAACTCGAAGGTACTGGACAAGCTCACCTGCCGCGCATCGCCAATGGCCACAAAGTACTGGTTCACCGCCAAGCGCCCACAGAGTCACTGCTAATTCAACCGACCCTGTCCTTGCACGGCGATTTTCCATCTGGCAAGGTTGCCAGCAGAACGCCCACCGACTGACCAGCGGTGCCCCACATCAAAGGAAACCTGACCTGTCACTGCAACCCTCCGTTCGCCGTGATCTGCTGATTCTGTGGCTTTCCATTGCCGCAGTTGCGCTTGTGCTGGGATGGCTGCTGCTGATAATCAGCCGCCAAGGCGCCGGCCCTCAGATTGCGCAGGCGCGCCAACTCACCTCGACCAGTTGCCAGGCGCTCCAGGCGGGTGCGGCACGGGTTCGCCAGCAGCTCCCGCCTGCACAAGACCACCCTGATCTCATGCCCCCCTCTGCCGCACAGGCAGTGCTGGATTTGGCACTGCGCGATCAGCCGGGCATGGAGGGCGGCTTCTGGCGAGCGGATGCGGGTGTGGTGGCCTACGCCTTCCCAACCTACGACGGCACGGGAATCAAACGCGACCCGCCGAGCGCCGAGTTGCAGCGCATTGCCTCCACGGCCCAGCGTGCGCAGGATTCTGCAGGCCTGGTGGCGGATGTGCGACCGGGCTTACGCGAAGCCGTGGCTTTCGCCGCCTGCCCAGTTCAGGCCTATGACCGGCAGCTGATCGCCTGGACCCTGATGCGCGTTCCGCTGTTGGCCACAGAAACAGTCAATACCTTGATACTCGCGGTAAGCCTGCTGCTGGCGCTGGTCGTTGTCTCCGGGGCATGGCTGGGCTGGATGATTTCGCGTTGGCAGCGCCAGTCGGCGCATTTGCGAAAGCAACTGGCCCAGTCCGAACGCCTGGCCACGCTGGGGCGCGTTTCCGCCGGGCTTGCACACGAGATCCGCAACCCTTTGGGCACGATGCGCATGAAGGTGGAAAACGCGATGGCTGCCCCGGCTGACCGGCGCGAAGCACGTGTGGTTGGTGCCCTGGAGGCCGTACTTTCGCAAACGGCACGGCTGGAGACGCTGGTGTCGAGCCTGTTGGCATTGACCCAACCTTTCCGCGCCGAGCGCCAGGCAGTTGACCTGCAGGAATGGCTGGAGGAGCGGCGTAATGCCCACGCCGAAGCAGCGCAAAAGAAAGGCGTACGAATAACACTGGCCGTTGAACCGGAGCTGACCGCTAGCGCGAAGCAAGTTGCGCTGTTCGACCCGACACAAATGGCGCGGGTCTTTGACAACCTGCTGCTCAATGCGCTGGCGCACACGGAAGAACGCGGTGAAATCGAGCTCGGTGCACATCGCACGCACCGCGGCACATTGCTGTTGTGGGTGGCGGACGATGGTTCCGGCATTCCGAATGACCTGCGCGATACACTGTTCGAACCGTTCTCCACCAACCGCGCTGGAGGTACCGGCCTGGGACTGGCGCTGGTGCGCGAGATCGTGCAGGGTCACGGCGGGCGGGTCGGTCTCGCCGAGTCGGCCAAAGGAACGCGCATAGAGATGGAGCTACCGTGGCCCGAATCCTGATCGTCGACGATGACGCCGCATTCCGCGACAGCCTTGCAGAAATGCTGCAAGACCTGGGGTATACGGTGCTGCAGGCTGAAACCACCGATGCAGGCCTGCACAGGCTGCGCACCGAGGACGTGGATGCGGCCATCGTCGATCTGCGCCTGCCGGGCGAGGATGGCCTGGTGTTCCTGCGCCGCGCGGCGCGCATCTCGCAGGTGCCTTGCATCATGCTCACCGCCTATGCGAGTGGCGGCAACACCATCGAGGCGATGAGCCTGGGCGCGTTCGACCACCTGACCAAGCCCGTGACCAGGGCCGCCCTGATCGAGACGCTCGAACGGGCCCTGCGACGGGCAGCCAACACCCCAGACAACCCCCAGGCGGCCGGGGCATCACCTGCCGCACAAGAGCCCGTGGATGGCACCGAACTGGTCAGCAGCAGCGAGGCCATGCGCCAGGTCTTCAAACGTATCGGGCTGGCCGCGAACTCCGATGCCACTGCGTTGATCCTGGGCGAGACGGGCACAGGCAAGGAACTGGTCGCGCGTGCCTTGCATCGCAACAGCGGGCGAGCCACCGGCCCCTTCGTCGCCGTCAACTGCGCGGCGATCCCGGCCGAACTGATGGAAAGCGAGCTGTTCGGTCATGTCAAAGGCGCGTTCACCGGTGCCATCACTGAACGCACCGGGCGCTTTCGCGAGGCCGATGGCGGCACCCTGTTCCTCGACGAAATAGGCGATATGCCGCTGGCCACCCAGGCGAAGATCCTGCGGGTGCTGCAGGAACGCGAGATCACCCCCGTGGGCACCAATCGTGCCCAGCCGGTGAACGTGCGCATCATCGTGGCCACCCACCGAGACCTACCCAGCGCAGTCAAGGAAGGGCGCTTCCGGGAAGACCTGTGGTACCGCCTGCAGGTAGTACCCCTGTGGCTGCCACCGCTGCGTGAGCGCCTGGGCGACGTGCTGCTGCTGGCCGAACACTTTCTACGCCTGCTGGGCGGCGACTCGCCCAAGCGGTTGAGCGCGGCGGCAGCCCGGCTGCTGCTGGCCTATTCCTGGCCGGGCAACGTGCGCGAACTGCGCAATGCCATGGAGCGCGCGGCCATCCTCAGCCACGGCCCGGTCATCGATGCCGAACACATCGGGTTGCAGACGGCGGCGGCGCCCACCTCGGGCCTGGACATCGACTGGGAAGGCCCAATGGCACAGGCCGTTGCCCAGCTGGAGCGCGAAATGATCGTGCGCGCCCTGGCTGCGACGGCGGGCAACCGCGCAGAGGCGGCGCGGCGCCTCGGTCTGTCTCGCCAGCAGCTCTACCGCAAGCTGGCCGAGTTCGATCTGGACTAACCCTTCGCCCGCAAAAGGGGTGTCCGATTCCGTGACACCTTAGCGTCACGGAATCGGACGGCACATCACTCCTGTCAATCATAAGTGATTGATTTAATTAATATTTTTACCTGGCATGGTGTTTGCGCTACGGGTTGGGTGTTCCCAACCCAAAAGAGCTTCTCCAAATGTCCAGGTATTTCATCGCCACATCTCTTGCACTGGCAATTGGCCTGGGTAGCCTCAGCGCGCATGCCATGCCGCCCGCCGCCGCCCATCTGCCTCCAACACCGCATCAAGGTGTGGAAACACCTGGCCTGGTGAGCCAGTACGTGGTGGAAGGCCAGGTGCAACGGCTGCTCATCAATCCCTATGGTGAGGTCGACGGGCTGCGCCTGAGCGACGGGACCATTGCAAAGTTTCCACCGCACATGGCCGATGCGCTCACAGCCACGGTCAAAGTGGGGGACGCCGTCCGCATCATCGGGCGGGCGGAAACGCGAGGCACGGTCAAAGCCGACGCCATCATCCACGCCGACAGCGGGCGCACCGTGTACGACCAGCCGCCATCGGTCGGCGAAGGCCGAGCCCTGCCGCCACACCTGCGCGCCCAGCGCCTGCAGCCCCAACAGGTGGAAGGCCAGGTGGAGACCGTGCTCACTGGCCCACGGGGCGAGGCCAACGGCGTCATCCTGAGCGATGGCAGCATCGTACGTTTCCCGTCAGAAAGCCTGCGTATTTCCGTGCAGACGGGCGCACCGTTCGCAGCATCCGGGCTGGGCACGCGCAATGCGTTTGGCACCGCTTTGGAAGCGGTAAGCATGGGCACCACGTTATCCACCCTGCAACCGCTCTATGACCGCGCGCCATAAGGGAATGCCGCTATGCACCCGGCAACACCTTCCATAACTCCGGCGCATGCCAGCTCACGGCGCTGGCTGTCCGGCCTCAACTTCTTCCTGGCCGATGTCCGTGACGGCCTGGGCCCCTTCCTCGGTGTGTTTCTGGCCAGCCACGGCTGGCGAGCCGATGACATCGGCTACGTGATGGCCGCCGGCGGCATCGCAGGCATGTTGGCGACCACGCCGATGGGCGCGTGGATCGACGCCTCGCGCCACAAACGACTGCTTCTGGCAAGCGGCGCCATTGCACTCATTCTCGCCACGGCAGCGCTTTGGACGGCGCCAACGTTCGGCGTCGCCGTCGCCTCTCAAGTGGTGACGGGTGTTGTGGGTGCGTTGATGGGCGCCGGCATCATGGGCATCACCTTGGGCATCGTTGATCAGAAAGACTTGTCTCGGCAGCTCGGCATCAACGAAGCCTGGAACCATGCCGGCAACGTGGTAGCGGCAGCCTTGGCCGGGCTGGCAGGCTACCGCTGGGGGCTGTCAGCCGTATTCGTCCTGATGGCCCTGATGGCGTGCGCGGCTCTTGCCTGCTTGCGCAAGATCGATCCACATGACATCGATCATGAGCGTGCCCGCGGTGGTGACCTCACTGGCAACCAGCCTGCGCAAGGTAGCAGCCCCTCGCCTTCCATGGTGCGGGTTTTGACGCACTCGCGCGAGCTGGGCCTGCTCGCGATCACCATGCTGCTGTTCCACCTTGGCAATGCCGCGATGCTGCCCTTGCTGGCACAGTCGGTTGTCACGCGTGGGCTGGCCGACCCCAGCGTGTTCACGGCATCCACCGTCATCGTGGCGCAGCTGGTCATGATTCCCGTGGCGCTTTGGGCCGGGCGGCATGCCTCTCGGCACGGGTATCGGGCACTGATCCTTGCCGCCCTCCTGGCCTTGCCCTTGCGCGGGCTGATCGCCGGTTGCTGGGAGTCCCCTTGGGCCCTGATTCCGGTACAGGCCCTTGATGGAATCGGGGCAGGCCTGCTGGGTGTCGCCTTGCCTGGGCTTGTCGCTTCCATCCTGCGCGGCACTGGGCACATCAATGCAGGGCTTGGTGCAGTGATGACGATACAGGGAATAGGCGCGGCCATGAGCCACGCACTCGCCGGCTGGATCGCGCAACATTTCGGCTATGGCACAGCCTTTGTCGTTCTGGGTATCGTGGCTGCAATCGGGCTACTCACCTATCAGACAGGCCTTAGGAAGGGACACCCAAGCCGGCAATTGCCAGCTCAGCCAAATAACGTTGACACGATATAGCGTGCTGCATGTCATCCACCAAAGGCTGGCACCCGGCCAAGCCGCGCCAACTCATTCATTCACCTGAGTAAACTGCATGCCTGTATTTGATCCATCCTCGCTCATCTGGGCCGTCGCCGCCGTTGCGACCGGTGGGGTAATCCTGCGCCCCTGGCGGGTGCCGGAATATGTCTGGGCAGTCGGCGCCGCTGTATTGCTGACCGCGTTTGGCCTGGTGCCACTACCCACGGCCCTCGGCGCTGTCGCCGAGGGCGGCGATGTTTACCTGTTTCTGATCGGTATGATGGTGCTGGCCGAACTGGCACGCCAGGAAGGGCTGTTCGACTGGCTGGCCATGTACGCGGTGCAGCATGCCCGGGGCTCCGGCCAGCGCCTGTTCGACCTGGTATTCCTGGTGGGGGTACTGGTAACGGTGTTCCTCTCCAACGATGCCACGGCGGTGGTGCTGACCCCAGCGGTGTACGCCGCATGCCGGGCGGCCAAGGCCGAGCCGCTGCCTTATCTGTTCATCTGTGCCTTCATCGCCAATGCCGCCAGCTTTGTGCTGCCCATTTCCAACCCGGCCAACCTGGTAGTGTTCGGCAGCCAGATGCCGCCGTTGCTGGATTGGCTGCGGCAGTTCACCTTGCCGTCGCTTGCGGCCATCGGCCTGACCTACCTGGTGCTGCGGCTGGCCCAACGCAAACAGATACGCCAGCCCCTGGCAACGACTATCGACATGCAACCGCTGTCCAGCGGTGCACGCTTGTGCGCGCTGGGTATCGTGCTGACAGGCGCCCTGTTGCTGCTGACTTCCGCCCTGGACCGGCAGCTCGGCTTGCCCACCTTTTGCGCCGGCATCGCCACGGCCGGGCTGATCCACCTGCGCCAACGGCGCAACCCGATGCCGGTGCTCAAAGGTGTGGCATGGGGCGTACTGCCGTTGGTCGCGGGCCTGTTCGTGCTGGTGGAAGCGGTGGCACAGACGGGTGTGATCGAGCACCTGGCCCATGGTTTGGCCGCGCAGGCGCGCAGCTCCGAGACCCAGGCGAGCTGGGGCGCCGGTGTGGTAGCGGCTATCGCCGGCAACCTGATGAACAACCTGCCGACCGGCCTGATCGCGGGCTCCGTTGGCCATATTGTCGATTTACCCGCGAGAACCACTGCGGCGCTGCTGATTGGCGTCGACCTCGGGCCGAACCTGTCGATTACCGGCTCCCTGGCCACTTTGCTCTGGCTGGTTGCCGTTCGCCGTGAAGGCGAACACGTCGGTGCCTTGGACTTCCTGCGCCTGGGGGCGCTGGTAATGCCGCCTGCCTTGATCGGGGCGTTGGGGTTGCTTCATTTGTGAAGCGCTCGCAAGCGGTACGCATACCGTGGGGGGGAGCGGGCGTGCCCGCGAAGAATCCAACGCGGTGCCTGGCACCCGCTGCGCCGGTGTTCGCGGCGGTTCGACGCCTCGACACACCCGCTCCCACAAGGTCACTGCCAACTCAATGAGTTATGTGTTGTGGAGATCGTGGGAGGCGCCCAGCCTGCTTGGCACCACGTTCGGGCTGGGCCTGGCGTTCGGGCCAATGGTCAGCGGCATGCTGATCGAACAGTTCGGCTGGCGCTCGATCTTCGTCAGCACCGCGGTCCTTGCTGCGATCTCGCTGCTGGCGGCGTTGTCACGGATGCGCGAAAGTTTCAACCCCGAAGCGCCCAAGCTGGACCTGCCCGGTGTGCTTGCCTTCTCGAGCATGCTCGCACTGTTTACCACTGCGATCATCCTGGGGCCGCAGGCCGGCTGGCGCTCCCCGCTGATCCTGGGCCTGTTCGGCGGCGCGGCACTGAGCTTGCTGGCGTTCGTGACCATCGAGCTGCGCGCCAGGCAGCCGATGCTCGAGCTGAGCCTGCTGAAATACCCGCGCTTTGTCGGGGTGCAGATTCTGCCGATCGGCACCTGTTATTGCTACATCGTGCTGATCGTATTGCTTCCGTTCCGCTTGATCGGCGTAGAAGGCATCGCCCCGATGCACAGCGGCCTGACCATGCTGGCACTGTCGGCGCCGATGCTGGTGGTCCCGCTGCTGGCCGCCTGGTTGACCCGCTGGGTAAGTGCTGGCGTGCTGTCGGCTGCAGGCTTCCTGGTGGCGGCCGCGGGGTTGTACCTGTTGGCCCATGCCGCTATTGGCGATTACCAGCAACTGGTGCTGGCAATGCTGGTGATTGGTATTGGCACCGGTTTCCCTTGGGGCCTGATGGACGGGCTGGCGGTTAGCGTGATCCCCAAAGAGCAAGCAGGCATGGCCGCCGGTATCTTCAACACCACCCGCGTGGCGGGCGAAGGTGTCTCCCTGGCGATCACCATCGCCCTGCTCACCGCGTTGGTAGGTAACAGTCTTGGGCGCGTACTACCTGCCGGCGATTACAGCGAACTGGCGCAGCGCCTGGTGATGGGCGACCTGGGCCAGGTTCAGGGCGTCGATCCGATGCTGCTGCAGGCCGCGTATCTGGACGGTTTCGGCACCTTGGTGCTGGTGCTGATCGGGTTCACCGTGTTGTCGGCTGGAGCGGCGTTCTTCTTGCTTGGTCAAGACGAGCAGGCAAGGCGTGCCAAAGCGCCTCACAGCAGCCTGCCAGCCTCCGATTCGGTGCGGGGCTGACGACGGCATGGCGATTACACGCGACAACGGGATCTTGCCTAACGCTCAGGGGCCTGGCCGCTTCGCTCCGTCACCTTCCCACACTGCTCACTGGCCAGACGGCTGATGATCCGGGTCACCTGATGGATACCGGCCGTGTTGCGAAAG
>NZ_JWLN01000023.1:0-99055 GCF_000814065.1 Pseudomonas sp. C5pp | reverse complement strand
CCCAAAGCTGTCCTTCAAGAAAGGCAGCTAACGGCGAGAAGCGGTCATTTTGTATCTACAGGTTTCGGGGCGATTCACTCGTCTGATGCTCAGGAGCACCAGGATGGGCGTCAAGGAGGTGGTCATCTTGAGGTGGACTATGCTGACCAGTTGCTCTCAAATCTAATCGTGAGGTCCTCCATGGCAAACCCCAATCTGCTGGCTCTATTCAGAGATGAAGTCCTTCTGACCGGGCCTGAAAGCTCCCTACCTAGCAACCTATCTCAGTTCTGGCTTGAGGAGCTCCAGAATCATCTGGAGAGGTATTTCGACGGTTTGAACTCGGAGTCAGATGCAGAAGAGAAGGATCTCGACATCTCCCTCCCACTCGCAGCGATCATCCACATCTTGTTCGCAAAAAATGGTGGGGAGGAGATATCCGAGAGCTCTGAAAAGCTGTACGAGTATTTCCAAGACTACCGGCTCGAACTGGCCCTTGAAGAGATCACGCGAAAGACTCATGTGGCTGCCGAGGCTGCAACCATTGAGACCATCTTCACCAACCGAGACGTCCTGGTGGAGCAAAGCCCCCTTCTTCAATAGGTACCTCCACCGATGCCATCGCCGGCGGGCACGCTCCGAGGCATTGATGGAATGCATTTTGACGACTGCCGAGATCAGCGAATGAAAGAAATTGCTGCGCCGATGTTCGATCTAATCGCTTTGTCGCTTCCACGAGGGTTGGGGTTTGGGGACAGCCCGCCAGTAGGGGCATGGCTTAGTGAGGACGGAATTTCTTGTGCCGCTCTAACCCGAAATATCAATTCCGGCAGCTTCGGAATTGTCACCTTGCGGCGTCGTGTCGATAGCGTGTGGGTGCTCCTCAGCCATGGTGAGTGCACCACTGGCGAGTCCGAAGCCCGCGCCTCAATCAGCCATTTTCTCTATACCCAAGCCCATCCGCTTCCACTCCCTTCAGGTGAACGACGACGTGCTCCTCTAAGCAGAATGGGTAAGCGCACACCAAGCGTGGTGTTCAAATCACTATTTGATCCAAGCCGCCGTATTGGGGCGTGGGCGCTGAATCAACTGTATCTCGCACTGCCATCCCCAGACAGAAATTGGGTTCCCGATTGCCAGACTGAGAATTTTCACACCCGCCTCTGGGAAGCCCACCTATTAGCGATTTTTCGTGAACAGGGACTCTTGGTCACCCAGCCTAAAGAATCACCCGATTTTCACATCGAGAATAGGCTGGGAGATGAGGCCTGGGTTGAAGCAGTGACAGCCAACCCGGAAGAGCGGTATGAGCATTTTGGCGCCTCGCCGGTCCCCCCACCCGCTGACCGACATGAGCGTTTCTTAGGAGCGGCTGCAGAAAGGTTTGCGAGGACCATCCAAAACAAATTGGACAAGCGTTACGAATCCCTACCGCACGTGGAGGGTAAGCCGCTCATTCTGGCCTTAGCCGATTTCCATGCGCCCAGTTCAATGCTGTGGAGCAGGGAGTCGCTCATCAGCTATCTCTATGGCTTTGCAGTTCACTCATCTGCGCATCGTGGTACGCACCTGATAACTGTGGAGGAAGAGACATCTCTGCTATCAGGGCGCCCCAACGGCCTATTTACGCTAATGGAAAATGCCCATCTTTCAGCGGTCATTTTCACCAATGCCTGCACAGTGCCAAAGCTCAGCCGAGTGCCGATCTCAGGTGGAGCTCATCTAGACGGGTACCGATACTTGCGGTTTGGTGAGTTTTTCGACCGTTCTCCGGGAGCATCACGAGGTATCCCATTTCTGTTGGATGTAGCGTCCAGCGACTACGGTCAGCTCTGGCCGCAATATGGCTACGAGCCGTGGTCTGCTGAAGTGGAGGTATTCCATAACCCTATGGCACTATACCCGGTGCCTAATGAGTTGATACCAGAAGTCACCCACTGGAGAGAAGTAAACGGAAGAGTCGAGTGCGAATCTTTCTTTGATGTATCCATACTCCGATCCAGAACACTCGTCCTCAGTGCAAACGCTAAGGTTCCGTCACTCGATGAGTTGCTGACAGCAGCCAGTCCTCCAGAGCTCTGACGGCGGCGGGGTGGCCGCATCGTTGCCACGCAGGTAGATGAGAATTTCTCAGCAAGCTACCCAGCCAGGGGAAGGACATGAGATCCCCTGCGCAATTCAGGACCGTTGAAGCGTCACCTCTCTTCGGGTAAAAGCATGACCGTCATACAACGCTACAACAGCGTCATACCCGAGAGCATAGGAAGAAAAATGTCGATCCAAGGACTAAAACGATACTTTGGAAACAAGATTCACGCAGTGATAATGATGGCCCCGCTTAAGCGGGAAATGATACGCCTCGGCATATGCACCCTTATGGCGATTATTCTGAATATCATCTTGTATACCGGCGTTGAAGTAGACGGCACCATCAAGCCGTGGGCAGAAACCCCGATAAAACTGTTTGCATCGTCGATGTTATTCGCCTTCATGATCAAGGCTTTTCTGCCAGTTCTCGGCTGGACGATACTGAAAGCAATGCTGTTGAGTGCGAACAATGCCTTCAGCGGCATACTGAGTTTTTTGGGCAATCAGTTCACAGGCGTCATGTACTGTACCGGAATTATTATGGGTTCTATCACGATTAAATTGTATATGGTTTCCGGGGTTTTAGACTCTGAGTTTGCTTATCTGTCCGCAATCGTATTTGCTTCCGGGGTTTTATATTTCTATGTGCTGCAATGCGCCATTCAAAAAACAATGAGTCCGGCCCTGCGTACACCAGCAGTACCGCGTTAAACCACTAGGCTGTGACTATTCATCTCTGGTGCTCAGTAGGCGCTCGCTCTGCTGAACCCTCACCCATACACAACCATTAATGGACTGGCCCGCCTTCGACTTTATGAAGAAGGCGAGCGAGCACGTGACTGATTGCGCATGTATTCCGAGATGAGACTTTCGAAATTGATGTCCGCCTCCTCAACGAGAATATTGACGTGACAGTACAGCTCTTCAGGACCTCTGAGATAATTGAAAATCCTTGATCTAACGATGCCGCAAACCCCTTCTTTGACCGCCGTAGAGGGGAGGTTGATAACATCGCCAACGCACGGGATAAGAGCTAGGCCATGGTCGCTGTTGAAGACAATGTCAGCTGGACAGGCATCAATGCTGGCATCGGATTGTCCTTGCGAAACCTGCTGATAATCAATGCTATACCTCATGTACAGCCTACCTCATTTGTTGAGTGAGGAATCAGCGCCGCGGATCGTAAACAGAAACCTCAAGTTCGCAAGCGACGGGAGCATGTAGCGGATTTTCGGTACTAGAGAGCTTGGCAACTATCGTTTTTCAAGCACATACCCTACGCCCCGAAGCGTATGTATCAGTTTGGTCTCGAAAGGGTCATCTATCTTGGCTCTGAGTCTTCGAATCGACACCTCTACAACGTTTGTGTCGCAGTCAAAATTCATATCCCAAACCTGCGAAATAATTTGGGTGCGGCTCAGCACCACACCGGTATTACGCATCAGGTAATGCAGTAACGCGAATTCTTTCGTGGTCAGGTCAATGCGCTGACCGTCCCTGAATGCCCTGTGCCGGCTCTGATCAAGCTCCAGGTCAGCGACGCGAATGACCTCTACGGATGCAGGGTGATCTGACCTGCGCATCAAGGCGCGAACCCGGGCCAGCAGCTCAGGGAACTCAAATGGCTTGATCAGGTAGTCATCTGCTCCGTTCTCCAGCCCCCGGACCTTATCCGCCAGCCGGCTTCTCGCCGTCAGCATCATGATACGGGAAGGGCAGTTTTTACGACGCAACAACTCAAGGACCTGCCAACCGTCCATCTCTGGCAGATTTATATCCAGGATAATCAGCTCATATTCGTGCTGCTTAGCCAAGAATAATCCATCTGACCCGGTGTGGACGCAATCTACGACATAGCCACATTCCGTCAGACCTTGACGCACATACTCCGCAGTTTTTACTTCATCCTCAATTACCAGAATTCGCATGGGATTTTGTCTCGATATCACTGAGCAATTAACCGCGCACGCGCGCCGGCATTATTGAAAGGGATGGTAAATCAAAATGAGCGTGCCGGGGCTCAAATGACGGATTTGTAATTTCTAGGTAATACAGTTGATAGTCTGGCGGTATATCTTGTCGCGGTTTGGGTTTGACAGTTGCGGGCCCTCTCTCCAGCAGGTGATTTGACCTTATGAAGTATTGGGTTATTTTCTTCTTTGTGCTGGCTTCGTTCCGCTCAGATGACGGCGAGGTCGCTCACATTGAAGAGACTGGTCATTGGTGTAGTCATGAACTTCACCGGCATGCGATGCGTACAATCGAACGCCTACTTGAATTTTAGGCAAAAAAAAGGCGCCCAATGGGCGCCAAATATCCACCTTTTACCAAAGGAGCACTTAAGCCACTCAAGGTGAATGCGTAATGCTCGTTTTACTAACAGGACCCGCCAATGGATAACTGGCCCAGTTAGCGAATTACAGAATCGAAAGCGGGTACTCGATGATTACACGAGTTTCATCCAGATCCGATTCGAAAGCAGTGGCACGCGTGGTTGCCTGGCGCAACCGGAAGGACAGATCTTTTGCCGGACCGGTTTGGACAACGTATTTGACTTCGACGTCACGCTCCCAACGCTTCTGATTGTCGAGCGGGTTGCCGTTGTCGTCGGTGCGCATGTAGAACTGGTTAGCGTTCGAGTAATCCGCACCCGAGCCTCTGGCGTAGCGCGTCATGAACGTCAGGCCTGGAATGCCGTAGCTGGTGAAGTTCAGGTCATAGCGCAGCATCCAGGAACGCTCTTTCGGCGAGTTGAAGTCGCTGTACTGGATGGAGTTGTCGACGAAAATCGAGTCCGACTGACGCAGGTAGTCGAAATCGTCGTCGCCGTTGTTGCGCTGATGCGACAGGGCCAGGGTGTGGGCACCGTAACGCACACCGACCTTGGCACTCCAGATGTTGTTGTCGAATTCACCCAGGCGCTTCTTACCTTCATCTACGGCTTTGTAGTAGTTGAAGCCACCGATCAGCGCCAGATCGTCGCTCAGCGGGTAAACCACGCTTGTGCCGGCGTAGTACTGATTCCAGACGTCTTTCAGCTGGCTGGCGTAGACGCTCACAGTCCAGTTGTCGTTGATCGAGTAGTCACCGCCACCGTAACCGATCCATGGCGAGTTGACCGGGCCGCCGTAGAACGTCACGAAGTTGTCGTTCAGGTTGCTTGAGACCGGCTGGCTCATCGCATGCAGACGACCACCCTGGAGGGTAAGGCCCTGGATGCTGGTGTTCTCAACGGTCACACCGCGGAAACTCTCTGGCAGCAGGCGAGAGTCACCCGATGCGACGACCGGGGTCGATGGGAAGACATCACCCACTTTCACGATGGTATCGAACAAGCGGACTTTGGCTGCGCCGCCGACCTTGGTGTATTCGTCGCGAGCTTCACCCTTGTTATCAACGGGCAGCACGTCGAAGGAGCTACGGCCGCCGTTGCGCCCATCACCGGTGTCGAGCTTGAGGCCGATCATGGCAAAGGCATCAACGCCAAAGCCAACGGTACCTTGGGTAAACCCGGAGTTGAATTTGCTGATGATCGCGTGCGCCCAGGCTTCGGAGTAGCCGTTCGTATTGCCCTTGCCACTGTTGTAAGTGGGGGCGGTGCTGTCGCGGTTATCACGGTTGAAGTAGAAGTTACGGTTCAACACTGTAAGGCTGCTGCCTTCAATGAAGCCTTCTGGCTTGTCTTCAGCTTGTGCCGAAATAGCATAGCTTCCAGACAGCGCAGAAACTGCCGCCAAATACAGTGGTACTTTGATTTTCATCCGATGCTCCTTTGATTCACGGCAGTTTTTATTATGTTTACCGGCGCGGGTGTCGTTAGTTGTTCTGACCCGGCGGCGCGCCTAGCGTAGCGCGAGCTCATATTTGCAGGCCGAAGATAACGGGAGGGTGATAGGACAATTACAATTTCGTCATCTACCTGTTATTCGGCACCTTCGCACCGCGTGTTTGCCATCTCTGTTGCTTGTATCGAAATCATCGTGTCGGGTTGGGTTTCCCAGTATTTACGGGCATTACAAAGCTTTCTTACGAAATTGTAATTTTCTAGCCACCCCTCTGATAGCTACCGCTCATTAGAGTGCCATCACCTAATCAAGTGGGGCTTGGCAGCTGTTTCGGCGTTCTCGCCAAGCTTTATCGAAGTTTGTGCACGAGGACCATCAAAGTGCCCCGGTATAACCGCAATGTCTTACCCAAGACCCCCGTCTCGCCCTGGAAGATCGCTGCACTCTGTGCAGTCATCTCTGGGTTGATGGCGCCTGCAGCCCTTGCCCAAAGCATCAGCTTGCCCCAGGCGCTTTCGACGGCCATGGATGCCAACCCAGACCTGGCCGCGGCCAGGCAAGAAATTGGGATCGCTGATGGTGCTCGCAAGCAGGCCGGGCTTATCCCCAACCCCACAATCTCGTATGACGTGGAAGACACCCGTCGTAACACCAGCCAGACGACTGTCTCTCTCAGCCAGACCCTTGAGCTGGGCGGTAAGCGGGGGGCTCGTGTTGACGTCGCCACATACGGGCAGACCGCCGCACAGCTTGAGTTAGACCGTCGCGTTAACGGCCTGCGTGCAGATGTCGTCCAAGCCTTTTACGCCGCGTTGCGGGCCCAGACAGGTCTCGACCTGGCCAAGCAATCTCTCGAACTGACTGAGCGCGGTCTTCGCATCGTCGATGGCCGTGTTCGCGCAGGTAAGTCGTCCCCAGTGGAGGCGACCCGCGCTCAAGTGCAACTGGCCGAAGCCCAGCTGCAAGTTCGACGTGCAGAAACGGAAAAAGCGACCGCTTACCAACAGCTCGCTCAAATTACCGGGAGCTCAGTCACCGTGTTTGATCGACTCGAATCGCCAACCCTCTCCCCGGGCTTGCCACCTCGCACTGAAGATCTGCTGGCTAAGCTCGACCAAACAGCAGAAATGCGTCAGGCCGTGGTGCAGATAGACAAGAGCGATGCCTCGCTCGGCTCAGAGAAAGCTCAGCGTATCCCGAACCTTACTGTCAGTGTAGGTAGCCAGTACGACCGCTCTGTGCGCGAGCGGGTCAACACTGTGGGCCTGTCTATGCCTTTGCCGCTGTTCGATCGTAACCAGGGCAACATTCTTTCCGCTTCTCGTCGTGCAGATCAGGCCCGGGACCAGCGCAATGCTGTTGAGCTGCGCCTGCGCACCGAAACCCAAACCGCGTTGAACCAATGGTCCACCGCCATGCAGGAGGTCGAGTCCTACGAC
The DNA here is from genome assembly GCF_000814065.1 of Pseudomonas sp. C5pp. Classification (NCBI taxonomy): domain Bacteria; kingdom Pseudomonadati; phylum Pseudomonadota; class Gammaproteobacteria; order Pseudomonadales; family Pseudomonadaceae; genus Pseudomonas; species Pseudomonas sp. C5pp. The sequence continues at coordinate 91,764 of NZ_JWLN01000023.1, read as the reverse complement.
AAGACCATTCTGCCTTCAGCCCAACAAGCCGTAGAGACCGCAACCCGCGGCTTCGAGATGGGCAAATTCGGTTTCATCGAAGTGCTGGATGCCCAGCGCACCTTGATCGTCGCTCGTGGCCAATACCTCGAATCGTTGGCAGCGGCGACCAATGCGCGTGCGCAGGTGGAAAGGGTTTATGGCGAAGTCGGCTCAACCGCCGGCACTCGCTGAACGGGCCAAACATTTTCTTCGGCACACAGCCTTGAACAAGCCGGTGCCTACGATCAGCAGGAGTAGCAATGGATAACAAACGCAAGATCGCCCTCGCGGTAGCCGCTGTGGCAGCCCTCGGATTTGGCAGCCTTGCCTGGAACAACAGTTCCGGACAGCAGGCCGCCAGTACTGCCGAGCATGGCGCTAACGATGGCCATGGCGACGAAAAGAAAGCCGCATCTGCCGCCAAAGAGGAAGGTGATGAGGGCCATGGTGAAGAAGGCCACAGCGAAGAGGGCGGTGAAGAAGAGGGCAAGCTGACGCTCAGCGCTGAACAGATCAAGGCCGCTGGTGTTGCCCTGGAAGCTGCAGCGCCTCGTGACCTCGGTACCGTCGTGAGCTTCCCTGGCGAAATTCGCTTCGACGAAGATCGTACTGCCCACGTGGTTCCTCGTGTTCCTGGCGTTGTTGAGGCTGTCCAGGCCAACCTGGGCGAGACGGTCAAGAAAGGGCAAGTCCTCGCGGTAATCGCCAGCCAGCAGATCTCTGACCTGCGCAGCGAACAACAGGCCGCACAGCGTCGCGTCGAACTGGCGCGTGTGACCTTCGAACGTGAGAAGCAACTGTGGCAGGACAAGATCTCTGCAGAGCAAGACTACCTCCAAGCACGCCAAGCGCTGCAAGAAGCGGAGATCTCCTTGGCCAACGCCAAGCAGAAGGTCGGCGCAATCGGTGCCTCGGTTAACTCCGTTGGCGGTAATCGTTACGAGCTCCGCGCTCCCTTCGACGCCGTGGTAGTGGAGAAACACCTGACCGTCGGCGAAGTCGTCAGCGAGGCGACCAACGCCTTCATCCTTTCCGACCTGAATCAGGTCTGGGCGACCTTCGCAGTTCCGCCGACAGATCTGGGCAAGGTCACGACTGGCCGTGCAGTGAAAGTCTCTTCGCCTGACATGAACGTCGAGGTCGAAGGGAAGGTGGGTTATGTCGGCAGCCTGCTGGGCGAGCAAAACCGTGCAGCTACTGTCCGCGTCACCTTGACCAACCCCAACGGCGCCTGGCGTCCAGGCCTGTTCGTAAACATTGCGGTCACCTCCCAGACCGATCGAGTTGCCGTAGCGGTCCCTGAGCACGCTGTGCAGACCGTTGAAGACAAACCTTCGGTATTCGTACGCACCCCAGATGGCTTTGACACCCGCCCGGTAAAACTGGGTCGCCGCGACAATGGGTACGTGGAAATCATCGACGGTATTGAAGCCGGCGCCCAGGTAGCAACCAGTGGCAGCTTCACACTCAAGTCCGAGCTCGGCAAAGCTTCTGCCGAACACGGTCACTGATGCGAACTGACAGGATGATTTCTCATGTTTGAACGTATCATCAGATTCGCCATCGAGCAGCGCATCGTAGTAATGATCGCCGTTCTGATCATGGCGGGTATCGGTATCTACAGCTATCAAAAGCTGCCCATCGATGCGGTACCCGATATCACCAACGTCCAGGTGCAGATCAACACTGCAGCGCCTGGTTACTCGCCCTTGGAAACCGAACAACGGATCACGTTTCCAGTTGAAACGGCCATGGCCGGTCTCCCGGGCCTTCAGCAGACCCGTTCCCTGTCTCGCTCTGGCCTGTCTCAGGTCACCGTGATCTTCAAGGATGGCACTGACATCTTCTTTGCCCGCCAGTTGATCAACGAGCGGCTGCAGGTTGCGAAGGAACAGCTGCCAGAAGGTGTAGAGGCCGTCATGGGTCCGGTATCTACCGGCCTCGGCGAGATCTTCCTGTGGACTGTTGAAGCCGAAGATGGCGCGGTCAAAGAGGACGGTACGCCGTACACCCCGACCGACCTGCGCGTGATCCAGGACTGGATCATCAAGCCTCAGCTGCGTAACGTCCCGGGTGTGGCCGAGATCAATACCATCGGCGGTTATGCCAAGCAGTTCCTGGTTGCGCCGGATCCAAAGCGCCTGGCTACCTACAAGCTGACACTCAATGACCTGGTCGCAGCGTTGGAAAGTAACAACGCCAACGTCGGTGCCGGCTACATCGAGCGTAATGGTGAACAGTTGCTCATCCGTGCACCGGGTCAGGTAGGCAATATCGAAGACATCGCCAACATCGTGATCACCAGTGTGGATGGTGCACCGATTCGCATCAGCAGCGTTGCTGACGTCAGCATCGGTAAAGAGCTCCGTACAGGTGCTGCTACTGAGAACGGCCGCGAAGTCGTGCTCGGTACCGTGTTCATGCTGATTGGTGAAAACAGCCGCACCGTATCTCAAGCTGTCGCCGCCAAATTGGCGGACATCAACCGCACCCTGCCAAAGGGCGTGGTGGCTGTGACTGTTTACGACCGTACCAACCTGGTTGAAAAAGCCATCGCGACGGTGAAGAAGAACCTGGTGGAAGGCGCGATCCTGGTTATCGCCATTCTGTTCCTGTTCCTCGGCAACATCCGTGCGGCTCTGATCACCGCGATGGTGATTCCGCTGTCCATGCTGTTCACCTTCACAGGCATGTTCAACAACAAGGTCAGTGCCAACTTAATGAGTTTGGGGGCACTCGACTTCGGCATCATCGTCGACGGTGCCGTGGTTATTGTAGAAAACGCGATCCGTCGACTGGCTCATGCGCAACATAAGCATGGCCGCATGCTCACCAAAACCGAACGCTTCCACGAGGTCTTTGCCGCGGCGCGAGAAGCTCGCCGGCCGCTGATCTTCGGTCAGCTGATCATCATGGTGGTGTACCTGCCGATCTTCGCCCTCACCGGCGTCGAAGGCAAAATGTTCCACCCGATGGCCTTCACCGTTGTGATGGCGCTGCTGGGTGCAATGGTCCTGTCCGTTACCTTTGTTCCTGCAGCTATTGCCATGTTCGTCACTGGCAAGGTGAAGGAAGAGGAAGGCGTGGTCATGCGCACAGCTCGACTGCGCTATGAACCGGTTCTGCAATGGGTGCTGGGACATCGGAACATCGCTTTCTCGGCCGCAGTAGCCTTGGTCGTGCTCAGTGGTTTGCTGGCAAGTCGTATGGGTAGCGAGTTCATCCCAAGCCTCAGTGAGGGTGACTTTGCGATGCAGGCCATGCGTGTGCCTGGAACGAGCCTCACTCAATCTGTCGAGATGCAGCAGCGTCTGGAGAAAGCGGTGATTGCGCAGGTGCCTGAAGTTGAGCGGATGTTCGCACGCTCGGGTACCGCAGAAATTGCATCTGACCCGATGCCGCCGAACGCCTCTGACGCCTACATCATGCTCAAGCCTCAGGATCAGTGGCCTAACCCGAAGAAGCCTCGTGATGAGCTGATTGCTGAAGTGCAGAAGGCCGCAGCGGGTGTTCCAGGAAGCAACTACGAGTTGTCGCAGCCAATCCAACTGCGTTTCAACGAGCTGATTTCGGGCGTGCGTAGTGACGTCGCTGTGAAAGTCTTCGGCGATGACATGGACGTGCTCAACAACACCGCCAACAAGATCGCGGCAGCGCTCAAAGCGGTCCCGGGCTCATCGGAAGTGAAAGTTGAGCAGACATCCGGCCTGCCGGTGCTGACCATCAACATTGACCGCGAAAAAGCAGCACGCTACGGCCTGAACATCGCGGATGTTCAGAACTCGATCGCTATCGCCGTGGGTGGCCGTCAGGCCGGCACGCTGTATGAGGGCGACCGTCGGTTCGACATGGTAGTACGCCTACCAGAGACCGTTCGCACCGACGTAGCGGGTATGTCCAGCTTGCTGATCCCGGTACCTGCCAATGCGGCACAGGGTGCCAATCAGATCGGCTTCATCCCGCTGTCCCAGGTCGCCAATCTGGACCTGCAACTGGGCCCGAACCAAATCAGCCGCGAGAACGGCAAACGTCTGGTTATCGTCAGCGCCAACGTTCGAGGCCGCGATCTGGGGTCCTTCGTTGAGGAGGCGACCGCATCGCTGGACAAGAAGGTGCAAATCCCTGCGGGCTACTGGACGACTTGGGGGGGCCAGTTCGAGCAGCTGCAGTCGGCTGCCAAACGCCTGCAGATCGTTGTTCCAGTCGCCTTGCTGCTGGTCATGACCTTGTTGTTCCTGATGTTCAACAACCTGAAGGACGGCATGCTGGTCTTCACCGGTATTCCATTCGCACTCACCGGTGGTGTTGTGGCGTTGTGGCTGCGGGACATCCCACTGTCGATCTCGGCAGGTGTCGGCTTCATTGCACTGTCCGGCGTTGCAGTACTGAACGGCCTGGTGATGATTGCCTTCATCCGCGGGCTAAGGGAGGAGGGACGAACGCTCAGACAGGCAGTCGATGAAGGTGCATTGACCCGTCTGCGACCTGTTCTGATGACAGCCTTGGTAGCGTCCCTGGGCTTCATCCCGATGGCTTTGGCCACCGGCACCGGTGCCGAAGTTCAGCGGCCATTGGCGACGGTGGTGATTGGCGGGATCCTGTCCTCCACCGCACTGACCTTGCTGGTACTGCCTGCCCTGTATCACTGGGCACACCGCAAGGATGAAGACGGCGACGAGGCCGAAGTGGTTAGCTAACAGCCTCCGCTAAAGAGAAGCCCACAACACGTGTTGTGGGCTTTTTTGTGTGCGCCAGGCATGGCGCGTTGCGCGTAAGCGCAACCCGCTTGGTTGTGGTGGCCAAGTGGGTGACTTGGAGGTGAAAGTCCTCTACACACCCGGCAAGGGGAAGTGCTAGCCGGAGGCAAGGGTGTCGCGGGTGACCGCGAATCTGAAGGAAGCCCGAGGCAAAATGCTGGCCTGACGAACAGGAAGCGGATAGAGGCGGCACAGCGGGGTGAGGTGGCACAAATCGCCAAAGCCCAATACTTGCACGGAACGCTGTGACGTAGATCCGACAGGCATAAGCAGGAAGGTCGCGCGAATTACCCTGGGAGATCTGTACGCTTGCCACTGTGCTACCGCGCGTCGAAAGGCGACGGGATGAGCGTGCAGAAGTCAGCCGAAGCCGTAGTAAGTGGCGGTTAACCGCGCCACCAAGGGCCGAACAGGTTATGCCGCCAGTAGGCGTCGCCGTCTCGTTGGTAACCGTAATGCAGAAATTTCCCACAGCGGAAACTGTCATCCCGAATCCCGGCCAGAAGCCGAGGGTGATGCCTGACAGTGCAAAGGTGCCGGCGGCGTCAGCGACGTGGACGAACGCGGAGCCGGACACGCTGATGGAGCGGGTGCTTGCACCGGCCAACCTCAGGCGTGCGTATCAACGCGTGGTTAGCAACAAGGGGGCTCCGGGTGCCGATGGCATGACGGTCGCTGACTTGGCGGGCTACGTGAAACAGTATTGGCCAACCCTCAAGGCCAGGTTGCTGGCCGGTGAATACCATCCCCAAGCAGTGCGAGCGGTTGAAATTCCCAAGCCGCAGGGCGGCACACGGCAACTGGGTATCCCCAGCGTCGTGGATCGCCTGATCCAGCAAGCACTGCAGCAGCAGCTCACACCTATCTTCGACCCACTGTTCTCGGACTACAGCTATGGTTTTCGTCCGGGCAGAAGTACGCATCAAGCCATCGAGATGGCTCGTGCTCATGTGACAGCGGGACACCGCTGGTGCGTGGAACTCGATCTGGAGAAGTTTTTCGATCGGGTCAATCACGACATCCTCATGGCCTGCATCGAACGTCGGATCAAAGACAAGTGCGTACTCAGGCTTATTCGCCGCTACCTTGAAGCCGGGATCATGTCGGGCGGTGTCGTCAGCCCACGGCAGGAGGGGACGCCGCAAGGCGGCCCGCTTTCGCCGTTGCTGTCGAATATCCTGCTCGACGAACTCGACCGCGAGCTGGAGCGGCGGGGCCATCGCTTCGTACGTTATGCCGATGATGCGAACATCTATGTACGCAGTCCCCGGGCCGGCGAACGGGTGTTGGTCAGCGTCGAGCGCTTCCTGAGAGAACGTCTGAAGCTGACGGTGAACAGGAAGAAAAGCCAAGTGGCAAGGGCGTGGAAGTGCGACTACCTAGGCTATGGGATGAGCTGGCACCAGCAGCCAAGGCTGCGCGTGGCAAGGATGAGCCTAGACCGCTTACGCGACCGGCTCAGAATGCTGCTGCGCAGCGTACGGGCTCGCAAAATGGCGACTGTCATCGAGCGGATCAACCCCGTCCTGAGAGGCTGGGCTAGCTACTTCAAGCTCAGCCAGAGCAAGCGGCCGCTTGAGGAACTGGATGGTTGGGTCAGGCACAAACTCCGCTGCGTCATCTGGCGTCAATGGAAGCAGCCTCCCACGAGGCTGAGAAACTTGATGCGCCTAGGGTTGAGCGAGGAGCGTGCCAACAAGTCAGCCTTCAATGGCCGAGGTCCATGGTGGAATTCGGGAGCGCAACATATGAACTACGCGCTGCCAAAGAAACTGTGGGACCGGCTCGGGCTGGTCTCGATACTGGATACGATTAACCGGCTTAGCCGCGTAACCTGAACCGCCGTGTACGGAACCGTACGCACGGTGGTGTGAGAGGACGGCGGGTGTGAATCCGCCTCCTACTCGATTTAAAGTGAAGTAGATGCACTTACCTTTCAAAATTGTAAGTTTCTCGTCATGCCGGTGATGCCTATGCATTGCTAAGGTTACGCCCGAGAAGTTTTGAAATTGAGAGGGTTTTATGAAAAAGCTAATTATCGCTGCTGCACTTGTTGTTTTCTCGGTGGCTTCGCAGGCCAACACTTTCTCCGAGAGCAAGCAGCTTCAATACACCAAGGAACACCAGACCGCAGTGGCCAAGTACGCGGAGAAAAATGGCAAGCCAATGCCAGAGATTCAGGATTACAAATATGGCATGAAGATAGACGTTGCGAAATTCGTACGTCAGTCGCAGGACCCCCGTACCTGCCAGGTCTATCCACGGTTGATGACCTTCGAGGACTCCCAGGGCACGCTCAAGACTGTTCGTTACTCGATGTATTCGCAATGCATCAACAACAAGTAGTAAACGATTTGAACAGAACAATTAGAGAATTCATAAATGCCAGGCAGTGCCTGGCATTTTTTATTACGCCCGATACCCCATAGCTTCGAAATGTTAACGCCTGGGCTCGGGCAAACCGTGCAATAGATCTTAGCCAACCAACAGAGACGGCTCCCCAACTGCAGAGGGCAATTGGAAGCCTTGACCCCAGAAGGGACGAGTTATGAAGAGTTTGCTTGAACGCCCTGATGACCAAGCCGGGCATGAAGGTCATAGCCATGAGCATGGCGGCATTTTTGGAATGAACACAGAGCTGATTTTCGCGCTGATCTGTGGTGCTCTCCTGGGTGCCGGAGCTCTCGCAGGAAAACTTGGCCTGATTGATCGTCTGCCTCTGATTCTGTACGTGTCGGCCTACGTGTTCGGTGGATGGTTCACCACTAAGGAAGCGGTTACCAACATCCGTCAGAAACGCTTCGAGATCGACTCGCTGATGCTTCTCGCCGCAGTCGGTGCCGCGAGCATCGGCGCCTGGGCGGAGGGGGCTCTGCTGCTGTTCCTGTTCAGTCTGGGGCATTCCCTTGAAAGCTACGCGATGGGGCGGGCCAAGAAAGCGATTGAGGCACTGTCCAAGCTCGCACCAGCCACCGCGATCGTACGCAGAGCAAATGGCACGGTGGAGATGCCCGTGGAGCTGCTGGTTCCCGGTGACGTTGTCATCGTGCGCCCCAATGACCGCCTGCCGGCCGATGGTTTTGTAGTCGTAGGCTCCTCAAGTATCAACCAGGCGCCAGTAACCGGTGAGAGCGTCCCCGTGGACAAGCAACCTGTTCCTGATGCCGAACTCGCACGCAGCAAGCCAGATGCAGTGGATGCAGCCTCGAAAGTCTTCGCCGGTACCATCAATGGCGAAACGCTCATCGAGGTTGAGGTAACACGGCGCTCTACGGAGAGTACCTTGGCGCGGGTCATCAAGATGGTCAGTGAAGCCGAAGTCAGGAAGTCACCGACCCAGCGATTCACGGACCGCTTCCAACGCATATTCGTCCCGTTGGTTTTACTGCTGGTAGTCGGGCTGCTATTTGCCGGCATTTTCCTTGACGAGCCGTTCCGTGACTCGTTCTACCGGGCGATGGCCGTACTGGTTGCAGCCAGCCCCTGCGCGCTCGCGATCGCTACACCAAGCGCCATTCTCTCTGGCATCGCCAGGGCAGCCCGAGGTGGCGTGCTGATCAAGGGCGGTGCGCCACTTGAAGAGCTTGGATCATTGAATGCCATGGCATTCGACAAGACCGGTACCCTGACCGAAGGGCGCCCACGTATCACCGATGTAATACCCATAGGCGGCACGCAGATCGAGGATCTGCTAAACGTCGCCATCGCTGTGGAGTCGATGAGCGACCATCCGCTGGCTGCGGCAATTGTGCGTGACGGTGAAGAGATGATTGGCACACGGCGCCGATTCCAAGCCAAGAACATGAGCAACATGATTGGCCGCGGCGTGCGTGCTGAGCTTGATGGGCAGTTCGTCTGGATTGGCAAGGTCGAGATGTTCGGTACCAATGGTATTCCCGCACTCAGCAAGGCAGCCCTGGAGGCTGCGGAGCGTCTACGTCAGTCAGGCCGTACCACCATGGTGGTACGGCGTGCTGACAAGGATCTGGGCGCTATCGGGCTATTGGACACACCCCGGGAGGGGGCCAAAGAGGCACTCCAGAAGCTTAGAGAGATGGGCATCGAACGCATGGTCATGATTTCTGGAGACCACAACCGCGTTGCAGAGGCTGTAGCCAAACAAGTTGGCTTAGATGAAGCGTGGGGAGACCTGATGCCGGAAGACAAGGTCAAGGCCATCAAAAACCTGCGCCTTAGCGCCAAGGTGGCCATGGTGGGTGACGGCGTCAATGATGCCCCTGCCATGGCCAGTTCGAGCGTTGGTATCGCAATGGGGGCTGCTGGATCTGATGTTGCCCTGGAAACGGCTGATATCGCGCTTATGGCTGACGACATCAGGCAACTCCCATTTGCGGTGGGGCTGAGCCGTCACACGCGATCGATCATCCACCAGAATCTGTTCGTCAGCTTGGGGATTGTGGCCATCCTGGTTCCGTCCACCATCATGGGCTTGAGCATTGGTGCCGCTGTTGCGATCCATGAGGGCTCCACACTGTTGGTCGTCTTCAACGCCTTGCGCCTGTTGGCCTACCGCAGAAGCACCTGATCCCTGAGCTTCAATCATGAAGCTAAGCAGGGAAATGACCTGAAGTAGAAGTACGGGTCGTGCGCGATCAGCGCACGACCCGTACTTTTCTCTCACTCGTCGATCCCGATGCGCTTGAGGCTTTCAAGGGCCTTTCCGCACTCAGGTGAGCCATGCCGTAAGCCGCAGGCCAATGCAGCTTTGAGGCTCATGACACCGGCTACGAAACCGACTTGATTGCCGACTCCGTGTCCGTCCGCAAATCCCTGATCATACGCAATCTCGACAAGCGCATTGATCGCCGCCAGGGTGTCCTGTTTGTTTTTACTCTTTTGCATATCTACTCCGCGAGCATTCAGCTCATATCGCTCGGTTAGGTGGCGGCGCCTTCAGGTTTGGGGTGAGCGAATCCCGCTCCCATAGCCAATCCCTAACGGGGGGCTCAGCCCGCCACCGTAAGGAAAATCAGCTATTGAGAGCAGATGACTCGTTTTGGTCACCCGTGCTGCTCGCCTCACCGCATTGGCACTGAGTGGGTACATCCGGGTAGTCGCTGTGATTCTCAATGAACAGCGTTCGGCAGGTTTCGCACCCATAGATCCGGGGCAGGGATTTAAGGCCGCTCGGAAGCACGTCACTCAGAGGCTCGTTATGCCAAGGAGCCCCGTCAAGGATTCTTGAACGCAGGATGTTTCCCAGGCGCCAGGTGTCACTTTGTGCGCGCCAGGACCACATAGGCGCAGAAAGCGAATACTGGATGAAGGTCTCTTGTGACTGCCTGGATAGCGGGTACTTGGGGCGGGTCCAGCCGGAATCGATGATGCTGAACCCCATGCCCATTTCTGCGCTCGGGTGGGTCTTTTCACCAAAGAAACGGTCATGCGTCGCTGGAGCCGTCGCATGATGGTCAGTCGGTGGGAATACCCACAGATAACACTCATCCCGGTTGACCATGCTGATGAGCTCGCTTGGCCCCCGCATGGGGGAATTTGCAGCCAGGGCGAAGCGATCCTTCCACGACATTTTGGGAGGCGGCGCAATACCAGCAGCGATGGCCAACGTGGCAGTCTTGGGGACGAAGCGATCGCCTAGCTCGTTCAGATCCAGGTTCTTGCAGAGAGCCTTGAAGGCCTTTTTGCGAGTCTTCGAGCTGAAGGAGGGGTCAAGGAGCAGGCGAACCTGGTTCACGCCGATTCCCGCAGTTCGTAGCACCTCAATGACTTCTTCAGCCACACCGACTGCTTGAAGATCGGTCAATCCTAAGCACGTTTTCGCCCGCTCGACCGCCGCGTAGAGGTTGTACTGCCGTGTCTCGTTGTCACGACAGACCTGAATTGGCAGCTTGTCTTGGATGGCAACTTGCGGTGCAACGGAGCCGATGGCCGCGTGGAACAGCTGGTGGAGGTGCAGATGAGAGTACGGGCGGCCAGAAGCCGAGAACGAGGCGTGCAGCTGAGCAGCGAGAGGTTGAAGCAGCTTTTTTGCAGGCATGACTATCCCCTAATGAGCGACGTTGGGGTAGCTGCGCTTGTAGGGCCGTTAGACGCGAAGCTGGACGTCGAATCAGGTTCAATCATGAATAGGAGTCAGGTTTGATTTGCTTGCACGGCCACCATGCAAAGCCCGACGCGGCAATCACATCAGATTCGCCGAGCTTTGGCAAGAGCGGTCATCGGTAAGCGAAAGCAGGTAGGAGGAGGGCGCTCCATGCTTGATCACCTCCAGAAACAGGAAAGCCGGAAGCACGTTGAGCGCTTCCGGCTTTCTCACGTCAGACTGATGAGAGGGATCAGAAGACGTATTGCAGGCGGGTCACGATGGCATTGCCGCTGTCGTCGCCCACGGTGTTCTCGTTGTTGTCGGTGCGCACGTTGATGTAGTTGGCACTGACTTTCACCGCCTCGTTGACGTACCAGTTCACACCCACCGTGTGGCTCTTGGCCTTGCGCTCGTTCGATTGGTCCGCCGCGGTGACCAGGTTGCCGTCTTCGACCTTGATATCGTCAAAGCGGTAGAAGACTTCCCAGGCCCCCAGTTCCTTGTTCTCTGGTTTGATAGTGTCGAACTTGGCACCATCGAGCTTGTAGATACGCGGCTCGCCGGTCAGGGTGTAAGCCATCTGGGCGTAGTAACCGGAGGCCTTCATGTCGTTGTTGGCCTGGTCAGCTTTCAGCTTGCGGCGAAGGTATTCCGCTTGAACCGAGAACGGGCCGGTGGCCCAGGCACCTTCGAGACCCCAGACCGAGTCGTCCTTCCACAGGCCATCTTGTGCAGCAGCACCGCCAAACAGCATGCGGTTGCCGTTGGTGCCGGCATCGCCGCCGCCATTGGTATCTACACCGCGGACGCCCAGACGCGAACGAATCCGGGTATCGACCGCACTGTTTTTGAGGTCGCGGTAAGCGTACTGAGCACCGACGTGCAGGACGTTGCCATCACTGTGCAGCGGTGCGAACACGCCACGTACGTTGTAGCGCTTGGTGCTGTCGCCATCCGAGTTGTTATTGGTTTCGCTGAAAACGCTACCGGAAACATAAGCCATGTCAGCGATGGTGCTGGTGGCTTGAACACCCATGCCGGCGTTGTCGTTGATCCAGTCCGCCAGGTCGTACGAGAGGTTCCGCTCCATGGCGGTGGTCCACTTCGAACTGGTGGCTTTCTCAAGACCGAAGTCGGTGTAGAAACGGCCAAAGCGCAGTTGCACCGGCTTGAAACCCGTGTAGGTCAGGCTGGCTTCGTCGAAGTAGCCGTCGGAGTCGTTGCCCGTGTTGCGGGAAAGGTCGTAGTTGAGCTGATACTTCCAGTCGCGGTACAGCACGCCACCGAGCTCAAGGTAGGCGCGACGGAAGTAGCCTGCGTCAGCGGTATCGCCATTCTTGGTGAAGACACCATCGAAACGGCCGTAGTCGGCCTGAACTCGGCCGCCCAGTTTGAAACTGAATTCCTTGTCAGAAGTCGATACTTCAAGACCGCCCTTGGTCTTCAGAACGATGTCAGCTCCGTCAGTGGTTACTGTTCCGGAGAATGCTTGCGAGGAAAATGTGCCTATTATTGCGGCAGCCAACAGCTTTTCCCGCATGTTCGAAGAACGGATCATTGCTTGCCTCTCGTATGTTAAGTGCTTAGCTACCGACGTTATATTTCGCCCTGCGCCGGCCTAAATTTATCTTGCAGATGGGAGCAGGCCACGGTTGTCACCTGCTGTAACAAGATGCCTTTGTTCTAAGCACTCTGACTAGGTTGCAAGCGAATATGACAGTTGTGTTTCTGTAGTGTTAACGGAGGAGTTTCAAACCTAACAAAACTGTTACCGAACAAGCCAGTCCTTCTTATCAAAGAAGCTCTTCTTGATCAATCTTCGAATTTCCAAAACCTGCGGATTGCGGACAAGCTTCGTTTTGATAACAAGATAGACATCTTTCTCCTCCAGGTCGTCCAGGAAACCCGGCACGGGTAGGATATTTCTCTCCAGTTTTCGGCTGTAGTCGGGCAGCACTCCAATACACGCACCGCCAACGACAAGGCCTCGTGATAGGTTGTAGCTCTTTACCCGAGTGGTACCGCCCTGATGCTCAGCCATTATCGATGCCCACTTTCGTGAGCCCGCCAAGATCTCTTCATCCCAAGGGACAACGAGCATGAAGTTGTGCAAATCCAAGCTCTCCACTGGAAGGGTGACGCTTCTTGAATAGCGGCTGGAAATGAACAGGGCGTGCCCAATCCGGCCAAGCCGTTCAAACCTATACGTAGGATGGCGATCAAGCGCGCCTTTATCATCTGGGCTCACCAAAGCGATACCCACATCGACTTCACACTCAGAAAGCATCTGCGTTGTGCATTCTGAATGGATTTCCAGCTGCATTTCGGCATGATCACGCACGTAGGCGACTAGATCGCGGTTTACGATGTCGTTCAGCACTGGCTCTGTGATCGCGATGGTAAGCCTGGGGACTTCCTTTTCACCGGACTTGCCAAGGCCGTCTGGGCCGAAGAGCTGGCACAGGTAATGGCTGACCCTCTCGCCTGTGCGGGTCAGGGCAAGCTTGTTGTGTTTGTAGACAAACACGGGAGCACCAATGTGCTCTTCCAGTTTCTCCAAGCGTTTCCGCAGGCCTACCACTGGCACATTGAGCCCTCGGGCAGCCTGTTTGAAACTGGCACAACGTGCTGTTGCGAAAAACTCTACGGCCAGCTGATCATCAATTGGCAAATCATCCAATATGTCAGGGCTGTAAGGAACAACGGTGCTTGTATATGTTTCATTTTGTGTAACCATTAGGTCCCCCTTAATTCGGGGAATCTATCTCAATGCCACCCGGTGTTTCCTTATCTTGTCAACATTGTAATCCACGGGTCATGCATGCGTTATCGGAAGGCTTTTATTTCGAAAGCGTAATTTTCAGGCAATCCCTCTGATATTGTAGCGTGCTAGCCTAGTGCGCCGACTTGTTACTTACCATATATAGATTCGGCTAATTACGCATTTACATTTAGTTCACTATTTTTTCACCTTTGCCTCCATAGGCTTTGGGCATGGAAAATCAAACCCCACCTCTTACTACCTTACTGATTCGTTATCTGGGGATCGGCTTCATAGCAACGGGAGTCCATTATGCGGTGTTCCTATTGCTGGTTACGACAGAATTCGTTACTCCGTTACTGGCCAGTATCTGTGGCGGCATGGTTGGCGCAATCGCGAGCTTCATTGGAAATAGGGCGCTCTGTTTTGTGGCAGATGGCTCTCGTAAGTTTCAGCCTGTCAGGTTTGCACTGGTCGCGTTAACCACAAACTTCGGCAATGGCGTGGGTATGTGGTTCCTCATCAAGTCGAATCTGTCACCGCTCATCTCCCAAGTCGTAGTGACCTTAAGCCTCACTGCACTTGGATTCATTGCACATCGTTTTTGGACATTCAATCATGCAGACATTACATCGCTTTCCCGAGCGCCCTGATCCCTTGTTAACCATCGTGGTCCCTTGCTTCCAGGAAGAGGAAACCATCCCCGAGTTCCACCAGCGAATCACCCGCGTGGTGAAGCGCTTACCCGTCTCCTGCGAAATCCTCTATGTCGACGACGGCAGTAATGACCGGACGGCCGACATTCTTCGCCACTATCAGGATGGGTCATCTGTACGTTGCCTGTCCCTGAGTCGCAACTTCGGCAAAGAGGCTGCACTGAGCGCCGGGATAGACCATGCCCGTGGCAGTGCGCTGATCTTCATTGATGTCGACCTGCAGGATCCACCAGAGCTCATCGCGGCCATGGTGGACTACTGGCAACGCGGCTACGACGTGGTGAACATGCAGCGCAACCTGAGAATCGGTGATTCGTGGTTCAAGCGCATGAGTGCCCGGGCTTACTACTGGGTCATGCAGCGCCTGGTGGAGAAGGTGGACATGCCGGCCGATGTCAGCGATTTCCGATTGATTGGGCCTGCGCCGCTGGCAGCCCTGCGGGCCCTGGATGAACGCTCCAGGATTCTCAAAGGCATGATCGGCTGGGTAGGCTTTCGTACCATCGAACTGCCCTACAATCGCACTGTTCGCCATGCCGGGAGCACCAAATGGAATGCAGCTGGCCTGTTCAATCTGGCCATCGAGAGCATCGTCAGCTTCTCTCGCAAACCACTGCGCATTTTCAGCCTCATCAGTTTCGGTCTTTTCGTCTCCAGCATCTGCTACATGCTTGCGTCGCTTGTGGCAGGCAGTTTCGACATCCATCACCTGATCGTCGGAATGGCTTCATTCATGTGCGTCGGTGTCGCCATGGTGGGGGAGTACCTGGGCGTGACACTCGCGGAAGTGAAGCGCCGGCCTCTCTATTTCCTGAAGCACAGCAACAAGGCAGATCCCGTGTCACTCCACCCTTCGATGGCTTCGATCGAGGGTAAGAAATGCTGAACCTGAAGAACGAGAGGACGCTGTGGTGGGTCCTGGGTTCGATTTTGCTATTGCGTTTGGTGGGGCTGGGCATCTACCCGCTGATGGACACATCTGAGGCCCGTTACGCTGAAATGGCTCGCAAGATGGTCGAGTTGAATGACTGGATCACGCCCATGTTCGACTACGGGGTACCGTTCTGGGGCAAGCCTCCGTTGTCCTTCTGGACCCAGGCCGCGAGCATGACGGTCTTCGGCGTTAACGAGTTCGCTGCGCGCTTCCCAGCGTGGCTACTCCACCTGGCAAGCTGTTTCATCATCATCAAACTCGGCACGCAGCAGATTTCTCGTAACGCCGGCATCTGGGCTGCCATTATTTTTTCCAGCACCACACTTGGCCTGGTCTCCAGCGGTGTTGTGCTGACTGACCCTGTTTTGTCGTTCTCGATTCTGCTGGCCAGCTACGGTTTCTGGCGTTGGATGAAGTGCGCCAGCAAGGCGGATGCCTACCTGATGTTCGCAGGTCTCGGGCTGGGCTTGCTTGCCAAAGGGCCGCTGACCCTGGTGCTTATGGGGGCGCCGGCATTCGCCTGGTTCGTTATCTACAAGGAATGGGGACGGGTACTGAAGCTTCCCTGGATCAGCGGCCTTGTGCTTATGTTCGGTATATCCGTGCCTTGGTATGTCGCGGCCGAGATGAAAACGCCCGGCTTCATGGAGTACTTCTTCGTTGGTGAGCACTGGAGCCGCTACGTCGTCAGTAACTGGGCGGGCGACCTGTATGGCAGTGCTCATGCAAAGCCATATGGCACCATCTGGATCCAGCTCGGATTGTCGCTCCTTCCATGGGCCTTGTTCCTACCACTGCTGATCCGCAAGCGTGGATCGATGCAGCGCTTCGAAGCCTACCTATGGCTCTGGGCCTTGGCGACACCGGTCTTCTTCACATTCGCTGGCAACATTCTGTGGACCTACCTGCTACCTGCACTGCCAGCTTGGGCATTGCTGCTGTCCGCACGGATCAGCGAAGTTGGCCCGAAGACCACCTGGGCTTCCGCTGCGAGCGCTTTAGTGTTGCCAATCATCGGTGCGGGCATCATCTACGCCGGAGTACTAGAAGAGCGACCACAGAATCAGCGAGATGTGGTTCAAGCGTGGCTGAATGTGCAGACCGCTCACTCTGCTCCCCTGATCTATCCTGGCCGCCGCTCATACTCATCGGAGTTTTACAGCAGCGGGAAGTCCGAGAACATCAAGGATCCTGCCCAGTGGCCGCAGGATGGCTCGTTCTATCTGTCCAGACGCTTGCGAGACAGCAAGGATGGTCTGCCCGCTGATCTGGCTTGCACCCCGATCACCGAAGCGAACGCCAGCCAGCTCCTGCTTTGCCATTGGAAACGTACCGTACAAGGTGCCGAGGGGCTGGCTGGAGAAAGCAATGCGGGAACGCCTCGCAAGAACGAAGGCTAAATTCCATGCACAAAAAAGCCAGGTTTTTACCCTGGCTTTTTTGTCGATTACTTTCGTCATTTGAAGTCCTATATAACCGCCGATTAATTGTCGGTTTGCTCCTTACCATCCTTGCTTTCTTTCTTTTTCTCTTGAGCGACTTGTTGTTTGTTCTGGTCCGAAGAGTCATCGCTCCATAGGCGAGCCTGTTCGGTTCGGAAGTTCTCGTTGAACTGTTTCGTTCGCTCGAAGCCGCCTTCAGCGTAAGCGGTACCCATGAGACCCAGCAGCAGGCTGCCAATAGCGATAGATTTGACAAATTTCATTGTGAACCTCGGTTCATACTAGGCCAACCTGATTAGCGGCCTTTGTTGGTTTGTAGTTTAGGAACGCGAAGCTAACGACAAGGTGAGTCAATAATTACAATTCCGTAATTTTGGCTGCAGATAGGATGCGTTAAATCTTCAAATCTGGAAGGATCATGTCTATCTCGGCACTGTCGAGGGCGACTTCGAATTTTCTCTTAAATTACAATTTTGATATCTAGCGCGTTAATTCAGCGCGGCGTTGTTGGCCGCCCTAGGAGATAGCCATGAATGACATAGAGCCCTGGGCAGTTGCTATCGGTGACTTTCGCCGCTGCACTGAAAAACTCACTGTCCAGCTCGATGAGCTGACCTCGCAGACGCGCACCTCCAGCGCTGTTCTGGAGAGGTCGAACGAACTGGTGGAGCAGGTGGACGCTGTCGGCCGGCAGATTCAGGAGGAGGTGCGAAAGGCGGAGAAGGCTTGGTCGAACGCGGAGGAGGTTGCCTTGCGCGCCGCTGCATCAGCGTATTCAGCTGCATGCCGCGGAGTCGACACCGCCATCCAGCCACTGATCTCGGAGCTTACAGCAGCGACAAAGGCGGCGGACGCCTCTATCCAGGAGCTCAAGCGGGCACCGGTGCTGGCCAAGCGTTATGTGATGGTGGTCGCCACGGCGTTCTTCATTCTGGCGCTGATCTGTGTCTACTCGACCATGCGCCTGATCGATGCCGCCGGCAGCGTAAGTGCTCAAGAGAAAGTGAATGCTCAGTACTTCTCACACCTGTGGAAAAACGCCAATCCTGACGAACAGAAGATTATTAAGTCGGTGATTCTGCGGTCGCCCATGGACCCTGTGGTCCTTCGGCACTGATGCATTGAGGCAAACAAAAGGCCCGTCGATTGACGGGCCTAATCGTGTCTGCGCAATTTAAGCGGCGGTCATTGCCGGCTGCATTTGCTGGGCTTCCGGAAAGTGAAGGTGGAACCAGGTGAAGTTTTCTTCGGTCACCTCCACGCTCGCCGATCCCTGGTGCAGACTCATGATCGACTGCACAATGGCCAAGCCAAGACCGGTACCGCCTTCGCTCCGTGCTCGGCTCTTGTCCACACGGTAGAACCGCTCAAACAAGTGCGCGTGGTGTTCCTTGGCAATACCACGGCCGGGGTTGCCGACACTCAACGTCGTACCGCTCGCACTATGCTGCACCTTAACGTAGACCGTGCGGCCGCGAGGGCAGTAACGGATCGCGTTCGAGACCAGATTCGAGACGGCACGTTGAACCATCAGGCGATTCCCGCGCACCACGTCATCACTGCCGGAGATCTGCAGCTGAATCTCGCCTTCTTCTGCTGAAATGCTGAAGAGATCGCACACTCGCTGAACCTCGTCGACCAAGGAGACGGATTCGAACTCCACCATTGATGCTGGATGACTGACCTGGGCCAAGAACAGCATGTCGGAAACCATGCGGCTCATGCGGTCCAGCTCTTCTGTGCACGACTCCAGAACCTCCCGGTACTCGGAAAGCGATCGTTCTCTGGTCAAGGCAACCTGGGCCTTGCCCATCAGGTTGGAAAGCGGTGCTCGAAGTTCGTGAGCAAGGTCGTCAGAAAACTGCGAGAGCTGCTGAACCCCATCATCCAGGCGAGCCAGCATGATGTTGATGCCGTCGGCGAGCATTTTGAGTTCTGCCGGCATCCCATCAGTTGGAAGGCGATGGTCGAGGCTCTCGGTTGAGATTTTCGAGGCGATCTTGAGGAACTTGGTCAGTGGTAGCAGGCCTCTGCGCACAGTCCACCAGCCAATGGCCAAGATCAGTGCGAGGATGACGGGGGACATCATCAAGGCCCAGGTCAGCAACGCATCGAGCAGCGCCTCACTGGATGACTGGTCCATGGTCATATAGACGCTGACCTCTGTTCCATCGCCCAAACGCATGATTCGAGAAGCACTCAGCAGAGGACGGTCCTGCGTATCACGCCATTCGTGCTCTTTGGGCTGGGCCGCCGGCTGAAACTTGTGCACCTCCAGATTGACCTGTTTCGAGCCAATCGAGAGCAGGGGAGTCTGATTCTGTGAGGTATCGAATATGCTCACATACAGGTTGTTGTGGCCCATGACCAAATCGACAAGCTGATGCGCATCCGCGTTGACGCCGGAGATGTCCGGGATGGTGGACAGGTTGTGAGCCATCCCCGCCATCTTTACTTCCAGGTCTGCTCTGGCATTTCTTTCCAGAGCCTTGCCTACCATCAGATAGCCAAAGGTGGCGAACAGAAGCAGCAACGCTGCGCTCATCAACCCAACTTTTAACCCCAGCTTTGCAGCCAGGCTGAATGGCCTCATGCGCGTTCCTCAAAAACGTACCCAACGCCACGAAGCGTGTGAATGAGCTTGGTTTCAAACGGGTCATCGATCTTCGAGCGCAAGCGCCGGATGGCTACATCGATGACATTGGTGTCGCAATCGAAATTCATATCCCAGACCAACGAGATGATCTGAGAGCGAGTCAGCGCTTCGCCCGTTCGGCTCATGAGCAGGTGCAGAAGCGCAAATTCCTTGGTGGTGAGATCGATGCGTGTGCCACCGCGGAAGACGCGATGGCGGACGGAGTCGAGTTCCAGATCGGCAATTTTCAGCGAGCTCTTCTCGACTAACTCATCACCACGGCGTTGCAGCGAACGGATGCGAGCAAGCAGCTCAGGGAATTCGAATGGCTTCACAAGGTAGTCATCCGCGCCGCCGTCCAAGCCCTTGAGCTTGTCATTGATGCGTCCGCGGGCGGTCAGCATGATGATGCGGACCCGGCTGGTCTTACGGATGGTTTCCAGCAGGTCCCAGCCGTCGATACCCGGGAGGTTCACGTCCAGGAGGACCAACGAATAGACATTAGTGTTGAACAAGTGCAGAGCATCTACACCGTTGTGCACGATATCTACGACATACCCGCTTTCGGATAGGCCCTGCTGAAGATATTCGGCAGTTTTAATTTCGTCTTCCACAACTAGAACGCGCATAACTTATCTCAAGGTGTGAGGAAGGAGTTGGCCTAATCCGCCAAGATTATGGTTGCAGGCTGTTCGAAAGTTTGGCTGAGGGTATGGCATGTGGTAGTCGCTACCTCTGTCCATACGCCGGGTCACCTGAGGACGCTTGAATCTTAACGCGAAGAAGCTGGCCGCGGCGAAATCCTACAAATTTGTAATGTAGCCGCAAGATTTCTGACAGTCATGCAGGCTCCACCCCTAAGCATAGCGGATTCTGGGGCCTGCGGCGGTGTATGACAGATTCGCCTGGCAGGTGGAATCGGCCAGGACAGGCAGCATTTCGGTCGTTAGCTTGCAAGGACTGGTACTGGCCTTGGATCGAGGGCGCCACGCAGGCAGACCCCATGCACGGCCGCAAACCGCAGCGCCTTTCTGCAAATTAGTTCACGTGGCGGCTCGATATTCTCTCGAATAATTATCTTACAATCTATTACATGTCCAAATTGTAATTGCACGATCATCTTGGTGTTAGCCTCCTTTGCTAGTTTAAGGGCAGCGGAAGAGGCATCGCTGCTTTGGAAATTGTCTCATTTCAAAGCAGCTTGGCAAGAGCACCGAGCAGTTGTTCGCGCCAGTGCATTCACCTGTAAACCATACGCTCCTTTGGTAGGTGAATTTTAGCGCCCCCCTACGGGCGCTTTTTTATTAAGGGACTTCTTATGAACACTACTGTATCAGCGATCGCCGTGTTTATGCTCTTTACATCACTAACAGCCAATGCCCAAAGCGGTATGGAGATCAATAAACACATCGAGCGTACTGCTAGAGAGGCTACAGCGGATTATGCTCAACGCGTAAAAAAGCCCATGCCTCAACTAGAAGACTACGCCTATGGCATGGACCTGGACGTTGGTAAGTTGGTGTATGTATCACCCAATGTGCGGTACTGCGGTAATGTAAGAAGCATGATGACCTACGAAGACTCGAAAGGCGAACTGCACATGGTTCGCTACCTGGTGAAGGGCGAGTGTGTTAATAGCCGTTAAGACTCATCAAGATGATCCCTGCGGCCACCGGATCATAGAAGCTCAATGCCGAACCGGCGCAGCAGTATGGCGAAGCCTCCGAAGCTGGCCATTGTGATGAGGATGCTGCTGATCAGTGTCGGCCAAAAGCCGAGCTTAGGTAGCAGCAATGGAAAAGCAATAAACATCGGCAGGGTCGGAAGCACGTACCAGAACGTGTACCAAGCATGGTTGGAGATCTTCTCCATGCTCTGGTTCTCTAAATAGAGCCAGACCAACGTCACGACCGTGACCAAGGGTAGGGCGGCGACCAAGCCGCCCAGCTTGTCGCTGCGTTTCGCCAGCTCTGACACGAGAATCACTATACCGGCAGTGAGTAGGTACTTCGTGATGATCCAGGCCATCGCTGAGCCTTCTGGAGGTTGTTGACGAGGGCAGGCGAAGCCATTCACCAACCCCCTTGAAGCGCTCCTGCCGTTTACGGCATCCCTCACCGCATTTTTTTTGCAACATCACCCTCAGCCAGGAGGGTGATGTGTTTGCATGGTGTTTACCGATCGGTCAGTGCGAGGGTGAGGGAACGCTCTCGTGGAAAGCTGCCCGCTCGATCTGGATGGTGCAGTGATGGATTTCGAATGCATCGCTGACAGCATCCACGACGGCCGCCAACACAGCATCCCCATCTGCAGAATCCCGAACCACTACGTGCGACGTCATCACGTTACTGCCACTGCTGACAGCCCACACGTGCAAGTCATGAACGTCCGTCACGCCATCTACTCCGAGGATGGTGGCCTCGATTGCCGTAACGTCGAGCCCCCTCGGGACACCCTCCATGAGGATCCCCAGGCTTTCGCGAAGCAACTGCCACGTCCGCGGCAGAACCCAAAGGCCGATCGCCACAGCGACAATCGTGTCGACCCAGGTCCAGCCGGTGAAGCGGATGATAAGTGCCGCGATGATTACGCCAAGCGAGCCGAGCATGTCGCTCCAAACTTCGAGGTAGGCTCCTTTGACGTTGAGGCTTTCGTTGCTCGCAGATGCCAGAAGGCGCATCGAAATTAGGTTGATGATCAGGCCGGCGATTGCGATCCACATCATCGCTCCGGTAGCGATCTCCGCCGGCATGAAGAAGCGCTGGTAGGCCTCATACAAGATGTACATCGCCACCAGGAAGAGCAGCACGGCGTTGAACGTCGAAGCCAGAATTTCCAGGCGCGCATAGCCGAAGGTTCTTTTCTGATCCGCCGGCCGCTTGGCTATCTGAAGTGCAATCAGTGAGATCGCCAAGGCGGCAGTATCTGTGAACATGTGAGATGCGTCCGACAGCAGCGCCAGGCTGCCGGTAATCCACGCACCGATCACTTCTGCAATCATGAAGCTGCCAGTCAAGCCGAGCGCCATGATTAGCTTCTTCTGATGCCCCTCGCGTACTGCAGCGCTGCCATGGTCATGATTTGAACCCACGTATTTCTCCTTGCGCAGGGTTGTGGTCTCGTTGGCCTTCCTGTCTACCTAGCCTTAGAGCGTCGCTTGGCCACACTGACTGCAAAATCTTGCTCCTGCACTCAGCAGCGAGCCGCAGGCGGTGCAACCACTCGATAGCGGTGTTCCGCAGTTTAGACAAAAGCGTGCTGACGGATCGTTGGCCGTCCGGCACTGCCTGCAGCCCTGCAGATCTTTGATGGGGGCAGGAGTGGGAGGGCGCCCGCCGTCATACACCTGATTACCGCCGTCGCAGCCCTGCTGCCGGCCATGGCGATCATATTGCTCGGCCCCATGTCCCCCGCTGTGGTGCTTGCCTCCACCGTGGTTTCCACGGCCATGGTGCCCGCCCAGGATGTTTTTGAAAAAGCTCATGGTATTCGCCCCTCATTGATGGGTGACATATTAACGAGCAAAAGTTGAAAATTATGTTCTGCTCGCGAGAAAGACTTGTAAGTTGAATTGAAAGTTCAAAATTAGCCTACGACAAAACGAAACCGTTTTGTTTGTGAAATTAAATTTATCTAGCTGAGCGGAGCATTGCTTTTGGTGGGTAGTATTCCCCTAATTTTGATCATAGCGTGATCAATGACAATCAAAACAGCAGTAATTGGATTTCTGTCAGCATTGTAATCCCGAGGTCATCGTGTCGTTATCAGGTCCCGGAAATAATGCGCTCAGCGAGATTCATTTCTCTTTTTATCCCTATGCCTCACACATACTAAGCGTCCCCAACGCCTAGGGGCCTAAGGCCTCTGACGCTCCGCACATTGCGCAATCGCTCAGCATCTGTCGACGGTTTGCCTTGTAGCTCCCGCTAACTCCATAGCTACCGCCATGGATAAGCAGCTTCCAGAGTTTGATAATGACACCTTCCAAATCCATTGTTCACACCCTGTTAAGCAAATGGATCTTTGCTATTCGCAATGCGCGGCAGAAAGGCATCAGTACTAATTTGCTAATCGGCCTGGTGACTTTTTGGTTACTGCTATTCGCGAACGCTGAGCTCTGGAACGTGCTCTGGAAGCTGGTATTCAAAACCGATGAAGTGAACTGGCAGCTAGCGGCTAGCCTCCCAGTCATAGTATTCGCATGGGTGTTTACCGTTCTGAGCTTGCTGTCATGGGGGCGGCTGGCCAAACCCATACTGTGCCTGGTACTGATCAGCGCGTCTTTTGCGAGTTACTTCATGAATGCCTACGGCATCGTGATCGATTACACAATGTTCACCAACGTTGTGGAGACCGACGTCGCTGAGGCAACCGAGCTGCTGAATTGGAAGCTCGGTCTTTGGGTCGCAATGGTTGGGGTGTTGCCCGTCTACCTGATTGCCCGGGTTCCCCTCCGGCGCAAGCCTTGGGCCAAAGCTTTGGTCAGCAGGTTCATTGCTCTGTCGCTCGCTCTGTTGACCTTATCTGGCATCGCGTTGAGTCAGTACCAGTCGTATGCCTCCTTGCTGCGCAACAATCGGGAGATCCGGCTGATTCTGGTACCTACCAACTTGTTTGCGGCTGGCCATGGGTACCTGAAGCGTCAGCTGGCCTCACCTAAAACGCTGACGGCCATTGGTACTGATGCGGTAGTTAATCGACAGGGTGCGGCTCGTAAACCCAGGCTGCTGGTACTGGCAGTAGGAGAGACCGCTCGCTCCGCCAACTTCTCCCTCAACGGCTACTCCCGTGAAACGAATCCGGAACTAGAAAAGCGAAATGTCATTAGCTTCACGAACGTGAGCTCCTGCGGTACCGCTACCGCGGTCTCGCTGCCATGCATGTTCCTGGACGTGGGTAAGGCCCAGTACAAAGATGGCTTGGCCAAGAGCCGAGAAGGGCTGCTCGACGTGCTTCAACGCGCTGGCATCAGTGTCATGTGGACTGACAACAACTCGGGGTGCAAAGGGGTCTGCGACAGGGTTCCCAACCACAAGGCTGCCTCTCACGCGGATTCCCAACTGTGCACCAGCGAGGAGTGTAAGGACGGGGTGCTGCTCACGGAGATGCAAGACTTCATCAAGCGCCAGGAAGGCGATGCTGTCCTGGTGCTCCACTACAAAGGCAGTCACGGCCCGGCCTACTACAAGCGCTACCCCTCGCAATTCAAGAAATTCGCACCGGTGTGCGAGACCAACGAGCTCGACAAATGTAAGCAGGAGGAGGTGGTCAATGCCTACGACAACTCAATCCTCTACACCGATTATGTGACTGCAAATCTCATCGATATCCTGGCGGCCAACACCAAGTTCGACACTGCGCTGATGTACGTTTCGGACCACGGCGAATCGCTGGGGGAGGGTGGGCTCTATCTACACGGGCTGCCTTACGCGATGGCTCCTGACGAGCAAACAAAGGTGCCGTTGGTACTTTGGATGTCTGACTCGCTCGCGAAGAGCGAAAAGGTCAACGTGGGTTGTTTGAAAGCTCAAACCACGTCACCGCTGAGCCACGACAACCTGTTCCACACCGTGCTCGGCATGATGAACGTCCAGACGTCTTCGTATCGCTCAGCGCTGGATTTCACTGCCCCTTGTAAGCCCTTTGTCGGAGGCTCTTATTCTGGCCTCTGAATGTTCGATGTGGACCGGATCATCGGCCAGGCGGTTCTGCACCAGCCTGCTTTGACAGCTGAGAGAAGCTGGACTAATTACATAGCTGCATTCAACAACCCAAGCGGAAAAGGAAGTTTTGCATGAGCATCAAGCCAGGCCCAAAGCGCACCAATGAAGATGGCACTCCGGACAAAAGGCAGCGAGTCACCCCTGAAAAGCAGAAGGACCATCCGGACCTGAAACCCCACAAGCACAAAAAGGGGGAGTAAGAAAAAAGCAGCTCTCGGGAGCTGCTTTTTTTTTGGGGCTGTGTGCAAACCCTCCCGACCGTCTCGCTGATCAATCGGACCGCGTCGTGAGTCTTCCGCTTGGCTTGATGGATTCTGAAGCTACCTCCGGATCGGTTATCCCTTCAGTGCGGACGACGAGACTGATATCCCAGAGCGTTGAGCTGATACTCGCTGACAGCCCGAAATTGTGATTCTGCGATTTGACGCAGGCGCTCAACCTCTTCGGCAGATGAGCCAGAAGCCTGCGCCTCGTGGTATTGCTTCATCGCATCCACTGCGTCGGTATACATGGGGTGGTCGGGGAGAAGAGCTGGCATCTTTTTCGTCATGTAGCGGCAGGTCCTCACTGGATAGTCGACGGTGGTTTACCTGCTTTGAGGAGCTGAAAATCAATGACCGCCTGATAGAGCGAATCTGCCAATGGGTGAAGACGCTGTACCTCAAGGTCTGGCAATCCAGCAGCCTCCGCTTCGTGGGCCTGTCGGATAGCTTCAAGCGCTTGCCTCATCAGTGGCTCACCAGCCTCGACCATTCCAATGAATGTGCGCTTCACAACATTTTGCTCCATTCAGCTGAAGATGAATTATAGGACACCGCGGCGTGGCAAGGCCCCGAGCAGCATAGGTGTTCGACGCCCGACTGAACGAATCAATGAGGAGCGCGCTGGCCTGGGGAGTGGCCAGGGCGCGTGTCGTAGCTACGTTGTAAACCACTTTTTTTCACTGTAAACCACTGTGGTTACAGTGAAAAAAAGTGGTTTACAACAGGCCTCCTCAGGCCTGAGTCAGCTCCAGCAGATCGCCCAGTTCCTCCCGGGCCATCTTCACTCTATCCATTCTGCGATAAGGATGATCAACCGGCATCCGGATAAGGGATTCGAACCAAGCCGAATCGAATTTGATGACTTCCTTGTGAATGTGCTCAAGCTCACCTCCGCGAGGCTGTGACACTACAAACTCCATGCTTTCAACCAAGCCGGACGCTTCACTGTCTTTGACGATTCGATGGCGGATGAAACTCATTTTGAGATCAAAATATGCCGCCTTCGAACCAGGCACCTTCTTCGATTCCAGCCGACCAGTGCTGCTGATTTCCGCCCCTGGCACCTCAGCGGCAATAGCTTTCACCAGCTCAGCATTTCCAATGACCTTCTGGCCAAACAGGCGGGTGGCGTCCGACATGTAAGCAAAGATCCATGGCACATTGCGAAGCGTCGCGCCGGTATAGAGGTAGCCACGCTCTCCCTTGTAACGCTGCAGCATGCCTCTCAACGCGTTCTCGGAAAGGACCAGTTGGGTCTCTTTCTCCAGGATGTAAACCACGCGATCGAACTGTTCGATCAATAGCTTGAGAATCTTCCGTGGGACGCCGTCAAACCTGGTTTTTCGTTCTGTTTTCTTGTGCTGGCGAGGCTGGAAGTACGGGCAATCGTTACGGGCCTCACTATCAAATGGAGCGATGCCGCGAATGCTCTTAGTAGCATGTTTCCCGAATGGGTTCTTCACGTTAGGCGGTAGCTCATACAGCCCAACCAGCTGGACAGGGTTGTCGCATGCCGGGCATACAGCAAACTGAGCTAGCTTGCCGGCACTTCCAGGCTGGTACCATGGATCTCTGCGGAAGGTCTCGGCCTCGAAACCTTCCTTGTCGATGATCTTGCTTTCTGTGTCTTCGATGCGGACCTTATAGACATCCATCTTTGCTGAAACCGTATCAATAGAGGGTCTCTGGATGGTAACGAGCGAGGATAGGCAGCAGTAGGCCTAACTGACCCTTTTGGTGGTCACCCACTGGTTTGAGGCCCGCCCAAAGCATGCCTGATCGACCTGGGCGGGCCCTAGAAACAACTAACCCCCTGGTGCGCAGTACAGGTCTGGGACCTGCCCGAGGCGTGGGGGCTATTCTTGGAGCGACAGTGACACCGGCTCCGGAGAAAATCAATTGGTTTGTAGAGCAGCCGGTCAGCTAAGGTCAAACCCAGATCCTAAAGGGGAGGCCGATAGCAGCTCAGTCAGCATCATCGGCACCTTCTTCATCTTCATCGGTATCCCCAACACTGAGCCAGTCGTGAAGGTTGTACCGCACGAAGTCTTCCGCATCGAGCATGGTAAAGTCTTGGAGCACCGTGACGTCTGCTCCACCGAAGTACAGCCCATCGTTGAGATTTCTGGCCACCCCGAGCAATTCATTCAGCTGGTCGTGCAGCTCATTTGCGCGCCTGGCGTGCTCTCGTTTGGTCAAAAACCGGAACACCACCTCGTAGGGCTCAGCCGGGTCGCGAATCTCGCCCTTGGGGTTGAAGGAAACCCAAGCACTAGCGAAAAATTGGTTGTTCTGATGGAGGAAATCGTCGACAAGCACGGCGATGCCCTTCATGCCGTCGTCACCTTGGTCTGCCTTCAGGCGGTTGACCAACTCGTCCGGCATCGCAATACGGTTGTAATGGTGGGACATCCAGTATGAGAAATACTGACCGTTTTCTTCGCTCAGCGTGATTACCGGATTTCGGTGGAGCGTCGGAAGCACGGCTCTCTTGGTCCACACACGCTTGTGAATCTTGAGCTCCAAAACCTGCTTTTCCGCGTGCTGCAGGTGCAGCGTACGTGGATTGAGGGCGTGCAGCTGCTTATCAAAGGCCTTTTTCTTTACCTTAACGGCAATCCACTCTATCCACGGCGCATCACAAAGGTTGCGTGCATGCACCGTGCAGGAATGGGAGGCCAACATCCAATAAGCTGGAGCCACCCCCTCGAATTGGCCTTTCAGGACCTCCTCGGATATGTGTTCAATCAAGGCGTCACCTGAGACGGTATCTCCTTGCAGCCAACCAGCAGCGCTAATGGCACTTACGATCTCTTGCTCAGGTGTATCAGCCATAATCAAACCAAATTCGAACCGCCCGATTTTTCTAACCTGGCGATGGTTTTGAGGTCCCTATCACGTAGCTGCTGCGCCTTGCCAGCCAACTCCGCAACCATTCCGTACACACCTTTAGCGCCATTTCGATTCCACGCTTCATCCGAAAGCGCATCCTGAATCAGGCGGCCATCGGCGGTTGGATAGAAAAGCACCCGATGCAGATACTGCGCTTCTTCGGCGTTAACTTGGCGCAACGCCTCAGTTAAAGCCGCAAGCCTCTCGGGAAAACCAGTGGCGGTTTTTCCAGTCCGCCAATTGTACACGGTCTGACGAGACACGTTGAAGATCTGCGCGATGGAGCTATCTGACAACTTGAAGTCGCTCCTAAGCTCCTCGATTAAGGCCGGCGCTACGTCTTCGGTAACATTGGCATCCTGGCTGGTGTCCACCTCGGTCCAGGCACCAGCATGCACGCCATGAAAGCTCATGCCTGCTGAGCCGATAAGTTGTGGATAGGGCAGGGAGGCAGTCCCAGGAGCGACTACTACCGAAACGGCCAGCATCGCTGTGAAAGCAATCGCCAATACAGGGTTTGCTGTCGTGCTACCTACACGCGGAGCAATTTCAGGGTTTTCCCAAGTAGAAGATCTGCTTACAGCAGCCCCGGTAGGATCAATCCATTGCCCATTCATTGCTGTAGTCATTTCGCCTTCCCCCAAACCTCAAAGGCATGATCTTTCGCGACTGTCCTAAAAGCAAAGTTAGCAGTCTTATGCAAACCGTCGAGTCTCGTGCAGATCTCCTCGGTTCCCAGTCGTTCGGCTAACTGCAGCGGCCAATGCGCATCCGTATCGAGAAGAGCACCATTTTCGCTAACAGGCACAAATGCACCTTGCAGAGGAGCACCATGCTTGGATGAATTCCTCGATTGCTTAGCAATTTCGAAAACCATGGCCGGCTCGACCAAATCTTCCGGTATCCACATACCAGTCTGCCGCCAGCATCTGATGTGCAGATACTCCGGATCTAGATGGTAGGTGGTAGTAGAGATTCCAAGCTGCTCCTTGGGGACTTTCCCATGCGCCGCTAGCTCATCGCATTTAAGTGGGAGCATGGCTTCCGGAAGGTAGTCGGCTAGGGTCTCACCTTCAGCTGGTTCAATTTTATCGACGTACCGCATCCCGATAGCGGTGATATCCAATGCACCTGCTTGCCCTACCAGCGCCTCAATGCACTCACGGAAAAGCGCTAAGTGGTTATCAAAATGAAGATAATTTGTGCTTTGCAGGATCATGTGATCCATGGCCAGCACGCACGCGTAGTCAGCATCCCGATTAAGGAACGCCCAAGAATTCGGTTCTCCGCTGTGCATCACTCCAGGCGGCACGCCCTTGACCATCTGGAAGAAGCCCGGGAGGCTCTGACGGATCGTGTGCTGAATGTCTGGGATCAGCTTTGGCAGCTTAAGAATCGGGGCAAATCTGATTACGCTCAACGCATAGATAAGCGGCGCCCTTGCTAAGACCCCTTCGCGTTCTGACATGTTAACTCCTCCACCGCGCCCAACGAGGGACCGGATTCTACATCATTTGACAAATCCTTTGACAAGAACTGTATAGCAGGGCCTTTCGATTTGACAAGCGGTCCCCGTGAGGGATGGAGTGCAGAAAACGCCTCCATCAGGAGCTTACTCGTCATTCCAGAAAAGCCTCTACAGACACCATCGCTAAGCCTCTGAGGAAGCACGAATTTTTAATCAGAGCTCTTCCTAGCAGTGAGAAGAAACTCAACGAATCGTCACCAGATAGCTCAATCCAGGGGAACGCTTGCTCTGATGGGGTGGTTCAGAAACGTGCTGTCTGGTCCAGATTTCTCATCTACGAAGAGCACGAAGAGCTCTTGGATCCAGAGTTTGAGGCCGTGATTGGCTGAATGGAGAGGTCGGAAAGAGGACGGGTGATCCAGTGAAGCACAAGCGCAGTCAGGAGGCTTGCGATGGTGTTCACTGAGATTGAGACGAGAGCATTCCGCATTTTGGAGAGTCCATTTTTTGAAGTGGACCTCTATTTAATGCGCATAAACTGTGTGTCACCACCACCCGCAGAAAATTTCGTCACGCCCCAGAATGGGAATTTGCATTCGGGGCGCACCACGATTCATCTCGTGCCAGAAGCCGCCTGCAGTGCAATCAATTGGCGAGCCAAGACTCGACTACCTCAGCGCCATACTCGTTTTTCCAAGCCTTAAGCGTACGCTGATTACCACCCTTGGTCTCAACAACCTCTCCGCTGTGTGGATTCTTGTAGACCTTTACTTCGCGTGGTTTCCGAGAGGTTTTTGGGGCCATATCAGTGGAAGCCACCGCTTGCGGATCGAGGATCAGCACCACTTGGCGCAGGCCGTAGCCATACTCGTTGAGCAAACTGCGCAGCTTCGTTTCAAATTCCATTTCCTGCTTCAGGGCAGAGTCATTTTTCAGCGCTTCCAGCTCCGCCAGTTGGGCTGCGAGCTGTTGTTCGAGCAGGCGGAATTCAGCGAGACGGGACATAAGATTCTCCAAAATGGGTTCGATGATTTTAGCAATCAAGAAAGAAAGCGTGCTAACTATCTTGATCCCACATGCCTGAATCGGCAATCACGAGGCTGAGCGATCGGTGTGGATAAAAACGTGATGGCTTCAGGATCGTCGATCTGGGCGGCTTCACTTGCGAGGTAATCGATCAGCTTTTTGCTTCTTACCCAAACGTACTGCCGGCAAGCCGCGTTTGGAATGGATGGCCCCGCAACGGGGCGAAACCTGGCCTCCCAAAGGTGCTTGAACGCCTCCCTGGTCGACTTCCCCAAATACACCGCAATCTCCGGTCCCAAGATATAGCCACGCCTGAATCTGTCGATGGCTTGAGGCTTAACCATCAATTGCGTACGCCGGCCTCGTTCGACAGCAGTGCTCCATAGCAGACCCAGTCGAACGAACGCGTATGCGCATTGTTCTTTGACGCCTAACAGCGCAGCAGCCTTGACTACCGACAGGCCGGGAAAGACCGGACTCTTGTTCTCAGCTCGGGCTTGTTGCCACGCTGCAAAATCTTGCGGCTTGAGTAACCACGCCCCTACCGCAACCGAGCCATTCTCAGCTGGGCCGTAAGCGCGAAGTTCACCTGCACGTATTGCCTGAACCAACTCGACCAACCCACCCCCCTTGGGCAGAGAATGCTTGGCCAAGTAGTTGATCGACACCAGGCTCTGGTCAGAGCTGGTAGGCAGCTTCTCATCAATCAATTCGTTGATCGAGCGGCAGTCAATCAGCCACCTTTCGCCTGGGCGCGGTTCTCCACCAAAGAACTGGAGGGTACCACCAGCTAGCAGCTGCCTAACCCGATTGCGACAGAGGCTTAGCAAAGTCGAGGTTTCTTTCATATCAGCCACGCCCTGGAGATGCTGCGAGATTGCCTTCAAATGATCCAGGTCCACGACCGTAAAGACTCGATCTTCATGGACCTTCTCCCGATAGGCGATTTGTCCCTCCTGATGAAGGCGTTTTATGACTGATACCCCGAGACCACAAGCTTCAGCAGCAGAATCGAACGACACCCAACGATGTCTCTCAATCGTCTCCTCACTCAAATTGCGATTTCGCTTCGCTAACGGTGCTTCCCACGCATGCTGCAGAAATGATTCGAACTCTCGACGAAGAAAGTCAAAACAAGAGTCATCCAGATCACGGTGGATGTCGTGGTATATCGGGCCGAACGATCTGCTGAGCGTCCAATGTTCGTTATCGGAATGGACTGCCTTGAGGCCACTCAGCAGTTCTCTGAATGCGAGAGGCCAGTTCATGAGAACCACGCCCGCCGCGTTTGCCATAAGCCGCGATATCTCTAGCGAACCCGAATCAGCAACCTTCAGCGGCTGGGTTCTTTCCGTAGGCAAACTTCTGACAGCGAGACGCGATGACAACTCGTGAAACTGTTCGTAGGTGAGGGCCGCCAATCCCGCGTCAGCTGGCAACGAGTCGGCGTAAAACCTATCTTCAAAGCCAGAGGTGAGCCAGGCGGCCGTATCACTCGCCGGCGCGATCTCAAAATTGGTCCCACTCAATGAGGTGCCACACGCTTGGCAACTATTCGCACTCATTGCGCTTGGATCGGTTTCCTTCAGACAGTTGGGGCACCGCCCGTGGAGTTCAGTGCCGTGGACAGAACACGTCGTAACCAGGGTCAAGCCCCAGCTTTCTCTCCAATAACCGGCTTCGCCCAAACAGATCGGACAGTAACGAGCGTGATGAGTCGTCCATAACTTGACCCCCTTGGGCCTTGGATCACGAAACTCAGCAGATACCGCAGGCCAGCTCAGTGGTCCTTCCATCATCTGCAGCCAGTCCGCAACATCGGTCTCGTCGGCTCGTGCAAAGGCGGTGAGCAGTTCCTTTCTGGGTAATCCGTTGGCTTTCGCCAGGCGCTGCAGGTACCCCAAAAGACTTTCGTCTTGGTGTGGTCGTGGGTTGATTAAAAGACCAAACATTCCTACACATCCATGAAATCGAAGACATAAAAATCAGGGGAGTAGAGCCGGGCCGATAAGCCCGGCCCTTGGCCGTCAGGTACTGCTCTCTTCGAACGTCTCAAACGGCTCCCGCTTCCCGAACAGAGGCTGGAAATTGAAGCTCGCACTGAAGGGGTTTCGATCCTCGGTGGCGTAGCTCCAAACCTCGTCTTCAAAAGCCTGGGCCAGCACAGGAAGTTCAATCCCGACAAGGTCCTGGACTTGAACCAGCCAAACAGCCCTGTCCACAATCTTGATGAGGTAGTCGATCAATCCATAGGAAGCCAGGTAGAAGCGTTTAATCATCGCTGGCTCTACAAAACTGATGGTTTGAACAGGCAGTTCGCCCTCGATTGCCTGCAACAACATCACGAAATGAAGAGACGTATTAGCGGAGAAGGTGAAGCGATCGTATGCCACCGTGGCCGAAAACCTGCGTCGCAGTTGCTCGTTTGCTAGCAGGAGATTTTCGGTGCGCTTCAGCCCAATCAGAACAAACGCGATACTGGTTTCATTCATCAGACTCTTGATCCAGTCTGCTGCCTCATACGCACCATTACGACGATAATCGACCAGGTGCTGCGCCTCATCGAGGACCAACATCTCCACGCCAAGGTTCTTCAGCAGCAGGACTACTCGCGCAAATTTAACCTCTGCCGAATGTCCTCGTGCCTCTGCGAAGGGATCCTTCAGCTCTGCCAAAATGGCTGCTGCCAGGTTCTTTTTGGTTGGAGACGAAGGCATCTCGACGAACAGAACTGTCCGCTTCTGTGGGTCATGGCTCTCCAATTCCTCCAATGACCGAATGTACTCCTTGACCAATGTGCTCTTGCCCACTCCGCTTGGACCTTGGATCAGCAACCCTTTACTTGCTCTGGTACGCCGACTATCGCCGTGGATATCGCCTAGTCGCGTCAACGCTCGCTCGACTTGAGGGCTGTGAATAAAACGATCGCGGAGCGTAAAGCTGTATTCACCATGCTCGTAGCATTCGTACAGATTGATGGCGTTCATGGCTTAGAACTCCCAGCAGGGCGACGAACCGAGACCTTGAAGGCTGCTGGCGGAATGTTAGGAATAGAGTCACCGGTCCATTCCACTTCAGCGAGTACCTTGGGTGGAGGCGTGCTTTCGGTCACTCGACCCTCCTTGTCGATTTTCGCTATGGCAGCTGCGCGTCGTTTTCTGAGCGTCTGCGAACGGCGGGCCTCGTCTGCATCTTCCATAATTTCCTGGTAGCACCTGTGCGTAGCCTCGAAGCTAGGCTGCTCATTATATTTTTCTCGCAGCGCTTTCTCGGCAGCCTTCCACACCTCCCTGCTCTTACCGGCCATTCGCTCATCTTTGGCGGGCACTTTGAAGAACAAGTTTCTGAAGCGGTCGTGAACCCAAACGTGCCCGGCTTCGTCTCGATAGCGGACGTTTACCTTTTCTCCGTCTGCCAAACGCATACGGAGCTCAGCAAGTTCCGTAGAGTGGTAGCCCACTTTGGCAACCTCGATGCCGTAATGGTGAACCTTCACCGAGGCCCGCTTGGCCAGAATGCACTCCAACGAGTCCAGGTCGACGGGAAGGCTGATGACATGGTTCGCCTCGCTAGTCCCCCAGACTTGAGCCGGTGTTCTGTTGTCCAGCCCCCGATGAGGAGTCTGGTGGTAACCATCGACGATCCATTTCACTACCACCGCCTCCAATTGAGGGAGCGTGAAACATGCATTCTTCTCCGAGTCGTAATCGCCACGCTGCTGGATATTCGAGAAGGTGGTACCCGGGAGGTTGTGGATAAGCCCCAGGTTCTGTGTGCTGAAAAAGCGTTCGACGGCACCTTTCCTTTGAGGGGCCCTTGAAGCGGGATACATGATCTCGATACCCAACTCGTTGAATCCCATGATGAGATCGCCCGCGTGAAATTCCGCTGCGTTGTCTGGGACTATTCGAGCCGGCAGCCCACGTGCCCACCATTCATTTCTCACTTTCGGAAAGCGCTTCAGCAATTCGGCTTTTGGACGGATTGAGCGTTCGATCACACGAAGCACGGTTTCCGTATTTGGCGCCGACAGGTGGAGCAAATATCCCATCACCATTCGAGAGAAGCGGTCGAGGACGATCGTCAGATAGGGGCGCCCAATGCACAGCCCCGAGGTTTCATCCACAAGCTGGACGTCCAACAAGGTGTGATCAATTTCCCAACGTTCCAAAATCTCATGGACACGTAGGACACCCGCCGCAACACGGTGCTTCTTGTCTGCTGCGTGTTTTCCGAGCCTCTCCTTATCCACAAGGTACGGATCCAGCTTGGCGATGTACCTTCGGACAGTCATTCCGCTTGGGATCTTGAGCTGATCCGAAGGCAAACGACTTTTGTTCCTCTCTTTTATCTGATCTTCGAATTCTGAAACGACCACGCTGACCGCTGGAATCGTATCCTGCAGGTAGGTTTTATTAATCACCCCTTCAAGAATAACTTCGAGCTCTCCCTGTATCGCGGCAGCCCGACCCTTTTTGGCATGCTGAGGGATAAGCTTTACTACGTTCTGGCCAATGTATTTGGCTGCCCAACGTCGAATAGTGGAAACCGAGGGTGCGCACGCATCCCCAATCTTTTTGGCGATATCTCTAAGTTTCTTGATCATGTCTTCGTCACCCGGTAGCTTGTATTTACCGCGCTTAGTTAGGTCGTCCAGATACTTGCGTCGACGCAATGCCTCATCTCCATGTTTTTTGGGGAAGCATGAAATATCTGGAGGGACGTTCCGCACATACGGAACCTTCCCAAGGTATGGCTGATCAGCGGAGATCTCGATCTCGCGCTTCTCGTAGGCCTCATAGAACTCCTTCTCGGATAGCTTCGTGGGCTCACCAAGCTCATCGAAAAAGAGCAGCTTCCGGTCAATAAGCCTCTTCTCAAGCACCATCAGTACGCCACGAACGATGACGACCAATTTCACCCTAAGGGAAAAGGTTTGCATGACGGTGCCCCCCTTGCAGGAAGACCGGGGAGTCAGTGTCAATTGACCTATCAAGGTCAATGCCCACCACCCCAAGGCCTAACAAGCGCCAGGCTTTCCCCTCACCAACCACGTAGAGCAGATCTGCAACGGTCATAGGCGGCCATTCGTTGAAGGTCGCCATTACCTCCTCCAACGCCTGATGCGAAAGCTCTGGACCGCGCCGGTGATACATCAGCCTTCTAAGATTGGTAGCCAGGGGTTCAGCTTCAATTAACTTTTCAGTGATCACCGAAAAGTTACGGGCAGTGGCGTTGAAGTAGCGCTCAGCGGCATCCAGTCGCTGCCTGACGCTGGCAATCTTCAGTCGGTCGTGAGGCTTCACTTCAAACCACCACTCGCGCCCATCCGCGAGGAAAACCTGTACGTCTGGGTAATATTTGAAGTAGCCCTGGAGCGATGGAACACGTTCCTCACTGGGCTGCGGGACGTAGCCGATGACCGCAGGAGACAGCTCAAGAAGCCGAAAAAGAGCGCCTTCGAGCTGGGACTCCCAGGGCACAGGCTTTTTATTTTTGAGCGATGGGAAGTAGCCGCGGTAATGGTTGGACCGCCGCGTGACCACCTTTCGTACTGTCATGAAACACCTCCGAAAATCTCGAAACGAGCGCCGACGCTGCGCCAAAAAATCAAGGCGCAGGGCGGGCGAAGTGAGGCCTTTCGACAGGCAACACTGTGCCGTCGAGTAACCTCGCTAAGGTCGAAAAAATGGGAGAGGATTGACAGTCGCTTCGAAAAAGCAGACATTGCGGGTTCTGAGGACGCAAGTCTGCTTCGCTAAGCGCGGTCAGTCCTCTCGGGATTGATCGCGTTTTTCTACATTTTCAGGTCTCCTTTTCTCTCATTGGTCATGACTCTCATGACTGATCAGAATCTAAAGCAATCGGCTTGCTCTCTTTATTACTAAACGGCCACTTCGTGATCGCTGGAGCAATTTGGATCAGGTCTGAAGCTCTCGCTTCAAACAGCTGATTTGGCTGAAAATCTTCAGTGCAAAGCGGAAAAGTTGGTCATAGATCTTATTCCAACATCCCTTCGAAATCTACAAAAAATCCAAAATGGCAACTTCCACCAAATTCCATTTCCATACTAAATTGTTCAAATTAATACTTAACACGTACGCTTAATTAACTATTAAGGTGTTCAAATATTAGTTTTAAAGTCCTCTCAATCTCTCTGCTGCTCAGATCCGCCCGCCGACCCTCTCAGCACTTCCAGCGCCCCATCAAATCACTTCCTCAAATCCCCCCATCTGCATCATTTTCCAATGAGCGGAGTAGGGCGCCCCGGCAGGAATTCCAGGCAAAAAAAGCCCGCGAAGGCGGGCTTGATGGTGACCGACAGGGGCCATGGTTGAAGCCCGGCCGGTCATCTATTTGTGAAAGCGTGCAGCTTTTCTGTGAACCTACAACGCCTGCACTGCCGGCCTGAAATGATCTGTCCCCTCTTTCCTGGTCTGCCCCAGCACTCGACCTGTGGTACCATCTTATTACGCATACGTGTTATGTATCAGTTTGCTTTATGTTGCTAAGGAGGGTGTGTGATCTCTGGTATAGCTCTGGGTTGCGATTACCAAGGTCGGCATTTCGGTGCGTCCTATCCCGACGCGCAGTGTGTTGATGGGTTTCTTTGGGATGAGGACAGTTGCGACGAACCAGGTGGCGCCTTGCGCCATGGCGGTGACATCCCCTGCCCAAAATGTAATTGGGCTGCGCATGCTTCGTACTTCGCCACTGACGAAGCAGGGCTCGCGCCGGCCCTAGGTCAAAACGATCGGCAGGGGGGCACTGCGTCTGATCAGTAGTCACGTTTGTCGCTGGACTGTGAACCACTCCATTCCCTCTGATCCGATGAAGGAAATGACGCTGTGACACTACATCTTGTGTCCTCTTCAGCTGCTTTCAACACAATATCTAGTGGTACTAAGGAAATGAGCGACCATGCCATCTGAGTCCGATTTGCTCGAAGTGCACCAGCCAATCAACCCCGACGCGACAAGCGTTGATGTGACCTGTCCGCACTGCCATACCACCGAAGAGTTCCATGCCTCGACCTGGCGACAGCAAGACCCACAGGGGCATTTTTCGTTGGCGCCGATTCGCGCCTACGGCGTGACCTGTGCAGGCTGCCGCACTGATTTCCGTTTCAAGCTGACTGCGGCGGTAAACCCTTGGCCAGCAGGCCGCACGCTCGACGTTGCGTGTCCGGCCTGCCAGCACACGGTCACGACCCAGATTGCTGTGGTCCGGCAGATGGATGGGCCTAGCAGGCCAGACACCTGCGACGCATGCGGCAATGATTTTGAGGTGTACGCCGATGGTCGCGTGATTGTGATCGAATACGAGCGATCCAAAGGCCGGCGCAATTTGCTGCTTGAAGCTATGAAGGCCGGGGGGCAGGTGATTTTTGATCCCCGTGGCGCCGAGACTGCGCCCTTCATCACCGATGTGGAAGTGCTGCTGGGGGGCGTACCCGTAGTGATCCATGCGGATGGCACAGAGCAGTTTTTGGATGATTCGGCGGAACCTGTCTATGCCTATTCGCCACGCCTAGCAGCCGATGAGCTGGAAGCGTTCTGCAAGGCAAATATCGCCAAGTACGAGGCATTCAGTGCTGAGCATGGCAATGACAAGCTCATGACCGAGCGCGTTCCTATGACCCCATTCTGGTAGGGATATCGACCGTGACCACCAAGCTCAGTGAGCCGATGAAAACCGTACTGATGAAGCTGGGGACCGGCTGGGGCTGGGATGACTTCGGCGTGCATGGCCCATTGTCCTACGCTGCGCGGGTGCGTACCTGCGAAGCGCTGCGAAAGCGAGGGCTGGTGTCATTCGCGCACGGTGACTACGACCTGACGGCAGCCGGCGAGGCGCTGGCCAAGCAACTTAATGACCGGGCCAAAGCCGCCCAGGTCGCGCACTAGGGAAAATGAGCCATGAACTATTTGGATCGAGCGACCGACGAAGCGGGGTATCCGGTAATGGGGTTTGAGGCCTTCTACCAGCAAGGCATTTCCTGCTTTGTATGGGGCCTGCCAAAGCCATTGGTGCGTAAGGCTTTCCAGCGCGTCTGTGCCGATCAGAAAGCACAAGGCCGCGTGGTGGCGATGTGGCAGGTGCGTGCGTTCGTATACGGCCTTTCAGGGCGCTTTGAAGGCGGGCAACGTGAACGCAAAGCGCCAGCAGGGTATCAGTGGCCAACGCCGCCTGATGCGTCTTGGGAGCTGATCGTGTGCATCTATCCAGGCGGCTCATTCGACCTCGATCTGTTGCACCCGGTCAGTTGCCGCTTCTGGTCAGAGGACAACGGATTCTTCGACGTACCAACCGAAGCCCGTTCGCTGATGAATCGCGAGTGGTTTGAGTCGATGGGCTTCGATGTGATGACCATGCAACCAGCGATGCTAGTGCAGATTGCCGACTCAAAAACGCCTCACCTGAAACCGGTGTGAGATTCAAGGAAGGTCACGATGAGAACCGTTGAGAAGATGGTACGCATGCCGGTCTGCATCGGCCAGGAACCACTGGTGGGAAACTACTACACCGTCGAGTGCAAGCTTTGCGGTTGGGTCGGTAGTTCGGAAGTGCTGACCGACGACTGCCAATGCACCCAGGATGAGGGCGACCGGCTCTGCTTGGGTGATACCGACGAAATCGGCACAGACCGCTTGCTCGAAATCGTCCAGGCCATGGACCGGCGCCATGGTGAGTCGCAAAAGGCTTACCAACAGCTTATCGAGCACACCAACGAAACCGAGCAGCACCTGGACAAGGCCGCCGAGCTGCTTAAGGAAATAGTCCAGAGTGGCCAAGCCTACCGCGAGTGCACCGACAAGGGGAGCGCGACCGGCCGGCGGGTCGCGGCCGTGCTTGGCTACGTCGCCCAGTTCCAACCAGATCCGCACCCGGTCGAGCCGGATTAAATGCCCGTGACCGAGCCCCAATGGCGCGAGTTTCGCCCCAGTAGTTGGACTCGCAGTGACTTGGCCGGTGTCGCGCAACCGCACGGCGCAGACGACCAGCCCGAGGCGGCTTATTGGCTGGCTTGGGCGCCGTACATAACAGGTGATCGAAGTGACCCAGGCCATCCCGATCAGGTGATGCGCCGGCGCTTCAAAACCAAGGAAGCGGCCATGGCTCACGTCGACAAGACCTGGCCCAAGGGCCGCTGGCAACTGAACTGTTAGCGGAATCGCATGGCCGCTGGCTTAGCACTGCTGACTTTTGACACCCATTCTCAAACTGGAAAAAGTATGTCACCACTTCGAAATCTTGCCGTGTACGGTTGTATCGCTCTGTCGCTGGCAGGGTGCAATGACAAAAAGATCAACGTGACCATCCCAATGGGCGCTGTCATCTACGCAAAACTCTATCACCTCGGTGATCCTGCGCTTGGCACTGTTCTGCCGACCGAGTACCGCGCAGGTGGGGCTGGCAAGGTGGATTATGATTTTTCTCAGGTCCTGGCCGGCGGCGACTGCGCTCTGGGCATCCCCCTCGAATGGAACAACAGCATGAAGAAGCATGTGGCTGCGACCGCCACACTGTCGTGCGACGGAGTTGAGCAGCGAGAGCTGAAAGGCTATGTGGTCGACAAAGATGGGAAGCAAGGCCTGGACGGCGTTGCGTTGGGCGGTGTGGTCTCGTTCGTGGTGACCGAATCCGTTTCCGTGAAGTAATGAGGATCACGGATTGATCGAACTAGGGGAGGGCAATGGCGCCCGACTTGAACGTCGAGCGCGAATTGTGCGGGGCGATTCGCTTTAAGCGGTCACCTGAAGGCCGAAGGACTCTGCAATACGGCCGACAATGGTCGGGAGGTCACCCTGGATCTTGAGTGCTTTGAAGTCGAGATCCTCGGTAGCCAGGCGGTCTAGGAACAGCTGCATGTCCGCGGTGATGCTTTCGGGCAGCTCGATCACTTCGCCGGTCAGCAGACTGGTCAGGGCCAGGACATCGTTCCGGTGCTTTCTGATGTCCTTACTGTCTGCCCCGCCTTCACCGTTTTCTTTGCGCTGAGACAAGTCGAGCCAGGCTTTAGCCTTGAAGGGGATAAGGCGATCGGCGCCGATATAGGTCAGCTCCTCACCCTGCTGGCGGCCGGACAGTAGGAACTGGTAATAGTCCTCGTTCAGCAAAATGGCGCTTAAGCTCGAAACCGATTCGTCTGTTGGGATGGGGGTCAGCGTCGCGTTCTCTTCGTGCTCCAGGCCTTCCGGCGCCCGCGAGAATAGTTCGATCATGACGGGGTAGGAGGGATCTGTAGGTTTTTGGAACCGATAGAAAATGGGTTCTGGACGCTCGCCGCCTCTCTGCTTGATCTCGTAACCGCCACTTTTTATGAACGCCCAGAACCTTGCAACAAAGTCGGCATTCAGTGCTTCGATTACCAAGACAACGTCCAGGTCCTTAGTGACCCTGAAATCCTCGCCCGCGTCCTCCATTGCGAGAGCTGAGGCAACGCCTCCGATCAGGACGTAGCTATCACGAAAATCATGGAAGTGTTTGCCGAAGACATCCAGGCCTATTACGCTAACCAATTGACTTGCTCCTTGAGTTCATCCAACGCAATCTGAATGCGTTCGTCAGGGTTTTCATCCAAGCTCAGATACAGCGATGCCGCATCTGCTATGTAGTGTCTTTCGGTGAGCGACGGATACGTCCAGATCTCCACCCACTCCTCGATCCCGTCCAACGAATCTATGACTTTGAACGCATCAAGCGCCAGCATGTCGTTGAACACTTTCTTGGTCATTCCCCACACGGCCTGTTTAGGCTCCGCCAGCATCGTGTATTTGGCCAGGGCAGTTTCCCCGGCGAGACACACACCGGGCGCCATGGGGAGAGTGTTGCGGGTTATGCCAACTCTCTTTCTGACGGGGGACCGTAGGTATTGCTTGGCCTTTCGGAACACCTCAGCTGGTGTCCCGTTGAAGGCGTAGGTCTTCCAGTGAAGGTCGCTCTTTGCAGGGGTGATCACCTCAAGGGAGGTCAGCTGTTCCACCGCCTTCGAGAGTGTTACCCGGCTGTAATTGAGACCGCCCAGGAGGGCGTTCGTCGTAAAATAGGCTTCGTCGGTTTTGCCGGCATACAGGCATGAGAGCAGCATGGCTTGGGCTGCCGGGAGGAGGGCGGCCACCTCGCTTTGCTCTCGACGCAGGCGGAAGCTTTCGCGCAGGTCCAGCGCCATTTCTGGTATGAACATCTGAAAGCTGGGCTGGATGAAGTTGACCTGATGCGTGATCAGGCTGCGGCGGTCTTGAACCGACAATGATCTGCAGACGTAGACGACCACCTGTTTGGTGGCCTTGTGCACGAGCTCGATGTGCTTCTGCAGCTTCACGATGCCCGGATAAGCAACCTCATCACGCGAGACCAGCAGCATCATATTGAGCGCCGAGCTTTTCCCCATCGGCATGCTCAATTCGTAGGTCTTGTAGCTATCCCGGATGGTGTAGGGGACCCGGAGTGGCACCGGCGTCAGGTGCGCTGTCACACCTAGAACGGACTCGATGTAGGCCTTAGCTTCGTCTTGTAAATTCGGCATATCCTGGCTCCGTGTTAACCACTTTTTTTCACTGTAAACCACAGAGGTTTACAAGTCAAAAAAGTGGTTTACAAGCCAGTGTTTATGGGGGTTAAAAGGATTCCATTCTGCCTATGCTGCAACTGATGCAGCGCGCATCTCAGTATGCGCTGCGCACTGCACAGTGTGAAGCGCATACTGGGCGTTTCAGCCGCCATGGCTTGGCCTGCTGACTTTTCCTACAGCCGTGACGGAGCCGTCTGATCGACACCAATGACTCAGCAGGGGAAGGTCTGGTTTTTACCGAGCAATGGACAGGAAAATGGCTATACCAACCACCAGCGATCTGAAGCTGCCTCTCAGCTTGCACCTGGATCAGAACACCCTTGACGCGATCGAGCGCTTCAGGGACGCACGTGCGGAACACTTGAAGTATGCGCACGATGAGACGGCTACCAGCGCAGAATTGTTTCTGGCGCTACAGCGAGCTGAGTTCGACCTGGCCACGGCGGTTGACAGGCTTTTGGTCGAACACTCCAGCATGTCGAACTGTCGGGGCTTCTAGGGCTTCGTTCTGACCGGCTCGTAGGGTGGCATGGAGGGCGGGGAGGCCTACCCGCCTCAGCCTGGAGAGCAATATTCCACCGAGATCCACAGCTCATTCACCAAGATGTTTGCCTTGGTAATGTCATGGCCAAAGACTCTGTTTTCCTTGATGGCAGGTCGATTGCTGAACTCCCCGAAACGATCGTTGCTGATGATGTAAGCGTTCGGGGAATATGCCAATTCGATGATCATTTCATCGGCGCTGCGGCCTCTGCCGACGCGGTACGTCTCTACTGACGCTGGGAAGGTGCGTTGAATGTCCTCCCACGAAACCTGAAGCTTTCTCGTGATGCCTGGGTCAAAGACCAGAATGATCTCACTGCCAGGCCAGTTTGAAAGCAGTGCCGGAACGAGTGCACTCAAAGCGTTCAGTCCGATGAACTGTTGATTCTTGCCCCGGCCACGATTGCATAGGTTGCTCCCGTCAATGATCAGCCGCTCGATGACCCGACTATCGCGCTGCCGGAGCGACGCCATTCGCTGCTCCCATTTTGCGAGCTCACGCTCAAGGTCCTCAACATCGCTGGTTTTGTGCCTGACGACCTGGGCAATGTCATCTGTTCCGAAATAGTTACTACAAGCCCCCTTAACTTTCGCGGCCTCCTCTGACCGTGGTGGTGCGTTTCGGTGGTCATCTCGGAAAATGATCGCTTGGGCCAGCTTCTCCTTGGCCACAATCAGACGCTCGCGATATTTGAGGCACTGTGCCTGCGGCACACGAATATGCTCTTCAAACCTGGCAATTTTGGCTGCAAGACTTTCAACGGCTGGCTGCAGTCTTGCGATCTGCGAACTGTAGGTGGCGTAGTCGGAATCGGTTTCGAGCCAGTCCAGGGTAGAGTGGAACTGAACATCGTATCGAAGCCTCTGTACCAGATGCTGCTGGGTGGCTATCTCTCCATTTTCGCAAATCAATGCATCCAACCGTGCAGCTTTCTCGGCTAGCTTGGCTTCCTCTGCCTCGGACATTTTTTGGGGGGGAGGAACCCGCCCCGTTACAGCGTCGAATGCTTGCCCGAGCAACGAGCGGTGCGCACGATAGACTGCCTCGTGGACTGTGGCACGATCGATCAGGGTTAATCCACCCAATTCGGAACTCTCCCGTTCGAGCTCCTCTAGTTTCACCTCGGCATTTTTGAGCGCCAACTTGGCCTGAGCTTCATCAAAGCGAGACAAGTGGCCGTAGAGTTCGTACTGCTCCCGCAAGCCCACTTCAG
Source organism: Pseudomonas sp. C5pp (assembly GCF_000814065.1). Lineage (NCBI taxonomy): Bacteria > Pseudomonadati > Pseudomonadota > Gammaproteobacteria > Pseudomonadales > Pseudomonadaceae > Pseudomonas > Pseudomonas sp. C5pp. The sequence continues at coordinate 47,730 of NZ_JWLN01000023.1, read as the reverse complement.
CCGCGGCAAGGGCGGCGACAGCAGCTTCGTACTGCGCACTGTAGGGGTTGTGATCCATTGCGTTTCCAAATGATGGAGTTCTGCGTACAACCGATGCGCACCGTGGCACCTGCCTCTTAACGCAGTTGAGCGGCCACTTTAAGGGGAAGCGGTTGGAGAGTGAAGAGCAATGGGCCGCGACGGTGGGCCTTCGGCGATCTGAGAGACGCAACCGGGGACGCCACGCATAGGCACACCCCGGCATTCCACTGGCGCATTTTCTGCTGGGGCACGTACGCGAGGCGGGTCATTGGGGTGTCGCTTCCACGCCGAGATCCGTGCCCGCCACTCACATGCTAGTTTATGTAGCTATTAGAGTCAGTTCTTAAGGCCATCCATCGAGGCGTGCAGCATTTTTTCAACCATATCTAAAATTAGGGTGCAGATACCTTTTATGTTGAACTCAGGCAGTCTCTCAACCCAATAAGACAGCGCCGCGAATCCCGCGTGACCAATGTCAAGGTCATCCTCTTTACAGAAAAGCGCGCTCTTCAGCATTGGCCCATCAGCCATGCTGCCAACCTGGATTACTATCAAAAAAATTCCTGTAGTAGGTGCATTGCCGGCAAAAAACCGGAATTTATGGCTTGAGTGTTCACCTCCTGTTAGCTCGAAAATATACTTGCAGTGCCCATGGCGAGTTATACATCCGAAGGCGGCTGTGCACTCCTCAACTGTCTTTGGATAAATGACAATTGGTAGTGATTTAACTAAGTGCAGGAGGTCTTTGGTCATGATTTTCGATAGGGGTACCCGCCCCTTCATGAATGACCTAAGTGCCCGACTTGAAATGTGCTCAGGCAAATACTCTACGATGGGGTACGCCAAAGCGTTTAGCGTGGCAATTAAGCCCTCAGTTTCGGGAGACCAATAATGTCTGGTTTCGTCAATAAGTTTATATTGGTCAACGTCATTTGGCTCCTCATCTTCGTCCTGGAGGAACAGCCAATGTATCCAGCGATGATCGTCATTTTCCTCGCTATAGCAGTACGCTTTGCCTATGGCCGGCATGGGTACCTGCCAGCTTTCTTTGGTTACCCAGTCGGTATCAAGACGAAAATATTCGTCTGGGCTTAAAGAGATTGATGGTAATGAGGGTGATATCGCCAAGTGTTTTTCAAGTAGATGATCTCTGCTTTTGTCATGAGGGGAGGATTCTACAAGGATGCCTTGGCGTTCAGAAACCATCTTGCCAATAATGTTCAGTAGGGACTCTACTGACGCTGGCTTTCTCAATAGTTCGAAATCCTCCCAGTAAATTATTGATTGCTCGTGCGCCTGAACCTTGCTAGCGCCGAAAGTGGCGTCAGTATCGGTCACAATTTCCTTGAGTTGGCCATCAGGATCAATTAGCTGAAGGATGCCCTTCAGGGGAACGACACTCAGTAGCTCTTCGTCAATGCATAATTGGTCTGGAATGCCTTTGAGGAAAGGGTTTGATGCCCAAGCTTCGTATAGAAAATTAGCTATCGAGATTTTATCATTGTGTTTGAAGAACCTCTGGTGATAGAGGTCAAGGCCCGGAACATTCAGCGTCAGCGCAATTACTGGAATCAATGCAAGGCCTTCTGCTTCTGAAGGGTTTAGGCCTTCACTTACCCAGAACGCTTCACGCTCTTCGCTCACAAAAAGATATTTATGCTGAACTATGGTGAAATGATGAGTGAGCATGTCAGCCTCTGGATGGCACTGAAATATTTTCGGCTTGAGCAGTAAAGTTTCAGCTCATGAATTTCGGTTTATGTTACACCAATAATTGGATTCTGCAACTTCTCTAAGATCCGGTCACTTAGCTATGCCTATCCACTCACGGGCGCGATTTAATATTTTAAATTTATAGATTCTACTGGCGTATCTATACTTGATGGGTAGAAGTGTTCCCCTGCGGTGGCGCCTCGCACTTCTCCGAGAGGGGTATGTGAGCCGTTTTGGGCTTGATTGCTGGATGGCGGTGGCTCCCCCAGAGCACAAAGCGGCGTAGGAATCCCCTGAATGGTTGTAATACTAGGAAGTGACGGCACTCGAAAGGATGAGCGATGAATCAGTATAAAATTGTTGAGCGAGAAGTAGCGCGAGCCGAGGCTCTGATTGCTGGTTACCTTGGTTTTTACGCAGGCAGCATTGACCTGGCCTACTTCAACGCAGCCTCACTCAAGCGGGTAACCCCAGAGTTCAAGCGTTGTGTGCAGGTCATCCAGGATCTCGCTGCCATGCCGGTGGTGAGTCAATCTGCGAGACGCAACATGGTGACCGCAGTGGACCGATTGGCCGACCTGGTTCGGGCACCTCAAATGAAGCCTTCAACTCGTACCCTCTGGGCTATTGAGGATTGGATTCGTCGCACCCCGCTGGCCGTGGTGCGCCATCTGGCCGCGATTGTAGGGCCTGTGGCAGCGGGTATCTGGGGAACCATCGATAGTAGTGCAGAAGCGGATGTAGGCGTGGCGATTGCTGCGGCCCTGGTGATGCTGTCTTTCGGCTGCAGCCTGAGCCATCTCCGCGACCCAGATCACTCTATTCAGAAGGGGGTGCTGGCGTTCCTTGGAGCCGGTGCCTTGATCCTCGTGACGAAGGGCGTCCTGCTCACATTCTTTGCTTTCGCAGTCATCTCCGCGGGCTTCTTCATTCGAGATGTCGCAGTGTGGTGCCGCAGATCGAAGTCGGGCGCTGGAGCTGGAAATCGTGGTGGTGATGAGCTGTTTGAGGGCAATGACAGCCTCTATACGCCGGAGGAGCTCTACGACATTGGTGGTGGGCCTGGGCCTGCACTTAGTGAGTACGGCCTTGCCAAGGACGATGATTGAGCCCGTCACCTTCGACACAGGGCGGTTGCGCCGTGAAGTTGAGGTCTAGGGCCTAGGCTAGGCCTGGCAGCTACTTGAGGGGCAATGGCTTCAATGACGCTCGGCCTCGACTTACAGGCTGGGACTAGGCCGAGCAGATGATACGGTTTTACTTACCTTCGCCGTTTGCCCGGGCGAACTGCGCAATGTCCAGTGCCGACCCATCGTAGAGGTCGATCGGCGTGTAACACCACTCGACGAACCATTCCTGGACCTGCCGGCGGGTGAGGGGGCCATACGATCGCTGGATTTTGTTGAGGCTGACGAGCCCGCAGATAGGATTGATGATCCAAAAGCCAATGTGCTTGGCGCTGAGGAAATAGGTTGCGGCGTAGAAAATGGCTGACGCGGTGTTCCCGTACAGCTCACGGATCTGAAGCATCGGGTAAAAGAACACAGCTGACGTGACCAGTGCGCAGATAGCCACAAGGAGCCACTGATTCCACAGCTTTAAGGCCATAAAGCCTGTAACCCACCATTGCTGTCGCTTGTCCAAATCGTCCCATTTCATTCTGTTTGGTGTCCTTATGCAGGGGCCTGAGGGCTGTAGAAATGTAAGGCAATGGGCCTTGATGTTCGTTTTCGATACTAAATGACTTATCTGTACGCGTTATATGTTATTTTCTCGCCATGCAAACCATGTCGGGAGATCAATGGTGACTTCAGCAAAACACACCCGCAGACGTGCGGTTTTTTGGGGGGTAGCTTTGCTGGCCCTGGTCGGCGGGCCGTTGGCTTATAAGGGCCTTGGGTTGAACAATCTGAGGACCAGTTTTTCCTCGGCGACGAGCGAGGAAATTCAGGCGGCGGCCCGTGATTCCAAATGCGCGACTCGGCTCCTGGTGGATGCCAATCGGAGTGCGCAAGACATCCGGGTCAGGGATCTGGATTGGGTCAAGGAGCGCTGTGCATTAGTTGAGCGCCAGGCAGCGGCGTTCGAGGGAACGGCACAATGAGTAGCTCCAAAACCGCGGCCTGCCGGCGGACCTCCAAAATTCAGATTCGGCGCAACTATGTGGTGGGCGCCGTCTGCCTTCTCGCGTTTCTCGCTTCGTCGTTCGCATATCAATTGCCAGGCCTTACCGCTAAGGCCGCTTCCTTTGTGGTTGGGTACTGGGCGGCACTGCCGTTTGTACACCTGGCTACAGGGCATGGGTTCGGCTTCAAGAAGAAACGGGCAGCACCTTGCGGCGGCGCTTGCGTAGATGTCCACGAGCGCTGTGATGCTCAACGCGAGGATGAGGAGGCTTCCCAGGAGCAAGCTGACGGTGCTCCGCATACCGGTCCGGCAATCTCGCGTTCACCGTCCGTCCAGTCCCAGTAATCAGTACAGGTCGAATCGAGATGAAACGAAAATTCAAGAATGGTGATTCTGGCTGGAAGACAAACTGGCTCGGAGTTTGTGAGCGACCTCGGTTTTTCACAATCCACACACTCAAAGCGCTCGCAATGATAGTTGTATTCACGATTCTCAGCTTATTGCGCTCAGCAGCGGTTTTAGTGCTGGTTGCCCTGCTAGTCTCCTTGGTTGGCAAATTATTCACTCCTCTTGAGCTATTGGACGCTCAAAGTCGTGCGGTCCTGGGTGGGCCGCGAGACTATTTTGTACTGACAATTATGGGCCTGATTTGGCATGGACTGGTGTGTGATTCATTCGCTGCATTTCGGAAGTGGCGGCAGCAGCGGAGTCGAAATGAAATTAAAATGAGCTGATTTCTGGGGCTGCTCATAAACCGAAATCATATTTAGGAATATGGTAAATTTCCTATGCTTGTCGAAAAATGGAAAGCTCTTGATCCGACAGTTAGGGATCATCTTATCACCGTACCTATAGTGCTACTGTTGTTGGCCTTGGTTATATGGGCTGTCTACCATTACGCTCCGGAGAAAGTTACGCGGCCTGCTGGAGAGGTGAAGTCTCTTGTGCTGCATGACTCTGCTTTCTCGACCATTACGACCCTGGAAACAACTGATGGCTGGTATCAGCTTGAAGGGGCAGTCTCGGGGGGCTAAGGGCGATAACGTGAGTATTCAAGCTCAGGGCGCATACAGGAAAGCGTGCATTGCATCCCAGGATAGCAAGGCGTGTTACGATATTCGCTGAGTAAAATTTAAATAGTAATGCCCAATCAGTGAAATCAAGAGACCGATAGCTCCATTAAGCAAGACCGAGGAATTTAGGTTACATGAACGTCCAGGAGAAATTGCGCCACTACGAAGCCACGCTCATCGCTGCCCCGCGGCGAATTTTGGCCGGTAAACATGACTGGAAAAATGACATCACAAGTGACGCTGGGGTTTACGTGATCTGGGAGGCCGGTATTGCACGATACGTCGGTGAGACATCGGCACTACGCGCCCGAATGGGCGACCTTACCTCGTTTAAAAACCACTCATTTGCGAAGGGCACTTGTGTGCGCTTCAATATTGACGCCAGCGACAAAGAGGGTCTAGTCAAAGCGTATTCGAGTAACTACGAACTGTCCTTCTGCGCAATTCCATTAGGTCGCAAGGAAGTTGAGGAGTACCTGATCTTGCGCTGGCGCTCTAGTCTATGGAATAAGGTGACATCACGGCTGCTCGATGGGCACCAATACAATTGGGTTGTTCCTGCAGCATCCACCTCCGAGAATGAAGCCGGCGGTACAACTGCCATCCAGGCGCTGCAAAGCAATCAGACGAAAGAGCTCGATACTGAGCTGGCGGAAGAGCTTTAGGGCTTACCCCGTGCTCTGTATTCCGGGGTGTCCGGCCGACCTGATGGTTTCGCAGGAATAATAGAAAATCAGTAAATTATGAGTTGTTTTCTGGCTTTAGGCATTGAATTGACATTCGATACGGCTTTCATGATTATAGGTACGTGTTACGATTTTTTCGGTTGTATCACGCCGCTAAGGATGTGAGTTCAGCCGCAGTAGCCCCGAGTCCCTCTCTGGAGATTTTCAATGTTGAACCCAACAACGAATGCCGAACCCGTAGACCAGACCTTCGATGGTGCTGGTCTGAAGGCCGCGTTGCAGGAGTTCGGCGACAAGATCCAGGCCGCTACTGGCCGTTCACTGCTGCCGCTTGAGCTCAAAGCATTCCGCGCCCAGGTCGCTACTTGCATCGCTCATCGGCAGCCACGGGTGGTTCAGTTGGGCCTTTGCGACTTTCAGACCCGCAGTGGGCGGGCTGAGTTGATTGAGGTCAAGTTCTAACCAGAATGGCCACCCAGCGCAAGGTAGTTGCGTTCATGGCACCCAAACAACGAACATCGTGCCCGAAACCCAGCTGTCAGCTCGCACCAGAGCCTCTATGAGGTACTGCTCGCAGCTGTCGGCCCGGTCCACCCCCAGCATTTCCATTAGTAAGGCCTGAGGCTTGAAAGACCATTTCCATCTAGCGGCTGAATACGAACAGACCCCGAGCCGGGAGCTGCCGCATTCTGTTGAAGCCGAGCAGGCCATTCTAGGGGGATTGCTGAATGACCCGCGTGCTTGGGTTCGAGTCTCTGACCTGGTCGTCGAATCTGACTTCTTCCGCTCTGACCACAGGCTCATTTTCAAGGCTATTGCCAGGTTGCTTGAAGAGGGCCGGGCGCTTGATGTCGTCACGGTACAGGAGGCCTTGGAACGTGCAGGTGAGCTCTCGAATGCAGGTGGCTTGGCCTATCTGAAAGAGCTTTCCGATAACACCCCGTCCGTCGCCAACATCGCCTCCTTTGCCCGCGTAGTCAGCGAGCGTTCGCAGTTCCGGAAGATCATCGGTGTGTGCGAGGAGATCGAGCAGAGCGCCAACTCCCCAGCCGGTCGCTCCGTGGAAGATCTGGTGCATGATGCCGAAGCGAAAATGCTGTCTGTGGCCGGTCAACGGCCGAAGGAGGGCGGTCCGGTTGGCATCGAAACCCTGCTCAGAAAGGCCGTCGAGAAGATCGAAACCGCCCATGAGTCAGGGCTTGAGTCCTTGGGCCTATCGACAGGTTTCGTCGACCTCGATAGCAAACTGAGCCTGTTGCGTCCTGCTGACCTGGTCATCGTGGCCGGCCGGCCATCCATGGGCAAAACCACTTTTGCCATGAACATTGTGGAAGAGGCCGTTCTGCGGTCGGATAAAGTGGTCGTGGTCTACTCCATGGAGATGCCAGGCGATGCACTGCTAACGCGCATGCTCTCCTCGATGGGTAGCATTGACCAGTCGCGAGTCCGATCCGGGAAGCTGTTGAACGAGGACTGGACCAAGCTGACCAAGGCTGCCAACGCGCTCAACAAAAACGATCGCTTCTTCATTGACGACACGCCGGCGCTGAGCCCATCGGAGATGCGTAGCCGCACGCGGAGACTTCGACGTGTGCACGGCGAGATAGGACTGATCATGGTGGACTACCTGCAGCTGATGCAGATCCCCGGATACGGCGGTCTCAATCGGACCAACGAGATTTCGGCCATCTCCAGGTCACTCAAGGCTTTGGCCAAGGAATTTGATTGCCCCGTGATTGCACTCTCGCAGCTCAATCGCTCGGTGGAACAGCGCAAGGACAAGCGACCTGTGAATTCCGACCTGCGCGAGTCCGGCGCTATCGAGCAAGACGCAGACGTGATCATGTTTGTGTATCGAGATGAGGTGTACAACCCCGACTCCCGTTTTGCTGGTACCGCAGAGATCATCATCGGCAAGCAGCGAGAAGGCCCGACCGGTTTCGTCCGGCTTGGTTTCGAGGGTCGATACACACGCTTCGTTAATTTGGAGCCGGGTACGCACGACTTCACTGAACAAGAGATGGGGGTAGAGAGGATTGACCCTAACCCACGCCTTGGCCGCATGCCCGTCCAGAAGCTCGCAGAAGGGGCGGCGAACAAAGTCGAGAGCAAGGGTAGGGGGCGGCGCCGAAAAGGCGCGAGAAAGCCGCCATAAAGCCCGCTGACGCCTCTCCACTCGCAAGCGCCCTCAACTTACTGAACAAGATGCCCACATGAACGAAGACTACGCTTCAGAGCAGCTCGACCTACAGACTTCCTCGCTGAAGGTGCCACCGCACTCTATCGAGGCAGAGCAATCCGTGCTCGGTGGTCTCATGCTCGATAACAATGCCTGGGAGCGCGTGCTCGATCAGGTCTCCGACGGCGATTTCTACCGGCACGATCACCGGCTTATTTTCCGCGCCATTCACAAGCTGGCGGACCTGAACGAGCCATTCGATATCGTCACGCTGCATGAGCGCCTGGACAAGGAAGGGCTGAGCAGCCAGGTTGGCGGGCTGGCCTATCTGGCAGAGCTGGCCAAGAACACCCCTTCGGTGGCCAACATCAAAGCCTATGCTGCGATCATCAGGGAGCGGGCGACCCTGCGCCAGCTGATCAGCATCAGCACGGACATCGCAGACAGTGCCTTCAACCCTGAAGGCAGGAACGCTTCGGAGATCCTCGACGAGGCCGAACGGCAGATTTTCCAGATTGCTGAAGCCCGGCCAAAAACCGGCGGGCCGGTTGGTGTCAAAGACCTCCTGACGATGGCCATCGATCGCATCGACACGCTATTCAACTCTGACAGCGACATCACCGGCGTGTCGACCGGCTTCACCGATCTGGACGAGAAGACCAGCGGCCTGCAGGCGGCCGACCTCATCATCGTGGCCGGCCGGCCGTCGATGGGTAAGACTACCTTCGCCATGAACCTGGTGGAAAACGCTGTGCTGCGGTCCGAGAAAGCGGTGCTCGTGTTCTCCCTCGAAATGCCAGGTGAATCGCTGATCATGCGTATGCTGTCATCGCTCGGCCGCATCGACCAAACCAAGGTGCGTTCCGGCCAGCTGGATGACGATGACTGGCCGCGATTGACCTCGGCGGTGAATCTGCTCAACAACCGCAAACTGTTCATCGACGACACCGCCGGTATCAGTCCCTCGGAGATGCGTGCACGGACCCGGCGCCTGGCCCGCGAGCACGGTGAGATTGGCATGATCATGGTCGACTACCTGCAGTTGATGCAGATCCCGGGCTCCGCCGGCGACAACCGGACCAATGAGATTTCCGAGATCTCCCGTTCCCTCAAGGCCCTGGCCAAGGAATTCAACTGCCCAGTGATCGCCTTGTCGCAGCTGAACCGCTCCCTGGAGCAGCGGCCGAACAAGCGCCCAGTGAACTCCGACTTGCGTGAGTCCGGTGCGATCGAGCAGGACGCCGACGTGATCATGTTCGTGTACCGGGATGAGGTGTATCACCCCGAGACCGAGCACAAGGGTGTGGCGGAAATCATCATCGGCAAGCAGCGTAACGGCCCCATCGGCTTCGTGCGCCTGGCGTTCATTGGCAAGTACACCCGCTTCGAGAATCTCGCGCCGGGCATGTACAACTTCGACGATGATGAGTAGTGAGTGGCGATAGCCTGCGCCGGTAGGATTGGGATGTCGTTATGCAGAGCAGATTTCATGCTCGGTGTTGAGCATCTCCAGGATACGAAGCCTACATCCTCCTGGAGATGCCAACATGAATCAGCTGCCCGTATCCGAACTCACCTGGCCACAACAGGTCGCCCTAAACGACTACACCCTGTTCGCCCAACGCCTGCCCATTGAGGGCGCCGACAAGGCCGAGCATTGGCTTGAGCGCAAGCGCAAAGATTTCCTCGCTTGCATCATGCACATCAACGAACAGGCCAGTTACACCGCCTTCCTTGCCCGCCTAATCAAGGAAACTCCATCGCCCGCCGCCCGGGCTGCTAAACTGGCCTCTCGCCAGTGAGGCCGCGGTTGCTGGTCCTGGTCTTGATCAAAGGAAAACCCCGGCTGACTGATGTTCAGGGGCTTTTCCGGTTAGCCATCACCGCACGCAGCTCTGACGAGTGCGCATGTTGCGTGGTCAGCTTTCAGTAAATGCTCCACACACCCCGGCCAAGGCTGGGGTTTTTCCGTTTGGCGGCCCACACTAACTGCTTCCTTCTAACCAAACAGTCCGGTCACCAGCCCGCCTCATGCCAGCTGCGCTTGCAGTAAAGCCATTTGTACTTTGCAGTATTATGCGTACGCGTTATGATTTTGCAAGTCAGCCCTGGGCGGCGCATTACCGGCCGGGCGATCCGAGATCGAAGCCAATGAACAGGAAATTGTGATGTTCAAGAAGAAACCAACGAAAGAGCTTAGTGCAGAGGACGAACGCTTTTATCGTTCTGCAAGCCACGTCATGGCGATGGTTTGGATGGTAGGTGCATTGACTGCGGTCTTCACTGGGATGGCCGAGTCTGCAAATGTCTAGAAATCCCAAGAATTTACGAGTGATAACGGGCGGTAAGCCGTCGGGGCAGTCCCTCGACACAGCTGAACGCCGCAAGCAGTTAGGCCGGATACGGACTTGCTCGCGTTTTTTCTTTGAGCCCCCTTTTCTCGGGCCGCGCATGGCTCTTGCGGTAGCTGCTGCTATGGCGGTCGGAGCCCTCTCCGTGGCGGCCGTAGGCACGGGCTGGACTTCGATGCTGGCGTCGTGCGCAACATTTGCGGCAGTGCTTCGCTTCGGAAAAGCAGCAAAGACATGGGGAGCTAGGATGGATGCCTTCCTGGCTGAGTATGACCCGCTGGACAAAGAAGCATACAGACGGTTGCAGGCTATTACTGAGAAGGAAGGGTTATCGCCGTGCTTGCTGGATGAGTGGTTAAGCAGCGAATACGCTGCCATTGATTCTGCTGATGGAGTTCAACCCGCATCGGCACGCAGGGGTCGCTTTCTGCGAAAAAAGATTTAGGAACAATCGCGGTACCGCCCAAGCCCAGCCACCCGCTGAGCCGAGGCCGTAGAGGACACCGTACCCCTGACACCTGAACCAAGGACAGACTCATGAACGAATCACCATTTGCGACTCACCGCGCCATATTGGTCGACGGTAACTACTCAGCTGCTGGGTTTCTCCAGTCTTTCGCTATGGCCATGTACGCCGGCGCCGCTTTCCCGATGGATGCCAATGGGTTGCGTAACCTGGATGACAAGCACATGCAGATATTCCAGGACATGGCGGCTTCCTACCGTCGCCATGGTGAAGGCGATCCGGATTTCGTCGACGTGTGCAAGGCGATCCAAGCGAAGCGTGCCGCTTATGGCTTGCGCATCAAGGCTAAATTGGACGAGATCCGCGCATGCGACCCAGACCAGTTCGAAGGTGGTCGTCGTGAACATTCTCAATCGGTGGACTTCTACGAGCGCGAGCATCAGCTGAACATCGAACGGCGCTGGATCGACCGGACCTAGGAAAACCCGGCAGCCCACAGGGGCTGCATTGGAGAGTCGCCCGGAGTACCGATCACCCGCGATAGCCAGGCTGTCAGAAGGTAATCAAACGTCAGACCGGGCGGCTCTACCAATGTAGCAACGAGCCAAAGGAATCGCGCCATGCGTAGCAAGGATCAAGAGTTTACAGTCGGTAAAGGCCAGCAGATGTGGGGCGGCAAGTCCCATTACCCGGATCTTGTTCGTTTGGTTATTCCGAAGGACCAAGCTCTGGCTCTGGCTCAGAAGATTCTGCGTGAGCTGGAGCACGCGAAGCCAGACCAAACCCACTTGGGCGAAATCGCACTGTTCGGCCAGCTTGAAGACTTTGACGACGAGTAACGGGAAAACGCCATGCAAAAAGCTGACTGGCAAATCGTACAAATCTGGCCGGATTTCGTCGTTGAGGTGAACTGCAACGGCGGTGGCCATCGCCGGGTGTACCACGATGGTCGCATTGAGCTGATCGACTAAGGAAAACTCCATGAAATCGGGTATCCAAACATTCCAGTGCCTCCTAATCTATCTGTTTTTCTTGGGCGTAATGACCGCATGCCTTGTGACGGCTGTTCCAGCCCTGATCTACCAAGGGGTAGGGTTGTGGTACGTGCTCTTTACTTCTATCACCTGGATCATCCTATGTCTGCTCTCAATCAACTGTTACAAAGCAGTCTCAGCGTGTGCCAAGAAACGATTCGACTAACTGTTAACGGAATTCGCCATGAAGTATTGGATTGCTCAATGCGAGTCCTGTGGGACCGTTAAGCGTGCTCAAAAATCAAAGCCGACCAGCTGCACGGAAGAGATCCGCACGGGCGAGCGTTCGATTCGTCGTTGCGGGAATGAACTCACCAACCATCAGGACATCACCGCAAAGGTCGAGGCTGCGAAAGCAGCTCAGGCCCATGCAGCCGGGTAACAAGGAAAACGACGCTCAGATGATCGACGATCCAAACGTTACGAAAATAGTCAACCGGGCGATTCTTGAGCATATGGCACAGGTGTTTGGGCCAGACTCGACAGCCGCAGCTGTGCTTGCGGAAGCTGCAGAGCTTGAACGCGATGGACACGAGGTCGTGTTTTATCGTCGCGGTCGTGAGCTGTGGGTTGACCCCAAGACTAACCACTGATTTGTTCGAGGAAAAGAGCATGCAGATCAAAGTTAGAGAGGGGGACGTATTCCCCCTGAATCGGCCTCAACAGGTCTGGTGGGGGGATAGCCCCGACGTGATGCAAGTCGCCCGTTTCGCGGGTCAGGAAATGATGGCCATCACCGACGATGCCGGCGCTTTCGAGTTGGATTATTTGGGCCACATTGGTAGCGGGTTTGCCAGCATCGAGGACGCCAATGCGGCAGCGCCTGAGTTCGCTCGGGCCGTGCTGGAGCGGCTACGCAATCTCATTCAGGACGTGTAGGAAAACGTGACCATGGCACAACTGATCGAGGCGCTGCGCTCGACCGCCGCGAAGTGGCGAGCAGGCAACCAGGAACACCGTGAAGGCGTCGTGCTGGTGTGGGACGGCGACGTGTACGGCTGGAAGGATCAACTGCGCGACCCGGCCAGCGAGCGCCCAGGTGCGTACGCCGTGGACAAGGCCGGGGTGGTCTTCAAGGCCGAGGGCGGCGACGACTACAACGGTGCAAAAGCGTGGGTCGCGGTTGACCCTGATGCGCAATAGGAAACCGCCGCCGATCATCAGCCCGCCGAGTGCGGGCTTTGGCAGTACCAGGAGGCGCGTTTTGCGGCTCAATTCATGGAGATAGGGAATGGGTATTTTGGGTGGCAAGGTAGCGTCCGTACACGTTTGGACTGAAGGGGACCGTTCAGTCGGCCTCGATGGCGAGGGCGCAGAAATCCATGCGGCGGGTGATTTCTTGATCGACCTCGATGCCCTGGCTCCTGAGGATCGCCAAGCAACACTTGAGGCGTTCCGGCAGAAGATCATCGAAGCCTTCTCGCTGGCTTGGGATAAACCAGCCAAGGCAATTTTTGACATTGAGTTGGCCGACGATACGCAGGCCGCCAGTTAAGGGAAAACGTCGCCCAGGTACGCCCAAGCCCAGCCATCGATCTGGGCAGCGGCAGTAGAGGGGCACGGTAAGCGTGCCAAGGATCGAGTAGGAGAAGATAAATGACCAGCCCAGCACAGAAAGTCCCAGTTCTCGGTGCCAACTACTTGCCCAGGAACCCCGCTTCGGATGACCTCAAAGAGCGCCCCGAGGGTGAACCAGTAAGCTTTTTCGATCCGAAGGGTGACTCTTGCGGGTTTGAGAGGCTTCAGGCTCTAACCGATGCTATGGCCATGAAGCTCAACCATTCGAAGTAGCAGGGAAAACGCCATGTTGAGTCTCGTTACAGATCAGCGCCCAGGAGAGCCGGAATTGCTTGCCACGGTGAAGCACCAGGCTTTCGAAATCCGCTCGCTCGCCGGCAACGTGCTGGCAACGGTGACAGCGCCGGTATCCGGTTGGACGCATGAGCAGCTGCTGGAAGTTGCCACGCAGCATGAAGCGATTACCCGTGACGGCGCCGATGGCTACCTTGGCGCCCACTGGGTTGGTAGCACCGAAATCTGACCAAGGAAAATCCCGCTGCACAGCACGGCCCTTGATTGGGCCTTTTGCAGTACCAGGGTGCGAGTTTCGCGCCCGCGAAATCAAGGAATGCCGATGGACCGCGAAAAACCAGACTATCAAGAAGTCTTCCCCCAGGTGCTGCAATCCGCATCGTGGGAGAAGCGTGCCACGACCATGTTTGCCGGTGCCCAGGATCAACTGCCGGTGTTCGGTCAGTATGTGCGGACTGGGCCAGGCCCGGTGCCGCTGGTGAACCAGATCGGCTACGTGGTCCAGATCCGCCGTCGTCAGGGCATTTTCGGGTCCGATATCTACCTGCTGCGTCACTGCAACGGCGAGCTGGTCCAGCATTCCAACAACATGTACCTGCCACTGACCCCGGAAGAAATTGAAGCAGTGCTGCCTTGCTTTGGCAGTGTGAAACCGAGCGCTGAAGGCGAAAACCCGGTCTACGGCATTGGCGACCCAACCACACGCACAGCCGGGTTCCTGATCGAGCCACCCGAGGGCTTCGAGCTGCGCGGCGGCGAGGGGGCACGTATGCGCATGACCACCATCGGCGCCGATGGCGGCAAGACCGTCACTGACACCGTTTTCTTGTAGGAAATCACGGTACCGCCCAAGCCCAGCCCCTGCTGGGCAGCGGCAGTAGAGGGGCACGGCAAGCGTGCCCAGGATCGAGCAGGGAATGAAATGAGTCTAGGCGGGGCAATATTTTTTACGGCAGTTCTCGCGGTATTACTCGGATGGTGTGCTTCTGCATGTCGGGAAACTGAGGGGGCCTGGAAATTATGGCTGTTGTTCTTTGTGGTGACTGTTGGGCTGACGTGGTTCATCTACTTTTGCTCTGTCATGGCTGATCAACAGTAACTGTTCGAGGAAATCGCCGCGACACCCCCAGCCCCGCCAGTCGGGGCTAAGCCAGTGAAAGGGTGCCGAAGCTTTGGCATCCACCACCACATGAGGTAGTACCGATGATAGCGATTCTTCAGTTGTTGATTTTTGTGCTCCTGCTCCCGTACATCCTATTTGGCGTAGTGCTCGCCAAGATAGCGGAAGCGGTCTGCACGGTCTTCCAGCCTGTGCTTCTGCTACTTGCGGTGTGGATTGCTTCGCTCGGTGTCTTTCTCGTTCCGAGCATGATGCCAAACGACCGGCCTTGGCTGTCGCTGGTTGATTCCATCGCACAAAGCCATGTGTTGGGCGTACCAACACCGTTTGGCATTCTCGGGGTGGCAGTGTGTGTTTTGATTGTGTCCGTTATCGCAAGACAACGGCGCCCTGCGAACTGATCACAGTAATCTAGGAATTCAGGATGGCCATTAACGATAACGCTGGCGGAGGCTGCGATGAACGTTGACTACTTCGCTTGGGTGTTCAGACGTTCTCTGGTAGTGACTTTGCTGTACGTCATTGCCTGCCTGGTCGGCTGGCTGCTGTTCGGGGTCGGAAACGGCTGGAGCGCGATTGTTGTTTCGAGCCTGACCTGGGTGATGTTTTTCTGGTTGTACGCCAAAGACCCTCGCACTGAGCGGACGCACTACAACGAAACCCGAGAACGAGACGAATAGGAAATATCGAGTACAACCAACGCCTCGGCCAGTGGCGGGGCTCGGTTAGTAGAAGCGCCAGATCGGCCAGCGCAGAAAATCCAGACATGCGTTGGACTGATACCGTAACAGAGGCGCGCTTTTGGCGCGTCCATAGAGCATGAGGAAGCATTGTTTATGGGACAGGCAAAAAACCGTGGTTCTCGGGAGCAACGAATAGCAGAGGCTCAAGACAGTCGAAAGATGACTAGCAGACTGCATGCGATCATCAATGAAACGCGCATGGAAAGCGTGATTTTGCCTAAATTTCCCTGCGCAGAATGTGGTACCTGGATTACGCCAGACCCCTCGAAAAATGAAGAGCTTGTTGTTCCTGTGCGTCATGGCGTCCAGTTCGGTGAGTGCCAGCATTGTAATGCTCGGCATTTGGTTGTTTCAGCCTCAAATAAACAGGATTGCATAGCTCTTGAACCAATTCTTGCAAGCATGAAGCGCTCAATGAGTTGGGTTTGATCCAAGCACTGAACGTCTAGGAAAACGAGGCCATGACCACTACTGTGGAAGCAAAAGCTGCCGAATTGGCTGGGGCAGCCTTGGATTGGGCTGTGGCTAAGGCCAATGGTGAGAAACTGGTTGAGGTTGAAGGCAAGCACTCCGTAATCACCGGTTTCCGCCTGAATCCTATCCGTGTTCCAGGGGGTTACACGCCGTCCACCGATTGGAATCAGGGCGGCTCGCTCATCTTTGAGTACCGCGTGAATTTGATCGAGGTAAGCGAGGACTGCTGGGAGGCTTGGGTTTCTGGCCAAGAAGATCAACGCTACCAGGGTGGCGATAGCCCTCTGGTTGCCATCTGCCGCGCAGTCGTGGCTTCGCAACTGGGCGATACCGTTATGCTTCCAGAAGCACTTTTAGACGCAGAGACGCCAGCAATCAAATCACCTGCCCAGGCATAGGAAACCGACATGGAAGCCTGGGTAGCACATCAGCAATACATCCGCAGGTTCAACATGGCTATGGTCGCCCTGCTGGTGATTGGTTTGGTTCTGGCCGGGGCTGTTGGCGGCCCGCGGATGGTGGGAATCTTCTTCTTGGTTGAACTGGTGGCCGGTGGGCTGCTCGTTGGCATGGCCAACGTCGCATTACTGCTCGGTACGCCTCCTATCAACGCCACAGAAGAAGAGATTCGGGCGGCGGCCGTGGCCGGTCCCAAGTGGCTGAAGCGCCTAGTCGCCAAGCTGGATGTTCAGGCGTAGGGAAACTGTATGCCTTGGTTACAAGCGAAGGACGTCACAACCGATCCAGTTGAAGGCGAAGTCAGAAGCGCTGTTGCAGCCTACAAAATGGCCTTGGTGATGACCCATCATCAGAACTGGGCACATCGCCTGGCCTGCTGGGCGCAAGATCAGGAAGCGCTTCGGCGTGAGGCTATTCTGAACAGCACGAAGAAACGTGCTCAAGAAGTGCTTGGCAAGTCACCGGAGCATCGCGTGGTGCTAGAGAATATCGTGAAGTCGCAGCCGAGAGATATTGCTGAAAAAGACAATCTGCTTTCGCTTATGACCGGCAGCTTAAAAATATAGGAAACCAGCATGGCGAGTAAGAATTTGATGCGGCTGGGCCTCGCTGAAGCTAATTTCGGTTTTCCTTTTGAACCGCTGTATTGCGCGATGGACGATGGTATCGACTGCCCCGGTGGTTGCTGGCATTTGTTCGAGGATTTTCCCTCCTTCGACCCACTTACGCTTTCCTGGCGGAACGAAGGCAATGCTTGGGAGATCGGTGTAGACGACTCTGAAGACCTGCATGATACGCCCGCGTTTCAGCGCTGGGTGAAACCCGGTCATTCGCTTGTACGTATTGTGAAGGTTGCTAGCGCAGATCCTCAATATCATCCGCTCGCATACATGGCTCGGGTATTTTCCTGATTATATACTTTGTCAAAGGCACCTAAAAGAATGTCGCCTATGCATACCCAAGAACATGTGGCCATTGAGTTGCGTGTGGATGAGCTTTACGGCGTAGCTGCTGCCCGCTCACCTACCTATGAGACAGTGATTCATCGGGAATTTTGCGAGTCAATGCTTGAGTCGTTCCCGTATCAAGAGGGCGATATAGAGAAGTGGGCTTTTGAGTATGCGAGAGAAAAGTACGGTTACCTCACGCCGGAGGAAATAGCGGAAGAAGACTCAGAAAATAGTGAAGATGGAATATGCTCTCACGGGCTTGATTTCTGGACATGCCCAAGAGGATGCTTTGGTTGAGTCTTAAAACATCCAATTTATCGGAGCACGAGCATGGCCACTGAAACTAATGTAAGCGAGCGGATCAAGCGGGCCGAAAAGCGTGTCAATGAGCAGTTGAGCTATGGCGGAATTTTCTCCAGCACTGGGCCTCTCGGTAGCACTTTGGAATATCGCTACCATGACGGAGACTTGGATGATGAAATCGGCCAGATGCGACGCATTGCGGACGCGTTGGGTAACCTCGCTGATGCACTTGAATCTGAAGCAGCTAAGGAGTTGGCTGTGAAAGAAAGTGAAGAAGTTCAAGTGATAATGCTCCCGCTGCGAAAAATCGCAATGGGCGGTGTCTCATCGTTAATAGCTGGCGCTTATATGTTCTGGCTAGAGAGTGACGTAAGATCAAATCCCGCAGGCCGTGCAACAGTTGACCTGGTTAATGGACTTGCTGGTACTTACTTGGGCTTGACGTTCATGGTGCTGGGTGGCTCGGCGCTGCTCCTGGCTGGTCTATCTGCCAATGATCGTAGAAAGTCCGCTACGGAAAACGGAAAATGATACTGGCACGTAAAAAATAAAATGTCGCAAATTATATTAATTTGATTGGAAGTGTGTGCGGGGTTCAGTGATTCTAGGCACCTCATGGCGCAACTGTGAAGGAAAAGTCTGATGCGATATATGCTTTGCGTTGTTCAGCATTACTTAACCGGGAAACTCACCATCACGCATGCGGTTTATGCCCTTCGCAAGATGCCGTTGGCTGTCACCAGTAAAGGCAAAACATGGGTCGTCGACCCTGATTTCAAAGGTTGAGAACAATTCCATGTTGAATCTAATTACCGATCAGCGCGAAGGCGAGCCGGATTTGTTGACATCGGTCAAGCATGCGAATTTTGAAGTCCGCTCACTCGCCGGCGTCGTGCTCAAAACAATTACCGCCCCTGAAGGAGGGTGGACTCACGAACAGTTGGTTGCTGTTGCGGTAGCAAATGAGCAGATCACCCGCGACGGCGCCGATGGATACCTCGGAGGGCAGTGGATTGGCAGTACCGAACTCTGACGAAGGACAAGACAGGGCCAGCCATAAGCCGAAAGTGGTTAGATTGATTTTGACTACTTGCGCGGGACTGCTAGTCGGGGTGTGCTGGGTGATTTGGGGCATCCCTTACCTTGTAGCAAATATGTCCCCATAAAACATTTCATCGCTACACCATGTGCAAGGCCGCACACTCAACAAAGGATCCCTGCAATGAGAGAAGCCCCGAATGTTAAGGCCATTTGGTCGCTGAGCCTAAGCGTTGCTTGTCCCGCATGCTCGCACGACTTTGATGTGTTGGAAACGCACGACCTGGCTGCTGATGGTATTGAAACCTGCGAGCACGACACGGAAGCCAGTCGGAATGTAGAGCTGTGTTGCCCTGAGTGTCAGCATGAGTTTTATGCAGACTTGGCGTACTGACCGAAGCAAGGGGAAGTACCTTTGTTGCCAGTTCAATCGCCCGCATGTAACGTATGCATACGTGTTATGAATCCATTGAGCATGAGGATGATATGAGTATGGACTGCAGTGCTGAAGCAGCATCAGCCACGAGCCTGACTGTAGAGCGTTCTGTGGTAACAAAGCTAGTCATCACGGGAGCCGTGAACCTTGACCCGATCACAGTTTTCTTGGAAGACCTTGGCGTTAGGGCCTCGCCACAAGATCACAACCCAGACTACATTTCCGGTCAGGGGAATCTGACTATCGCTTGTGCGGGAGAGAGCTGGACAGCCTACTGGGGAGGAATGGGTCAGAGGACAGTGACCCAATTCGTCGCCAAATGCGCTGACGAGTACGTCCTGAATTGCCTGAGCCGCGGCCTGAGCAGCACACGCTTCAGCGCAAAGGCTCTCAGACAGCTTTCAGTGAAGTGCATCATCGATCGCCGGCGGGAGCGCAGTGGTACCGATTGGGAGCTGGGGTATCTCAGCGCAGAGGAAGCCCGTTCGCTGTATAGGCGCCTTGATGAGCTCCGCGATGTTGATTCATTGCGGGAGTGCTGGAACCATTCCGAACTCTTGTCCCTTCTGTTCGGTGATGAGTGGCATTACCCCGTTGACCGCGCAACAGAAGACAATCCGGACTACCTGTACCTGCTCCGGATCGTCCAAGCCGTCCAGCAAGCGCTCACACAACCGGTCGAGGTAGCAGCATGAGTCGTCACGGACAACTGGCTAGCCTGCCGCCCTTCGCTAATCTGGTCATTCGGAAGCTGCAGCGCTTCGACGAGTGCGCCAGCGACGGCCAGGGAGCCGACATCGGTAACCACTGGTTTGATGTGCTCACTAAGCTGGGGTTGCTCAAGCGAGTTCAGCGAAGCCCTGGCCTGTGGGAGTTAACAGACCAAGGGGAGCAGCTGCTGGAGCCGCAATCACAGGCCCTGGGCAGCGAGGATCCAATCCGTGTTCAAGCGGATGAGGAGGAGGGCCTTCGACTGGAGTGGTTACTGGAAGGGGGCATCGCGGCTCTGGAGCATGCTGGCCAGGTCTTGCTGATTGCCCATGACACGATTACGGACGAGGAGGGTGGAGGTGAGGTCTATCTGAAGGCTCCATCTGTTTCGTCCGCTGAACAACGCGACATGGCCCGGGTGTACGACGTAATCGGCGTGCACCATGGGCAGTCTCTGAGTGTGCTTCTGACAAACTTGGAAAACATCAAGCGCTTCTCGGACTACCTGGGGGCCGTGGAGCGCGAGTTTTTCATGGTTCCAGGTGAACCGTCAGAAGAGGCCGAAGATACAGACGCTGCTGTCGACGACGAGTGCTTGCTGAGCAAGTTCCCGGCGACCAGCGTTGGGCATTACGTTGATCAGTTTCGTGAAGCGCTGGTCACGATCGGGGCCTTGCAGAGGAGCAAGCTCAGTTCGGATGACATTGACGCGCTCAAAGCTGAGTGCGGCTCGTTAAGGGCCCAACTGGCTGAGTTGCCTGCGTATATGGCTGCGCTCGAAAAATACCAGGCTGACGACGGCGAATTCGTCCGCCTGGCTGATGTGCATGCGGCACTGTCCGCCTGCGCTGGTCGGACCGAGGCAACTGGGTATCGCCTGCTGGCGCCAGGCGAGACGATGCAAGCAGATGACCAGTTCTTGGGGGATGACGCTACAACATGGCGCCAGCTGGCCGACTGCCCCGTTTTTATTGGCATGCATTATAAACGCGGGTTGCTACCCGTGCGCCGGGTAGTCCCTCCGGTGTAAGTCGTCGCCTACCTTCACCCGGCTCCGCCGGTTTTTTTTTGTCGATTCTGATCCGCGCCAATGGCCTGGTACTGCTCACCATCCTCCTGCAGCAGGGCGGCGGATCTTCATGCTGGGTGTGGCTCATCCCTCAAGCGTTAGGACAACATCGAGGTAATGCCATGCCCAGTTTTATCGCCATCAAAGCTAACTGTACCGTTCCTGAGGAAACGCATGTCCAAGCCGTGCTGAAGGAGCACGGTCGTACAGGCTTGCTATACCCGCGGATTATCGAAGATGTGGCCCGCTCTGTTCGGCAGTACTTTGAACCTATCCCGTTGGGTTCTGATGCTGTGAGTGTGTTTTCAAACGAAGTAGAGCCGCTATCGGCCCGGAGAGGCGCTGCAGCGTCACTCGGCAAGGCTCTTGAGGGACTTCAAGAATCAGCAGTACGAGGCCCCGTAAGAACGGCTCGCATCAAATGTGAGTTGGCAGCGCAATTTGGCAAGTCACACGGGGAGTTGAGCGACCGTTACTGCGAAGTAAGCGAGCTGCTCCATAAGGGTGGTGTGAATGTTTACTCCGGCAATAAATGGATCTGACAATGAAAAACTGGATGCGCCCACTCTGCATCATGGTATCGCAAGAGCTGCGTGATCTGCCTGTAGGGCTTCCACTGAATGCTACTGCAGACGGCTGGGAAGCACTGGGCCGTGCGATTACTGAAGAGAGCCTCCGTCTGGAGATTAGTGGACTTGTCTACTACCCGCGTTCTGCGACGGCTGCTTTCACGGCGATTAGCTGCGGGAAATCGGACGGAAATACACCATGACCAACTACGACACAGTTAAAACTCACATCGACATGATTCGTGCTGGCGATACAGTTCAACATAACGGCGAATTACGCACCGTTTGCAAATCGGATCTCAAATACGGTGGTTTTATGGGTACTTCACTGTTCGGTGACAGCTATCGATTGGGTACTGTGCCCGTTCAGCTGGTCCGATTCCGTCACGCTGTCTAACGAGAAGAATGAGCGCTCTGCGCTTGATTGGAACCAAGACTAAATTGAGGGGTGAATTTCATATGCAATACAAAGTGTCCTACTTGCTTGGTGACAAAATGCGTGATGCCATTATGGCGCAGAAAGAACTGGATGAATGCCGAACTCGTTGTGAGGTTGTCGAGGCTGTCGCGGTCAGCGATCAGGAGGCAGCTCCCGCGGACTCTAATTCTCAGGACCAAGCGAACGATGATTGGACTGAGTTCACCCACGGCGGCAAGCGTTGGGCGTTCGACTCGGATCAGTTGGCCTTGTGGGAAGAAGAGGAGCAGGATTTTCATTTCCATGCGTACCATGGGCTTGTTGATCCCACCATTGAGTCGGTCACCGGCTTCATTAAACGTCAAGGTTATTGACACTAGCCCCCGTGCACGCCAGCAGCGCTCGGCGTGTCGGGATTCGACATCAAAGCGATACCTACCCGGCTTCGGCCGGGTTTTTTGTGCCCAGTATTTTGGCTACCCAGTTAACGCTCTTGTTGGAGTCGACCCCGTGGTACCAGCCCTATCAAGAGCCGTGTAAACGTGCTTCACTCCCACTCTCGCTGGTCTGCTCACCGAGCACTGGGGTATCGTCGTGATCGGCGAGCCGCAGAGCCTGAGAGTGATGACATCCAAGAGCGCTACCAGGATGCCCGCCTGTACGAACTCCACCCAACCATGATCAGCAACGGAGGCTTGGTTGCGTTCAGCGTTAAGGTGCGTGCTATGTCCGAATTGCGAAAGCTACCCTGGGTGGCTAAGCCGATCTCTAAGGAAAAAATGTGGAACTGACGACCGCTGCGGTAGCAGTCACTGAAACCTCCTACTCAGTCATATGCGAAATGCTCAGGCCCGGGTTTGACAGCCTGACTGGTACCAAAATCGAACTGACGCATGAGCCGAGTGACGGGGAATCTCTGATTGAGGCTCGTTGCAAACAGGATGTGGAGAGTGAACGGAAAACGCTCGTTCTCAGGCTCCATTTCTTACACGGCGCCAGACAGATGCTTATTCCGAATATCTTCATGCCAGAGACGATGAGACATCAGCGTCTTGGCAAGAGGTTAATCGGGGCGTTGTACCAAGTTGCAGTCGCACACGATTACACGCTGTTTGTCGTCGATATGGTTCCATCCTTTTATGATCGGTTGACATTGCGAGGCGCTGTGCCGATCGATCCTGAAACGGTCCAGATCACTGCGACCACGGATCTAATAGGCGATGTCGGAAGCCCAAAGCTCAGTGCCGGTGAAGATGACCAGCACTTCGATATCTTTGCGCTTATGAGAGGTTCGTCTTGAACCTTTTTCTGCTGCATTGGGCACTGCTCTCCAGCGACTCGAACTGAACGGCGGTCAGTTGGCGCAGAGGGTAGTCAGCCCTGACGGTATGGACTGGGCCCTGCGTCATTGCTGGCTTTTATTGCCGGCCACTCTGGGGTGCTCATCACTTCCTGGGTCAGTCGCATGTGCTCCGGTTCCGGTACCAGGTGCTGCCATCTCTGCTGTTCGGCGGACAGGTCATAGCGGCGAAGATCGCGCAGCAGGTGGACACCAGCAGCAGCGAGGCGGGCTTCTGCTTTAGTCCAGAAGCCCTTAGAACTTTTGACCTCATGCACGGTGGCCAATGGCATGCTGTGGACTCGGCTGAGGCACCACAGCGCCGCCATACCGAGGCCTTGGTTGCGGTGACTGCCAAGGACCTGATAGTTGCTGATGTACAGTCGGTCGTTCAGCGGGCTAATACCATAAGCGACGTGGCCGATGCGGAGGCCACGATGCTCGATAGCCGCAGTGATGTTGAGCCCAGGAAACACAAAATGGTCGCGTGCGGACTCGCTGTGCAGGTGCACCAACTGCAAGCCGATCGCCCGCGCATCGAGTCGTGCCGCCTGGCGGCGTTGAAGGAACTCGCGAAATCTCGCAATCAAAGGCATGGTCAGCTCCAAGGGGGCGATACATGTGGGGCAGGGCAGTTCCCATCCTGGACCACGGGTAGATATTGGTGTGCCATTTGACCGCCCTCTGTCAGCGTTCGCATGAAGTGCCAGGGCAGGCATAAATGTCCGCAATCTGCAGTGAGGAATCAACGCCAACTTGTGAGAGATAAGCTGGGCGCCATGGCTCTAAGGTAAAAGTAGAGCGTTGCATGTCGTTGAAAATAGTTGCCCTATAGTTTAATCTTTTCAGCATCCAAACCCCTTAGGAGCCGATCATGGATGTTGCGAATTCGCGTGCTGCTTACATCGAGCAACGCCGGCAGAATGAAGACGAGCGCAAAGCCCGTGCTGCTGAAAAGCTCAAGAATCATCGTTATACGTGTTTGGTGAACCAGGACGACGCAGAGATCTGGCGATGCAAAGCCGAGGGCACTACGGCTTATGCCTTCGACATCATGATGACTCGCTTCGGTATCGCGGTAGTCGGCGATATTGGTCACCTAACGTTCGGTGTCGGTTTGAGCTATGGCATGAAATTCCTGGCCGGCGATGACGTCACCTACTACCTGCACACCAAGCTGAACGAGTCCCACAAGAAGAAGGTGTTCAGCCAGGACCTGTTCCGGCAGGTGTTAGTGTCGTGCATCTGCCGTGAGCTGCACAATGACTGTTCTGAGGCGATTTGGGATACCCTGCCGGCATGGGCGCAGGACTCGGACTTGGTTCGAGGCGCGCACTGGGCTGAATTCCGCGCTCTGACCGCCACGCATCGCCGAGACATGTCGAATGGAGATGATCGCTGGATGCACTGGGACGATCTCTTCGACCAAGCCGAGGATATTGGCTTCACCGAAGAAGCCCATAGCTTCATGAAGGACAACTCCGCGGTGCTGTGCCTGGGAGACGAGTGGTACGAGCATCGCATAACTGAGACGTGCGACAGCCTCTATGCGCAACTGTACATGATCAACCATGCGGCCAAGGCAATCATGTCCCAGACGGATCAGCCTGCGGCTTGAGGGCACCAAGCATGACAACTGTTACCAAAGCACAGCTTGACCTGATCTATCGCAGTACGCACAGCGACTACAAGGGTGTGTCTGCAGATGGTGTTCGTATGATTCTGGTTTGTCGTGGCGCGACTTGTCTTGTCCCTCTGGAGGACCTAACCCCAGAGGAAGTTGCGCAACGCCTTCCGAAACACAAAAAGTAATTAAAGCTTGCTGAAACCAGATCTCTTGTGATCCTGATTCCAGCAGGGCCGAGCATTCCTTTGTAAAAACGCCCGCACAAACGTGTGAGAATGATCCATAGAAAACAGCCAAGGGCGGAAATCGAACATGGTAACCCACTACGAAATTGGCCCGGACCAAGTTGCCTGTGGTCGAAACAATCACAATCTGGTTTCGATCACGAAGCCCAATGGGGTCACCTGCAAAACCTGCCGGTCGACCGAAGCGCATCGTGCAGCACTAGCTGCAGCGCCGGCAGAAATGGCAGAGCCAAAAGCGGCTGTTGGGCTGCAGATCATCAAAAGTATTCGCGCTGCAGTGCGCCACGACGCTGGGCTGCGTCAAAGCAGATTGTCGTGGAAAGAAGCATGGCGGCTGCGACTCACAATGTTGGGGCCGGGTAACCGGCTGCCTCGGGGCTTCGAACAGCAGCCGTTCACCAAGCTGTTCAGACCGCTGCAGGATGAGTTGCCCCAGTACTAGCTTGGCTCGTAGTAAATCACCACCCTGTGCACGCCCCAAGCCCCGGTCTCCCGGGGCTTGTCCATTAAAAGGACCGAGCAGGCCGGTGAGCTATGAGCCAGACTGGACTGCGTCCATGCACTTGAGCAGCCATGATCAGTTGTGAGCTCGAAGGGAGAGTTCCGGTGTCCAAGTCATCACCCCGACAGTTTCGAGGCACTGACAGTCTCGCCGCGGAACAGCGCTCACGCGATGCAGTCAGTCCATTCCTGGAGGCCTGCGGCTTCAGTGTAATTGCAGACCAGCGAATCCCCACTGGCTCAGCATCCCAGCAGCTTGTCACGTTCCTCAACAATGATGGTGAGGAGGTCAAAGCCCGGGTTCGCCTATGCTGGCGCCGAGATGGTCGCAACTCGAATGAGCAGAGATATTCAGCTGCTCAGCTGACGGCCCACCTTCGGCCTGGTGGCTGGGATGCCACATTGGAGCATGTGGTGGGGAGAGACCTAGCCCTTGGCGTCAGTCACAACCTCCTGTTTCAGCGTGAAGGTGAGGTCGTGGTCTATGCCGCCCTGATCCCTACAGATGCGTTGCACCAGATCTGGAATCGGCAGCGGGAGGTGAGCGATGAGCTCTTGCGCATGGGGCTGAAAGGTCGCATCAGGAAGAACCATGCCCAAAACGGAACAAGCCCAACGCTGTGGCTTCAAGATGATCGGTTGCCAGATACCCACCAGGTAGCCGATGTATTGTGGGAATGGCCAGGGGTTGTTGATCTCGCGAAGCTGGCTGTGGCGGGTCAGATACCGCCAGCCCTTGACGACACATTAGACGATTGCCCAGTGCCGGATTATTCGGCTCTAGGGCGTGACCTCGGGGAGAGGGTGAGCAATATCCGGTCACACGTGAAGCGAGATCCTAAGGTGCGACTTGCGGTGCTGGAGCGGGCTCAGTACCGATGTGAAAGATGCGCCGAGAGTCGGACATTCCCCGGCTTCCTGGACGTGCACCACGTGCTGGGTGCGGACGTGTCGGATCGCTTCTACAACTGCGTGGCGCTATGCCCGAACTGCCATCGAGAAGCTCACTATGGTGAGAACCGAGATGAACTGAACGCGCAGCTTTTGGCGTACGCCCTTCAGTTCCGAGCGTGAGCTCACTCTGCCGATGGTCGTGACGCCATTCTAGGACCTCCAATATCAAGCAGGTCCAATCATGAGAGCAGCACCAGAAGCAATTTTTCGGCAGGTGGATGAGGAGCAAGTCGTGTTCTGGGTCTCAGTCGACGGGCGTTCCTATCGAGCGTGGGGCATGTTCAGGGGGCGGCATATCGACGCCCGGGAACGTTCCCGGTCTGCGGCGGTAGAGGGGTGGCTTCGAAAGGCTAATTTCGCTGCAGATAGGTGAGGGCTGGGCAGAGGGGCGCCGGGTGGACGTTATCCGGCGGCCTCATCCCTGACTACGCACTCAGGGGGCGCGACGTGGGGCTGCGCAGCTTAATCGAAGGTGGGTAGCCCGGCATGTTCGATGAACCTTTCCAACACCGCTCGTTCGTCATTCGATGTGCAGGTTCCGCCGTGTGAAGCCTTGCCACGCAGATCGACTTCCCAGCCGGCGTACCAGGCGTCCTCTGGCCCCACATACACCGCCGAACGTCCGTCAGGGAACTGGTCTGCAGTTAGGTCAACGATCAGCGAATTCACCACGAACCACATGTGAGGCTTGCCGTCTCGCATAGCGCTAACGGTTTCCGCTTCCAGGCCCCCAGGTATGCTGTTGAGGTAGTCGCCGAGCAGTTCGGACGTCACCGCGCAGCAGGCATGTGGAAAACCTGCCATGTGCCGCGGGAGAATGCCCAAGGCTTTCTGTTCCTCGATCGATGCGCGAAAGTCATGCGCGATCTTGTGTACGTCAATCACCATGTTGTGAACCATCGTCATGATAGGAGAGAGGTCGCCGCTTCTGAGGCGCCCACAAAAAAGCCCCGGAAAAATCCGAGGCTCTTCACTTTCCTAGCCGTAACGCCATGAAAGGAGCAGCTGAGGTGAAACCACGAAGCGGCTGTTACGAACCGCAACCTGGAATCCCCCGCGCATCGAGCGCCAACTTACCTCACCAGAGAATCCGGTTCAACGAAATATCGTTTGGACTACTCAGTAATTCGGTTGAGGTCCTTGTACTCTTCCCAGGATGACCCAAGCGCTTCAGCCATTTGGCGATGGCGCTCGATCCGCCATTCTTGAGCTTGCTGAGGAGATTGGGCGACCAGATGAATGACAAATTCATCCAGCTCAACGCCCCGCTTCTTAGCCGCCTCGGCGAATACCTGCAACCGTTGCTGGCTACGATATTCCTCTACCGTCATCCCACTGCCCTTGATCACCTCTGCGCTGACCGCCTCAATCTCTCTCATAGCCTGCGGGTTCTCAGCAAAGAACTTGTCGCGAGCTGCGGTGTACCGGTCTTCGAAGGTCAGCATGCCACTCTCCCTGTTTTGTGAGTTATACGCTGCGAGCCATCGGATGGCGCAGGTGCGTAATTGGAGCGCAAGTTTACCGTGAAATGGAGTCATAGGTGACGGCCACCCGGTGTCACCGGGGGCAAAAACAGAACGGGTACCTGGCCCCATTCCGCCAACATGGAATGCCCGCTATTGGCTGTGGGAAATCCGTTGTCGCCAGTTACACTTCATACTGAACCACAACCTAACCAGGTCGAAGATAGGCGTACGGTACGCGCCAACAACGGGAGAACGAGATGAGCGGAGACGAGCAGTACAGCCAGCTTGATCAGGATCTGGATGCTTTCGGCGATAAATGGTCAGTCGAGAACTCGATCATTTGGTGCCAAGAGTGTCAGTCCAGTCAGGCTGTAGATCAAGCAGCTGATGCATTCGTCCATAGGGCGGGATGTTCGAACGAGACGGAAAATGCTCAGCATCCTTGGCATGAGCTCAAAGCCCTGCTGCGAGATCTGCCCCATCTTTGAAAACAAGACAGGTAGGCAACTTCGACCTCTGTGCCGGCCAGATGCTGGGGTCGAAGGCATCTAATGTGATTTTGGTGTGTGAAGGATTTCATGAAAGCAATTGTCCTCGCAGCTATGGCTGCACTAGCGGTTAATGCCTCGGCGGCAGAGTCAATCGTCATTAGTACTGAGCTTACTCGCAATGGCGATATTGTAGATGCTTATAGCGTGACAACTCAAAGTGGTGTCCGAAAGGCTTACAGAAATATTGAGTACAAGAAGTACAGGAAGCTAATCAATCCGAATAAGGCGCGACTTGCTAATCTGGAGCTCGGCTCCACCGCTTATTTCACGCCTTATGTTGCTAGTGATGGAACTGTCCGCTTAACAATGGACGTTAACTACGTGCACTTGGCGGATATGGGGACCGACAAAGCTGGTGGTCTTGTTGTTGACTATCCTCGGACTGATGGTTACAGGCTTTCTATAACTGATGTGATTCCTAGTGGTGGAAAGCGCGAATATAAAGACAACGATAATGGTGACGAATACGTATACACCGTTTCAGTTGATAAACAATGAGTTTGTGCACTACCCGCACCCATGCTAAGGATGGTCTGAAGTAGTCCTGTATTTTCAATCGACTTCAGCCGTCGCCGATTTTGAAAGCAGCAAACCAATCAAAAACGATCAGATCACCCGCTCATTTCAGTGTTTCTAGCCGCCGCGATAACCTGGCTGCGGTCATTTTCCACGTTACAGGCGCACCTCTCCTGCATTCGCCAGCAAATGTCGTCGCGCCATCCACAGGTTCGACAGCGCGAACAGCGTTACTAGTTGTGCGGTGTTCTTCACCAGCCCACGGAAGCGCACCTTGGTGTAGCCAAACTGCCGCTTAATTACCCGAAACGGATGTTCGACCTTGGCACGCACCTGAGCCTTGGCTTTCTCTATCTTGCGCGTGGCTTTGTACAGCGCGCTGCGCTTACTCAGCTTCATGTACGTACTACGACGGGCCGCGATCTGCCAGATCACCTCACGGCCTTCATGTTCCGGGCGCTTCTCCACGCCGGTATAACCTGCATCGGCCCCCACCATGTTTTCTTCGCCGTGCAACAGTTTGTCGACCTGGGTAACGTCTGCAACGTTAGCTGCCGTCCCCACCACGCTGTGCACCAGGCCGGACTCGTCATCAACGCCGATATGCGCCTTCATACCGAAGTAATACTGGTTTCCCTTCTTGGTCTGGTGCATTTCCGGGTCACGCTTGCCGTCCTTGTTCTTGGTCGAACTTGGCGCATTGATCAGCGTGGCATCGACGATAGTGCCTTGGCGCAACGACAAACCTCGGTCACCCAGGTAGCCATTGATCACAGCCAGGATGCCGGCAGCCAGTTCGTGTTTCTCCAGCAGGCGGCGGAAGTTGAGGATGGTGGTTTCGTCCGGAATGCGCTCCAGGCTCAGCCCAGCAAACTGCCGCAGGATGGTGGTCTCGTACAGCGCTTCCTCCATCGCTGGATCGCTGTAGCCAAACCAGTTTTGCATCAGATGTACGCGCAGCATCGCCATCAATGGATAGGCCGGACGACCGCCTTCACCCTTGGGGTAATGCGGATCAATCAAAGCAACTAAACCTTGCCACGGCACTACCTGACCCATCTCGATCAAGAACAGCTCTTTGCGGGTCTGTTTGCGCTTGCCGGCGTACTCGGCGTCGGCGAAGGTCATCTGCTTCATCGGGAAACTCGGCGGGTTGAGTCCGGGCATTTTGCCAAATTAGGAAGTCTTCTTCAGAGTGTCCCTAAGTAAGCTTCATCGTCTGGCTGCTGACTTCCCTGCTACGGGAAGCTCACTGACGAGAATGGGAGGCCGCCGTGTGGGGTGGCGCTGAGCCAGGGATTGGCTGGAGCTCCAAGTCATCGCATACTGTTTTTATATCCAGTACAGGAGGCAGCATGTTGTGGGATGATGAACCTTTGCCGGAGGTTCCTGCCGATATTCTAGCCCGGGTTGGTCAAGGCACCGACTCGGGTGATATCGGCGACCGCGAGCGTTCTGCGTTGCAGTGGGTAATCGCTATCAACCAGCGGCTTTACCGCCGAGCCTGGGAGCTTGAGCGAAAGGTAGAGGAGCTGGAGGCGCATGGGCAGGCCATGAGGGAGCAAATTGTGGGGGCTGGTACAACTTACGCGACGGCTGGGATATGAGCCTTCGACCAAGCAGCCGCGTTTAGTAGCCTATCCCTGTTGTGAGCGTGGTCGCTCAACGCGCCATGCCTGGCGCACTCAAAAAAATACCCTGGCCTGAGGCCAGGGTATGGTGGAGCGTTTTCCTCAAAATGCTCAGCTCAGCATGTCACTCTGGATGATGTAGATCTCAGGAAGATCATCCGCGTTTGGGGCGTCGTTCTGCAACACTTCACAGTCTCGAAGCTCCCGTTTGAAGGTCTCCTGAGCTATGGCCTCATCATCTGCCAGCACCAGATAGGCAGTGTCGTCGTCATCACCACAAACTCGACCTGTTATGAGCCAGGCATTCCGGCCAGTTCCGATGAAGTGTTTTCGCTCAACCGCAACATGGGTTGTGCTGGTCAGATGTGGCGCTAGTGCTTGCTCAGTTGTCATGATGGATTCCTCATGGGTATGCATGGTCCTGAGTAATGCGTCACAGTAATTGCTACGCCTTGCAGCCTGATCAAGTCATCATCAGCACTCGTACCGGAGGCGGTTTTAGGTATTGGCGCTAGCCGGCTATGGTCCGAATCTGGCCCGGGCTACTGGGTATCACTGAAAATGAACTTGAAGTGGTTTCGAGGGCCGTGGCTGAAGTTCCGCTCGCTCGAAGTTGAAGTGATGGGGGGCGGCTTTTGAGCCAGGCTGCATCGGGGCACCGTACGGGCTTGAGTTCGCGCACGCTCTGGGGGTTTCCTTGATAGGCACAAGTGCCTAGAATGCAGCTATTAGGCACATGTGCCTATTCTCAACCGTTTGGAGGTAAGATGGACGACGAAGGGCGTGAAGCCAACCGGCAAGCGTTTCTGGCGCTGCTGAAAAAGTATGACGTCAAACAACGCGAGAGCGCGATGCTCATCAACGCCGTCACCAAGCGGCCTTGCTCCGATCGCGCTGTTCGATCCTGGCTCAACGATCCGACCAAGAAATCTTCCCGGCCTTGCCCAACCTGGGCGGTGAATGCGCTTCGAGACGGGATCGTGTACATGCAACAGTTGATGGAGCGTCGAAAGCAGGCTGCAAAGCTCGACACTGAAGAGGCACAGGCCTAGATAGGCACGTGTGCCTATTTTCATGCCAGTAGGCACGCGTGCCTACCTTTGCTTGGCGGCCGTATAACGCCGCACAGTAAGCTTCCCTAAGCCCGAAGATATGGGCGACCCGGCTCAGTCTGTAGGAAGCATAACGAAAAAAGCCCCCAGCAAGCCGGGGGCGGTGGTGCATGCTCAAACCTCATAGCTGAGGCTCAGTCATACGGGGTTTTCGCCGTGGGAGGCAGGCCACGCTCTGAGCGGAATTCCTTGGCCATTTCAGCACGACGCATGTCGGAGAGGATGTCGAACTCGCGCTCGTATTCTGGATTGACGCTGCCTGTAACTGCGTAGGCAGCTTCGACCTTCTGTGCTTGTGCTTCGATTGCGTTGGTCATGGTGTTCTTCCCATAGGTTAGATAGATGAGGTGAGGGATCAGTCTGCTTCAGGCAATCGTTCATTCAGTTCCTTGAGCGTCTGGTCATACTGCTCAACCAGGTCGCTGTATTCCTTCGACTCCCAGGGTTCAAGGCCGCCGGCGGATAGGACTTGCAAGCAATAGTCTTTCTGTCCTTGGACGGACCGGATCTGGTCCGCGATCAGGTGTTGATAGTGGTTCATGGTGACTCCACGGAGCTTGGTTGGCGGTGTACCTGGTGATGGCGCACATGAACTACGAAGCTGGGTAATAAAAACCCCGGGCGAGCCCGGGGTGTGGTGGTGCGTTTGCCTAAGTGAGCCTGAGAGTGTTATGCGCCATCAGCGGCTTGGTCTCGATGGCGAAGCAGGCGTACCGCATAGGTGTCGCTGATTACGTCGTCAACTTCGGCCGCGAATCGGCTGGCGCCCGATTCAACAACTTCGGGCGACCAGTCAGGAGTGAATCGCGCAGTTGTTGTGCTCAGTACGTTATTGCCCTCGCTGTAGTACTGAGCGATCAGGCGTCTGGCACCTTCATCTCCGGCTTCGAGAAAGGCGATCGCCTCCTTGATGCCAACCGCAGTTCGGTACTCTTTTTTGGCCACTGCTGATGTGCAGTTAAAGCTCAGCCCATCAACGATCAGCCAGCCCATAGCACCCAACCGATCAGCGATGAGTGTTTTCAGTGCGTCGTTTTCGACACCTGTAGCCTCAGTCGGGGCCTGCTCACTTGGTAGGTGTTTTGCGTCGATCCGCTTCGCCAGGTCCTCGGTCACGACGAAATGCGTGTCGCCAAGGGTACGCACAATTCCTCGCCCCCGAATTGGTGATGCCAGGCGATCGAGGAGGGGCCTGGTGTCGCGGATTTCTACGCCCTCTCCAGTTTCTGCGATGCGTACGACGCATGCCATTTCGACGACGGTTCGTGCTAGCTCTGGGGTCAAGCAGGTCGATACTTTCACGAGTGTTGCCATGGGTTTTCTCCTGAGGAATTAAACATCGTCCTCAGGGATGAATTACATGGTGGAACAAGGTCGCTGGCACCCATTACACGCGTGCGTGAACCATCCCCATGGGCAAGTTCAACCAGATTTCCCTTCTGAGGAGTGCCCCATGAGCAGCACCAAAACAGTCCCTGTCGCCGATTACCGTCGCGCTTTCGATCGTCTTTTTCGTAAGGTGAATGACTACCATGCCTGCTGCAGCGCCGATGAGGTAACCAATTGGAAAGAGGTTGCCCAGCGAGTGCTGGCCGAGGTGTCGAACATCTCGTGCTCACGTGCAAAGCCCGATGATCTTGAAAACATGGCCAAAGCGATTGGGAAGATTCAGGGCTACCTGGCGGCCGCGGACGCGCGTATTAAGGCTTACAGCCGCGAGGCGTGATTCTTTCCAGCGGCCATCGCATGGCCTGGCACCGGGTCTGGCACCTAACGCTACACCACCCCGTACTGCTCAAGCAGTCCGGGGTTTTTTACGCCTACGCTCACGCTCAATTAGGCTGCCAGAACTGATTGAGGGCCTTATTGCAGCGGCGGTTCATTGTGCTGGCGCCGAGCCCGGGGCCGCTTGCCGCTTAGAACCGCTTATCAGGTGTTGTTGGCCATCTCCCAGGACACGGTCAACCTGATACTTGAGGAGCAATCCAATGCAAACCATGCCCGAGACTATCGCTTTGCTACGCAACAGAGCGCCAATTTCTGTAGGTGCCAGCCAGTTCAACGGAAAGCCAGTTTTCAAAGCCTACTCGAAGAGCGAGGACCGCTACTATGAGCTGAGGGGAGACGCTTCAACTGGCGATCACTACGCCGCATTGGTTGCTGAGTATGGCGACGTGATCAGCAAGCTCGCCGAAGATCATGATGTCGAGCAATGCACCCGCTGCTTCGCCGATCTTGAGGTTTTCCAGGTAGGTCTTTGCGACGATTGCCAGGCCTTAGCCCTTTGAACCGACAACGCTAGACCCACCCGGCCATAGGCCGGGTTTTTTTGTGTGCGCCAGGCATGGCGCGTTGCGCGTATGCGCAACCCGCTTGGTTGTGGTGGCCAAGTGGGTGACTTGGAGGTGAAAGTCCTCTACACACCCGGCAAGGGGAAGTGTTAGCCGGAGGCAAGGGTGTCGCGGGTGACCGCGAATCTGAAGGAAGCCCGAGGCAAAATGCTGGCCTGACGAACAGGAAGCGGATAGAGGCGGCACAGCGGGGTGAGGTGGCACAAATCGCCAAAGCCCAATACTTGCACGGAACGCTGTGACGTAGATCCGACAGGCATAAGCAGGAAGGTCGCGCGAATTACCCTGGGAGATCTGTACGTTTGCCATTGTGCTACCGCGCGTCGAAAGGCGACGGGATGAGCGTGCAGAAGTCAGCCGAAGCCGTAGTAAGTGGCGGTTAACCGCGCCACCAAGGGCCGAACAGGTTATGCCGCCAGTAGGCGTCGCCGTCTCGTTGGTAACCGTAATGCAGAAATTTCCCACAGCGGAAACTGTCATCCCGAGCTCCGGCCAGAAGCCGAGGGTGACGCCTGACAGTGCAAAGGTATCGACGGCGTCCGTGACGTGGACGAACGCGGAGCCGGACACGCTGATGGAGCGGGTGCTTGCACCGGCCAACCTCAGACGTGCGTATCAACGCGTGGTCAGCAACAAGGGAGCACCGGGTGCCGATGGCATGACGGTCGCTGACTTGGCGGGCTACGTGAGACAGTATTGGCCAACCCTCAAGGTCAGGTTACTGGCCGGTGAATACCAGCCCCAAGCAGTGCGAGCGGTTGAAATTCCCAAGCCGCAGGGCGGCACACGGCAACTGGGAATCCCCAGCGTCGTGGATCGCCTGATCCAGCAAGCACTGCAGCAGCAGCTCACACCTATCTTCGACCCACTGTTCTCGGACTACAGCTATGGTTTTCGTCCGGGCAGAAGTACGCATCAAGCCATCGAGATGGCCCGTGCTCATGTGACAGCGGGACACCGCTGGTGCGTGGAACTCGATCTGGAGAAGTTTTTCGATCGGGTCAATCACGACATCCTCATGGCCTGCATCGAACGTCGGATCAGAGACAAGTGCGTACTCAGGCTTATCCGCCGCTACCTTGAAGCCGGGATCATGTCGGGCGGTGTCGTCAGCCCACGGCAGGAGGGGACGCCGCAAGGCGGCCCGCTCTCGCCGTTGCTGTCGAATATCCTGCTCGACGAACTCGACCGCGAGCTGGAGCGGCGGGGCCATCGCTTCGTACGTTATGCCGATGATGCGAACATCTATGTACGCAGTCCCCGGGCCGGCGAACGGGTGTTGGTCAGCGTCGAGCGCTTCCTGAGAGAACGTCTGAAGCTGACGGTGAACAGGAAGAAAAGCCAAGTGGCAAGGGCGTGGAAGTGCGACTACCTAGGCTATGGGATGAGCTGGCACCAGCAGCCAAGACTGCGCGTGGCAAGGATGAGCCTAGACCGCTTACGCGACCGGCTCAGAATGCTGCTGCGCAGCGTACGGGCTCGCAAAATGGCGACTGTCATCGAGCGGATCAACCCCGTCCTGAGAGGCTGGGCTAGCTACTTCAAGCTCAGCCAGAGCAAGCGGCCGCTTGAGGAACTGGATGGTTGGGTCAGGCACAAACTCCGCTGCGTCATCTGGCGTCAATGGAAACAGCCTCCCACGAGGCTGAGAAACTTGATGCGCCTGGGGTTGAGCGAGGAGCGTGCCAACAAGTCAGCCTTCAATGGCCGAGGTCCATGGTGGAATTCGGGAGCGCAACATATGAACTACGCGCTGCCAAAGAAACTGTGGGACCGGCTCGGGCTGGTCTCGATACTGGATACGATTAACCGGCTTAGCCGCGTAACCTGAACCGCCGTGTACGGAACCGTACGCACGGTGGTGTGAGAGGACGGCGGGTGTGAATCCGCCTCCTACTCGATCTTGAGAATGGTGACGGGGAGCCTCAGGTTGATAAGTGTTGTCCTATAGTTTAAAAATGGAGCCTTCCATTGTGCTTGCGTGGATGAGGGTGGGGCCAAAGAGTTGACCCGCGGTCGCAGCGATGTGCGCTGGTGCAGCCGCCTAGCTGATGAAGAACAATTCACCCTCGGTCGCTATGCGATTTGCCTTTGCGACTAGTGCAGCAGCACCTGCAGATTGGGATTTGTCCAAGGCCATCATAATTGACTGACTCTGCCAGCATGCCGTCTACCCATACATTTTCGGGTGCAAGAATTTGGACAACGAAGTTCAACTGCAACAACCGCTTTTGAGCCCGAACGATTTCAAGGCCGCGTACAAGGCAGGCGGCTGGAATGGTCGTATGCTCGCCATTCGCTGGAAAAAAACCGCTTTCTCGATCAGCAGGTTGGTCAACGACCTAGACCGTAGTCCGCACTGGGATGACGCGGTCCGCGGCTTGCCCGAAGTTCAGCTGCAACAACCGCTGTTGACCCCTGATGAATTCAAGGGTGCGTACAAGGCCCGCGGCTGGAATGGCCGCAAGCTTGCAATTCGCTGGAAAAAAACCGCTGTGTGGATCAGCAAAATTGCCAGCGATCCAGATCGTGACCTGCACTGGGATGATGCGGTCCGCGGCTTGCCAGTAATTGTGATTCCGAAGAAATCCAAGGCTAAGTAGGCGGGACCTTGCCAGGGGTCCCGCAGCGTTCTGGGGTGTTTGCGTTGTTCTCCTGGGAGCTACGTGGACTGAGACGTATGTAGCGTTGTTCCACATCTCCCTAGGTCATGCAACGCAAGCCTCAGGAGATTGCAAATGGGAACACTCAACTCGACCCCTACTGGTCCGGAAATGCCTCTCAATCTGTGGGCGGGAATTCAAGGGCAGAGGCTGCGTCGTGCTCAAGCACGGCATGAGCGAATGGTGGCGAAAGCGATCAAGGACAACGTTTCTAGCCGCCGTCTCAAACAATTGGTCATGCGCTATGACCGGATCCTTCTCGCTGCCGTAAAGCTCGTGCCTAGGTAGCCCTGAAGTATCACTCTCACCAGAAGCCTCAGCCATGCTGAGGTTTTTTTTTACCCGCAGCCCGCGCCGGCAGCCTGAGCAAAAGCCTTTCGCTAATGCATGGAGATGGCGGAGCGGGCTATCATTCTGGTTTATTGGTTTACGATACATAACGCGTACGTGTAATATTTTCTGTCTCTACCCAGGATCCCGTAGATTTAGGGAATTAAATCTGTCGCACGTGAATTAAAGCTGTCGCAGGTAACCCTGTTCGGGACCAATCCGGGTTGGCGGGGTGCAGTGATGCACCCCATTGTCCCGACTTGGAATTGCGCCTCAGAATGTAATTGACACGCGTGTCACCCTGTATAGGCTTGTAGTCGAGGACTGCAACTGCGCATCCGTTGGGACTGGGTACCAGCAAGGCCCCCCACAATTTCGGCAGCAGAGAATGCTGGTTTCTCTGAAGTAGTGACGACCGGCAAAGCCGGTCGGATTCTGAACCCAAGGTCGCAAGGCTGGGAGTTAAAGGATCGCTGCGACTACTCCTCGAACCTTCCGAAAAGGCACCTTTGGGTGCCTTTGTTACACCTGATATCTGGCGTTGGTTGCTCAACCGCAACCTTTGAACGATGACGCGGGATCAGTCGCTGAGGGCCAACCCATCAATGCTGTTGTGTATCCAACCTGATGAATCTCTGCGCTCATATGTTGACCGCAATTTACTCGTGAATTTTATGGATTGGAGGGTAGACAGGTTACGCTGGCTTTCTGAAGGGGAGATTACTCACCAAGCAGTTAGGGTGATCGCTTCAACGATGGGTTGGGAAGGATGCTATGGCTTCAACCGCCTGCTGCACGAACACACCCAATTGCCCCTTCAGTTTGTTATCAGGGATACCCGGGATATCAGTTATTCTCGAACGGCGTATCTCAAACCCCGAATGGCGATTACTAATTCCGACTTGCACGCCTACTGCCCGGAATGCGTCAGGCAGGACGTGCAGGATTTGGGCTTTTCCTACTGGCGACGAAATTTCCCTGATCATGTGAGCGTGTGTGCCACGCACAATGTGGTGCTGCTGTCCACTTGCCCATATTGCGATCAACCTTTCTCATCAAAAGGCCACAATCTCGATGTGATGTGGAGAAAGTGTTCTGGGCGACACCTCGGTAACGCAGAGAGCGTAATGAACTTGGATGAAGATGCTCTCAAACATGCTCGCTTCGTAGAAGCACTATGCGCTTATGAATTCTCTATTTCAATCCATTCTGCAGTGGCCATTCTCTCCGATAAGTTGTGCAGCCTCAAGAAACTGACGAAGCGGATGAAATCTGAGCGGAAAGCCATGATTGATTTTCTCGATCGGATTTCAATTAATTTGGAAGAAAAAGGCTTCGATAGTCCTGTTATAAATTCGGAATTTCTTCCCGAAGAAATTTTGAAGATCGTGGTTTATGCCTATGAGACTTTCGATAGGTTTGTAGTTGATTTGTACGAGCATGATAAGAATTTAATTCCTATTGAGTCTCTATGGCGTAATTATGGGAATGGTAGGTATGCGACCACTTGTCGGGAATAGCTGACTGAGCGTCGCTGCACTTGCATGTTAAGTCTTGGTCGATTGGGTAACACTTTCTAATAGCTTTCGTGCTTCTGGGTAGCGATTTCTTTTTTCTAGGCACCTATGCAGAGTCGGCACCAACGCGAAAATATGATCAGCTCTAACAGGCAGGTTCGTCGCCGAAGTTTTTCCTCTTTGAATACTCAATTCAATTGATTCGCATAGTTGCCGGTCGCGTGCACTCCAATCAATTATTTGATTGTTGCCTACGCGACCACTTGGCATCCGCTTTGTTTGAGCCATCAACCAAACATTATCGTTCCGGTATAGCCATTGATAGACCTTGGGGAGCATTAATCTCAGGATTTTCGGACTGGCGTCTGGATTCATGCCGATGGCGCTCACCCACGCCGCACGGTGATCGTGTAGCGATAGATTCCTGCGCTGAGTTGTCCAAGCAGCCATCATGTGAGGATCAGCTCTTAGGATCCTGTTTATCGTAGAAACCGAAACGCCATATCGTTCCGCTATGGAATTTTTCTCCACTCCATTGCGCAAGCAACTCAAGATTTGGTCCCGAAGCTCGGGTTTCAGCTTTTTAGGCTTCAGTTTTTTAAAGGCTCTGTCCCTGATTTCCTGACCTTTAAATTGGTTTGCTGGTTTATCGTCTACTGCTCGTCTTCCGTGGTCTGGAGAATGTTTATCCTGATCACCTGCAGACTGAAATCTATTTAACGAACCCAAGAACGGCCCAAACTCGCCGAATATATAAGTGATCATAATCAGATGTTTGAGCGGATGGGAGTTAACGCGCGGTGTGCGGATCAGACTCTGTATAAAAGTTTTAGCTTTCTGTGGAGTGGTCGGAAGCGAGGCCAGTGGAAGATACGGTTGCAGTTGTGAAACGAACGAAGCTAGGTCTGCTTCGGCATCAAAGCAAGCTTCTGTATTTACGGAGAGGTGACGAATAGCTTCGTTATAAACAGCCGTGACATTTTCTGGACGAAACTGCACAGAGATGCCTAGCTTGGCTAACTCACTCACTGAGTGTCCTAGGCGCTTGAGGATTTGCACGACTGTCGGGCATACAGGCTGCTCTGCAACGCTCGCTATTAGGTCCTCGGCAGGTAATACCCAGTGCGCAGAGTCCGACCACTGCCGGTTGGCCGAGCAAATCCTGATTAGAGTTCCGTGCTTAGGGCATAACGTGACGCCTGGATACTGATGGGACAGGTGCCAGTAGGCGACCCCATGATTGATACGGTCTTCCCTTAAACATTCGAGGCATGCTTTCAATGGGTGCTCTGCGCCAAAGCGACCGGTCACCAGACCCAGGCGATATTTTAAGGTGCCTAAAGAATTGTTTGAAACTGTATGAAAGACGTCGTCAATTCTTTCCTTGGATTGAAAAGGAAAAAAAGCGGCAATATCGTATGTTCTGTAATGATGTTAGCTGGGCTGCCCCATACTTCTTTAGCTTTTTGCGGCAAAGAGTTTAGTTTGCTAGGGAAGTCATGGTGCACACTACTTGATCCCTCACCAAATAGCCATGCAGTGGTGCTAGCCTTAGTAACTTGGCACATGAAACGATGCTGACGACAACAAATGCTGAAAAAGGTCTCATCCGGTAGCCATCGAACGATAGGGACAGATGCATTTGCAGAATCGGCCATTTGCCTCACCAAACGCTTGTCGTTTTCAACATTTTATTTGGTTGGGGCTAATTCCTTAAATTATCAGTCGAGATAAGGGCGTGAAGATATATACCCGTTGATGGGCGTCAGGCGCACGGCTGCTCTAGATAATGATCCGAGCTGGACAATTTTGAAGCCAGTTCCAACCCTGAGAGGGGTGACTTTTCAGTTGTCACCCTGTTAACCACGGCGGTAACATATCCCGCTAAGCGAAGCGCTTTAAGATGTGCACACAGACACGTGTGTCCCCAGCGCCATCCATTGCAGATGCCTGACTAACTGCGCCCTAGATTCTTAACACGTATCAATAATAAGGAAGTATTAAATGAAATCTGACTAGTTTATTAACGCTAGAAGTCAGATAGACAAAGGCCCAAGTGCGACCTTGGGCCTCTGTGGATAAGTCAGAATTTAGCGACCTGACCTTTCCATTGTCTATTCCGAACATGCGGGACGTCAAGTCCTGCAGGACTTCGTTCATCCACAAGAAGGTGAGCGTTATCCACAACCCGGCACTCTTGGGTCTGCCCGGGAGGCAAGGGCTACAGGGGCATCCAGCAAATTATCCCCAGGCTGGATGACAATCCTGGGTCCGTAGACATTGGACTGAATTGATGACTTTGCAGGAGAGATTTGCCCTCATCAGGAGCCGACAAGCTCACTTCACATGGGGCGATATCTACACGCCTTCGATTTTGGCGGTTCCACGAGAAGCCCCTAAGGGCTCTCGTATCAGCAGAATGAATAGCCGGAAGCTCGGCCGTGCGATTCACTCGCTGTCCACCCCAGAAGCGGTGTTCGCACAGCTCGCGCTCTTCCATCCTCAGCTGCTCGATATTCACGAGCAGAAGATGCTGTGGCCATATCACGCCCCGCATCCATTGCACGGGCATCCACTCACCAAAGGACATTTTTCTCATCCTGTCACTGGGACGATGGAAATTGCCAAGCAAATTGGCTTCAAGCATCACCAGGTGGTGATTACCACTAAAGCTGGTAGCCGACAGAGAATGCCCTTTCCCTATCAGGGGGACCTTTTACTGTATTTGATGGGTTCAGATGGGAAACCCTACGCGGTCAATTGGACAGTGAAGGATCAAGCTCACGCCTTCAGCGAGAGGCGCTACTCAGCAGCCAAGACCCCTAATCAGCAAAAAAAGGACCGTGATCATGCTGAGCTACGCACAGCCCTAGAGCAACTGCATTACGCAAGCGGCGGTATCAGGACCGTGCAAATGTCTTTGGATCGTCTGGACCCGATCGTCGTGGGCAATCTCGATCTGCTATTTCCGATGCATGGCTTGCCGCTGACCCACGAACCCGAGCTGCTCAGGGAGTTTAGCGCTGAGATTGAGGGCGCTGTGCATGCTGGGGCCTTGATCCACCCCATCATTTACCGGTATGCAGCCCGATGGGGTAAGCGTGACCAGTTTATTGCGAGGGTCTACCAAGACATCTGGGACCGAAAGCTGCCAGTAAATTTCTTCAAGCCGATTCTGATCGACCATCCTCTCGATACCGACGGTGGTGATCTGCTGGCAGCCTACGGCAAATTTTTCTTGGAGATTGAGCCGTGATCACGGGCGCTAGGTTATTTGCGCCTGAAGGTTATCGTAGCCTTGTCAAAGGCCACTATTACCATTTCCTGAACAGTGATGCGGTC
This sequence comes from Pseudomonas sp. C5pp, assembly GCF_000814065.1. Lineage (NCBI taxonomy): Bacteria > Pseudomonadati > Pseudomonadota > Gammaproteobacteria > Pseudomonadales > Pseudomonadaceae > Pseudomonas > Pseudomonas sp. C5pp. Next base: position 5,833 of record NZ_JWLN01000023.1, on the reverse strand, counting down.
CACAACCGGGTGCGCTTGGTGGAGTTCAGTGATCTAGGGAAAGACGTGCGCACCACCTTGATCACCCTCACAAGGTTCGAGTTCGAAGAAGCGCTCGAAGCGGGTGCGCTGCTGGCGTCAGGGGAGACGGACAAATTCCCGCCATGGCTAGAACCGATTAAGGGGATCGCAATTTCAGATCGTGAAACGAAGCGGGTTTCTGCTAAGGAAACCTACGACCAAAAGGTCAACCGCCGTTTTCTGGCTATCTCAGGCCTGTTGGTTCGTCTCCAGGAGGTTCTAGCCAGTGACGATCCGGACGCTGTAATTAACGCTCACGCCAAAAGCCAGTCGCCTCAGCAAAATACAGCTCGCTTAAGGTTGTGGTTCTACACCTACATTACTTTTGGACAAAACAAGTGGGCTCTCATGCCTCCCCTGCACCGCATTGGTAAGTGGGACAGGGAGGGGCCCGGGAAAGTACGCAGGCTGGGAAGGCCATCACCCAATGGCAAAGAGTGGGGTTACCGAGCCGATAGCGCCATGAGGGAAAGAATACTTGCTGCGTATCTTAGATTCCGTTCCGCTGACAAAACCCATAACCAAGTTTACCGAAAAATTCTTACTGAGGAATTTGGTTGCGTTTCCGTTGAACGAAATGGAGCAGCATTTTTCATCAATCGTAAAGGGCACCCATTTCCAACTTTTGATCAGGTGCGATACTGCATCGAACAACAAGTTAGCGCTAAAGAAAAATCTATTGGCGTAAGAGGTAAACAAAAGACCCGCGACCAGAGCGGCAGTTTGGGCAGTTTCTCAGAACGATTGACGAATCTAAATCAACAGGTCGAGTTTGATGGTTACTACATAGTTGAAAAACTATCCGGCCTGACAGAGGGTAGCCCCGTTGACGGATTTTGCGTCGTTCGTGCCGTGTGTGGACTGTCCGGAATGGTGGTTGGCATTGGATTTGCCGAAGGTAAAGAAACCAAAGAAGCTTATCGGATGTGTCTGTTTTCCATGGCTGTAGACAAAGTATGGTTTTGTGGTCTTTTCGGAGTAACTATCAAACCGGGGTGGTGGCCCTGCGAAGGCTTGGCAGGTGGGCTGGTGTTTGATCGAGGTCCTGCAGCAGCCCTGGACACGGAGCCTGAGATCCACTGGCTAGGCACACTTGAAAATACGCCGGTTTTTTCTGGCCAGTCTAAAGCTACGGTTGAGTCATCGCACCCGCGAGCAAAATCCGACCTCGATCAACCCACCTATGTCCATAGCACACTGAATTTTGTCCAAATGGCCCGCAGGGAGATTCACCAAGTCCTGAAAGACAACCGGTCGTCTGACGCAAGTGGCCGCATGGAAACCGAAATGTATTGGTGCGGAATAAAGCCCACCCCGCTGGGTATCTGGAATTATTGGGACAGCCGCTTCCGTAATTCTGCAATCGGGATGCAGCAAGAGGTTGCCATAAAGAGCTTCCTGTCTGTGCACCCGGCCGTTGTACGTCAAGACGCAGTTTATCTGTACGGGCGCAAGTATAGGTCTGTTGATTTGATCAACACCGGGATATTTGATCGAGTTGCTAGGAGCAGCGTTATTGAAGTTGATGTATATGTACTGACTATGTGCGTTCGGCATATATGGATTGAGGTAGGAGGCACACTGTTCGAACTGGACTTTGTAACGACGCAAAGGACCGTTGACGGTGATCGGGACATATCATTACGTGATCTTCAGTCACTAGATGCGTTAAGGCGAAAGTCTCAAACTGCGCTTCGTAATGAGATACCGGCAATTCATCAATTTCACGATGATAGATTCAAAGAAGATACCGGTGAAGAGTGTAAAGGTGGCGTGAGACGAATTGGTCGACCACCTAAATCGGCATCGGCGCAGCGAGATACAGATGACTATGATCGATTCCGAGGTAAAGCCAAATGAATGAGGCCGTTGCGAGTTGGTTCGACGGCTGCCAAACGGCTGATCAGGTCCGCCAGATCATCACGCGTCGACCTGAGCCATTGGAAAGTCTGTACGAAATCGAACCTCGGTTGGCGGCGGAGGTGCTGTCTCAAGCATTGCGTGAATCTTTCATTCCCAACGCATTTACGATTGAGTTCATCCAGGAGATGGTGGGGCGAGCAGCGCTGCATGCGCGAGCATTGTTCTCTTCTGAGCGCGAGTACGCCCGAGGGCTCTATGAAGCACCTGCAGTCGATGCTGTGCCGGTCTGTTTTACAGGGCTTGCAGGGGTTGGGAAGAGCCAGACGATTGCTGCGCTGCGCAAGGTTTTGCCTGGCCCCGTTGATCTGTCCTGCGATCACTTCCAGGGTGATCTACCGTTGCGGTCGCATTGGTACGCAAGCGCCCGAGGTACCACCAATGCTAAGGCCCTTCTTCGAGAGTTCATTGAGGTGCCTCTGTCGCGACTGACCGTTGCTGAGCTGCTGAGTGAATGCCGGCGTAGGGCGAATCGTGATGGGGTATCGTTAGTCATCCTGGATGAAATGCAGTACATCCAAAAGGGGCTTGGTGCAGCGAAGGTTACAGATATCCTCTTGAACATGGCTGGTATCGGTCCGCCAATGGTCTACGTGTGCAATTACAGCTTGGGTCACAAGTTGTTTGAGAGAAACAATGAGGATCAGCAGCGCTTGCTGACCGATCCAAGAATCATGCTTCCCGACGAGCCTGGCAGTTCCGACTGGAAAGCTTTCATTGATGAATGTGTTCGTGTGGGCAATGGCGCGATTTGTGGTAATCAGGGCGATTTGGCACGGGAAATTTACCGTTGCACCTTCGGTATCAAGCGCCTAGCGGTGGAGTTGTTGAAGCAGGCGTACATTGAGTGCCGCAGTGCAGGTCGTCATGCGGCCTCCGTTCAAGACATCGGCCAGGCTTACCGCTCAGCGGCGTACACGTCCAGTGCCAAACAAGTCGAACACCTTCAAAAATTGGCTCTGGGTGGCCGAGTGTCCAAACAGCATCTAGACCTGCGGTGTCCGTTTGATCTGCCAGCCGCGTTCACGTCCAACGTAGTGAAGTTTGCGCGAGCTGAACGGCAGGAGCGAGTCGCCCAGAAGGTTTTCGACTCATCGCTCACTGCATCGGAACGAACTGTGAAAAAGCAACTGGATGCCTCAGCGAATGCTCTGCAGAAGCCGAATGCCCGTCCGCGGCGGCCTCCGGTTGAGGAGCTCTCCGAGGAAGATCAGGCCAAAGCTTTCTATGCTTGGATGGAGGACGATAAGGACCCCAAACCCAGGTGATGGTGTGGCGAAGAATTCCGTTCCCTGGTCCAATGATTGCTGGCCTGTAAACCTATTTTTTTCACTGTTAACTATGGTGGTTTACAGTGAAAAAAACAGGTTTACACGCGTGAGTTAGCGAGGGGCAGGTACAGCAGGATAACGCACCTGAGCTCGGATGCATCTCCGACGCCGCTGAAATGTGCTATCACGTGCCAGCACAACTAGTCCAGATTCGCGTCATGCACTGGCGGTAGAGAGTTAACTCCAAGTACAAAGATCCTATGAGCACACCAATCACGCTGTCAGTAGGCAACCTCGATCTCACATACAATACGGGCTACATGGGCATGGATCACGGGATGCTTTATCAAGAGTGTGACCGTCGGCACCGTCGGCATGAGAGCATCGACTACGACTACGCTCATAGCCCTGAAAGTCTGGAGCAAATGGAGCTGTGTTTTTGCCGGACACTTGGTTCGATGGTGTCACGGTTGGAGCTGCTCGGATACACATTGGCGGCGGTGAGGTCGGAATACGAAAATCAGGTCGTGCTCGACAGAGACCAGTTCGATGAATACCTGCCAAGTGAGCGTCGATCCGACCGTTTGACTTTCGATCAATTTATCGACTTCATCAAAGCGTATGCATTGCGAGATCTAAAAAGCGACTATGTCGCCAGCTACGATTCCGATCATGCACAGGGCCGGGGCCGCTTTGCGGCTGATCCAGCGGCATCTCTACTCCCGACGGGAGTGTTTGATCGAGACATCGGAGGCTACTCCGAGCGCAGCCATTTCGGCTCAATGTTAGGCTTCCTGAGCCCATATGCAACTCTGCGAATCCTTGCCGAAAACCCCGCTAATCTAGGTGAAGATGTCGTCTGGGATTACGGCAATTTTGTGGATGCGGGGTGGGCTAAAAATGAGGATTTCATTGGGAACGCACGTCGGACCCAGACCTATTTGATAGCGACTGAAGGCACTTCTGATACCCACATTCTGAAGCGGGGTCTGGCGCTGCTCCGCCCGGATATCGAGGATTTTTTTCGATTCATTGACATCGAGGAGCGTCACCCTTTTTCCGGTACAGGTAATCTGTCCAAGTTCGCCGAGGGACTGGTCAAAATTGATGTTCACAATCGCGTGGTCTTCCTGTTCGATAACGACGCCGAAGGAGTGGATACCTATAAAAATCTACTCAAACGCTTTCAATTCCCAGTGAACATGAAAGCTATGGTTCTTCCTGACTTGGAGGAGCTGCGCGAGTTTCCGGCGAAAGGCCCGTGTGGTGTTGCCAACGCTGACATCAACGGCTGCGCGGCCGCTATCGAGTGCTATCTTGATCTCAATCTTAAGGGGCGACCTCCAGCGCAGGTGACCTGGACGAATTACAAGGAGTCGTTAGGTATTTATCAGGGCGCCCTGGATTTCAAAGATAGCTACGCAAAGGCATTTTATGAAACCACTCACGAGGATGTTGAATCAGGTGTGTATGACGCGAGTAAGCTCCGATCCGTGATAGCGGCGCTTCTTGAGGAATGCACTGGTCTGGCTGCTGCGATGCTCTATTCGAAGTCCTAGACCCAATAGCCTCTCGGCGAAGGCGCTTGCACCTAACGCGGACCGAGATGATTTCTGACTCCCACCATCCGCTCGTCGCTACCTCTTGGAGATGGCCATCCATCCAATGCCCATGGGGTACAGCAAGGCCAGAATGGTATAGTCTCTGATTAATTTGCAGAACAGCCGCAGGAAGCCGCTGGGAGATTTCACATGGCGATCTACACCGCAGGCTATGAAGGGTTGTCAATCGACGCCTTCATCGCTCGTCTTAAGCAAGCTCAGATCGACAAGGTTCTGGACGTTCGCGAGTACCCTCTGTCCAGAAAGCCTGGTTTCTCCAAGAAGGCTTTTGCCCAGTGCTTGGCTGATGCAGGAATTGCCTACGAGCATTCCCCTCCCTTGGGTTGCCCAAAACCGATTCGAAACCGCTATAAGGTCGATGGCGATTGGGGGGTCTATGCGCGCGACTTCAGGGCTTACATCCGTACCCGGATGGACCTTCTGGAGAACCTGACAGCTGATGCCTCAAGCCAGCGCATTTGTATGGTTTGCTACGAAGCTGACGCGAATTTTTGTCACCGCAGCCTTATCGCCGAGGCTGCGAGTGAATTGGATTCATCCCTGGAAACGCGGCATCTGCCTCTCAAAATAGAGAAATTTGCTGATTTGCTTCGGGCGGTTGCTTAGGTGGATAGATGAGACTGATAATCAGCCACTGTTGCGGAAATCGATGAATCGTTCCCATTAGAAGCATAAGATCTTTTCCTGGTAACTCGACTTCCAGCTTCTGTCGAAACGGCGCTTCCCAGCCGTTAGGCCCATGAGCTCGGCGCATGTTTCTGTACAGCTGGCTTGCCTCCCAGTCTACGATCTTGTGCTTATAAATCTTTACCTCACCATCAAGTACCGACTCATAGCTGTAGTAGAAATCGAAGGGCACCTTCTCTAGGCGCTTGATGCTGGCTTTGACATCGTCCTGATCGAATAAACCGGGCTGGCGCTGCAGTCTCTCCAGTTTTTCAAGCTCCTCATCAGTCCAGC